>JBCCHL010000173.1:0-9220 GCA_039028775.1 Pseudomonadota bacterium | reverse complement strand
GGTCGAAGACCTGCTCGGGCCAATCGTGAATCCCCTTGCCAGCTGTTGGACCCGCACCCCCACATGGGTCGGACAGGGCCATGCGCGCGGGCAGGGAAAGCACGCTGCCAGCGGCGATGTGGGAGAGCCAGCGTCGGCGGTTGATCACGGCGTATCGCGTCGAGTGAACGAAAGCTAAGTATACCCCCCCGGGGTATACTTACCAACGCATATCGTGAACTTTGCGAGTCAGATCAGCCCAGGCTAACGAATAGCAAGACTCCATCCCGCATGCCATCGGGCGCTCCTCCAGATCACAGCGTGATGAAGATAACCCGGTGAGGCCGATCGACCCCACCGGGTGGGAGAGCGCAGTGGCGCAGCGCTCGGGGGAGGAGGAGGCGCCACTGCGAAGACTTGCGAAAGCTGCAGCGGCGCCCGTCGTCGCCGGACACCGCTATGAAGCCTCAGTTGACGCGTTCGATCACCACCTGCGCGACCGGATTATCGAAACGGTGCTGTTCGGTCAGCACCGAAGTCACCAGCCCGTCCATCGCACTGAGTACGCCGGGGTGCATCGACACACGGTCCACCTCATCGTCGCGTGCTTCGTTGAAGCCTTCGCCGCCGTCCGCCGGTCCGGGAATGGTGCCCGGCCCTTCGGTATCCGCTTCGGTCCCGGCATCGTAGGCGATGGTGCGCACACTCATCCGCTCACCCGCCGCCAGATCGCTCACGTCCATGTTGTTGACCGCGGTGATCGCATCGTTGGTATTGACCAGCATCGTCGCGATCGAAAGGGCAAGGTCCGCACGGGTTACGTCGTTCACCGTGATGCTGAAACTCTCCGAACCGCCGGGACCGATGGGTGCGGCACCGCCACGGGTCAGGAACACGCTGGCCATGCCATCGAACGCGGCGAGCAGTTCACTGTTGTCGCCACCTTCGGCCAACACTTCGAGGCCGGCAGACGCAGGCGCACCGAGGGTAAATATCTGCTGACTGCCATCGTGGCCGATCAGCGCCACGGGCGAGAGCGGCTGCGCGTTGGTCAAGTTGGTCACGGTCACCACAAATTCGGCGGTCACAACCGGTGCATCCGCTGCCGGGAAACCGCTGTTCGAGCTGCTGCCACCCCCGCCACAGGCGGTGAGCAGCGCAAGGCTCGCCAAACTAAATACAAGTCTCATGCGAAAACCCCCTAGTTGACCGTCACGATCACGCGAGCGACCGGGTTCAGCCAGCGGTGTACGGTGGCATCCAGATCGCTCACCCCGCCGGCAGGGTCGGTATCCCCCAGTGCGCCGCGGTGAATGTGGACCGTGGTGTTGGTGTCTACACCAGCGGCGCCGGAAGCACCCGTACCGGAACCGCCCGGAGCAGCCGGGATACCCGCAACCCCGGGCATCCCACCACCGTTGACAATTTCGTCGTTCGCTTCGGTACCCGCGTCATAGGCCGGGACGTTGTAGGTGTAAGTACCCGGCTCGGTGGGGATGCTGATCGCATTCAATCCCATAAATGCATCGTTGGTCGGCAACAGCATCGCGACAATACTGAGCAACACATTTTCGGTGTCATCGGTGTTGAGATTGGTCGTCGTGCTCTCGGTCGGACCCAGCAGACCGCCGGCAGGATTTTCCACCACCGTGGCATCCAACGTCCCGAGCAACGTGACCAGACCGGCGATGTCACCGCCTTCGGCCATCGCCTGCAGCTCGGGGCTCGCCGCCTCGCCGGTGCTGAACAGCGCGGTGTCCGCCGGGTGGGCGGCGACCAGGAAAGGCGTGTAGTAGATCCCATTGGTGAGATTGACGATGCGTATCGTCATATCGACGGCATGTGCGGGCAACGCCAGCAGACCGATAGAGAGCAGCGCAGCGCGCAGAACGAACGTTTTCATGACGGACTCTTCCCGTAGTTTTGGTTATTGAACTACGGATAATCCACAATACTTCTCACGAAAAAATCACGGCGGCGTCATTTTTTTCGGAGATTCCAGGGTTGATCATCACACCGGCCCCATCCCATGGCGCGCAGGCCCCACTCTACCCAGCCCTGCTCTGCCAGGCGCTGAGACTATTCCAGGCGATACCAGCGTAGCGGCTTGCTCGCTTCGCGCCGCATGACACCCTTGGCTTCGAGGTCGAGTTGCACGGTCTTGACCCACCAGCCCGCTTTGGCGCCGCCGGGGAACAGCGCCTGATCTACGCGCTGCGCAGTCGCATCGATCATCTCGCGCTGGGTGAGACCCGGGGGGTCGCTCGGCAGAACGGCCAGCAGTGCGGTGCGCACGGCCTGGTACTTGGTCGCATCGACCCGGGTGATCTGCCCCGGATGGTTAACGTTCTCTACCTCAACTTGTTGGGGCTTTGCTTTCGCCTTCTTGGCCACGTTCCACTGTCCACGCTTGCTCGCCCTTGATTCTCTCGTTTGTTGAGGCGTTTTGCCACTCCCGCAAGCTTCGAGCATCCGCGTTCGACCCAAACGTGCACCGGCGCTTCCGCCCAACTTGCCGGGCCTTGCGCATCCGCGTCACAATGCGGCGGCAGGCAAAGATGGGAACAGGAAGGCAGAAATGAACGACGAACATCCATTGGTAGCTCGCTACCGAGTGTTTTCACCCACCTCGGAGCGCTTGGCCCATCGCGCCCAGGAGGTGTTCCCAGGCGGTGATACCCGCTCCAGCGCCCACTACCACCCCTATCCGCTGGTGATCGAGTCCGCCCAGGGCCCACGGATGGTCGACGTGGATGGCAACGAAGTGCTCGATTTCATGAACAACTTCACCTCGCTGATACACGGCCACGCGCATGCGGACGTGGTTACATCGGTGCAGGCACAGGTCGCTAAAGGTTCGGCCTATGCCGCGCCCAACGACGACCAGATCGCGCTGGCAGAGCTGATCGCCAGCCGGATCCCCGGCATAGAACAATTGCGCTTCACCAGTTCCGGCACGGAGGGCACGCTGATGGCGATCCGCTGCGCGCGGGCAGCAACCGGTCGGGACAAGATCATGAAGATGGAAGGCGGCTACCACGGCTCTTACGAACTGGCCGAAGTCAGTCTCGTGCCGCTCCCGCAAACCCGCGGCAAGGTGGCCGCGCCCACGGCCACCCCGGTGGATGACAGCTTTCCGGCGAGCGTGCTGGATGACACGATCATCTGTCCCTACAACGCACCCCAGCAGGCGCTGGATCTGATCGCGCAACACGGCGCGGACATCGCCGCGATCATCGTCGAGCCGATGCTCGGCAGCATGGGCATGGTGCCGGCCACGCCGGAGTTCCTGCAGGCCTTACGCGACGGCGCGGACCAGCACGGGATCGTGCTCATCTTCGACGAAGTGATCACCCTGCGCCTGGGGCTGGGCGGTGCCCAGCAACAGCTCGGCGTGACACCGGATCTCACCTGTATGGGCAAGATCATCGGCGGTGGGTTACCGGTGGGCGGGATCGGCGGCAAACGGGAGCTGATGCAACTCTTCAACCCGACCCAGAAACGGCCGGTCATGCATGCCTCTACTTTCAGTGGCAATGCCCTGACGATGGCGGCTGGCCTCGCGGCCATGCGCAACTACGACGCCAACGCCGTCGCCCACGTCAATCGATTGGGGGCCAGCCTGCGCGAGGGTCTCGATCAGGCCTTTGCCCAGGCGGGCGTGCGGGCCCAGATGCTCGGGTACGGCTCGCTCAGCAACGTCAGTTTCAGTCGCGGACCCATCAACGACGCCCGCGACTCGATCGACGCGATGTTTGACGCCGGTGAGATGACCGGTCTGTTGCACCTGGGCATGTTGCGCCGCGGCGTGGCATCGGCTTCGCGCCTGATGTACTGCACGAGCACCGGCATGGAGGCGGCGGACATCGACCACGCGGTCACGGCCATGCACGAGACCCTGACGGAGCTGCGGCCGTTCATCGAGCGGGATTATCCCTCCTTGCTGGTGGCGTAGCCTGCGCATCATGCACGGGCGCCCGAAGGGCTGGCATGCGTATGCTTGTCCACGCCCAACACGATGACAGACTAACGCGGGCGCGCAAAAGACATCCTCCACACCCGCGAGGTGCTCGCGCGTAGACCGCTGATCGCGGCTTTGGCATCGCGCAGAAAACTGCTCCGCGTCCCGGTGGCAGTGTAGACAAACTGATCGGTGTGCGTAGCCCGCACTTCAATCCCAGGGCAGTTGTTGTCGTAGAGGACAGGGAACCGCATCGCGCAGGCGCACGACATAGTTCGCGCCTGCTTCATCGCTGCGATAGAGATCGGTATAGCGCTGAGGTCATGCGCTCGCCACCGGCTGCGTTTCGTGGCACTAACGCCTGCCGAGGGACATAGGGTCGCCCGAGGCCTGCGGTCGCCCAGGGTCCGGGCGTTAGAGAATCTCGGTCGAGGTCAGGGTCAGGCCAAACCCGCCAACCCCTTTGTACTCCACTTCGCGTCCGGCGATGAGAATGAATTTGCTCACCCCGAGATCGCGCATGATCTGCGCGCCGACACCTACTTCCAACCACTCGCTGCGCCGTTCTTCTTCTTTGCTCTGTTTGGCCAACGCTTCATGGGGAACGCCGACAAAGCCCGTGCGCAAGTAGATCAAGACCCCGCCGCCGAGCTTCTGCATACGATCCAGTGCGGCATCCATGAGATTCTGATCGTGATCCTTCTGCGGGCCAAATACGTCATCCACCAGTTTTTCGCGGTGGATGCGCACCGGCACGCTCTCCATGCTGCGGATATCGCCAATCACCAGCGCCAGATGTTCGGCGTCTTCGAACTTGGTTCGATAGGCGTGGCCTTTAGCCGGCCCGATATGGGTTTTGACATCAAATTCGTAGTTCTTTTCGATCAACTGTTCACGGACCTGGCGATGCGCGATCAGATCCGCGATGGTGATGATCTTCAGCTGGTGTTGCTTAGCAAACTCGATCAGCTGCGGCAGGCGTTGCACGGTGCCGTCGTCGTTCACCAGTTCCGCCAACAGGCTGACCGGCGGCAGTTCCGCCAGCACCGAGAGATCCACGCCCGCCTCGGTATGTCCCGAGCGCACCAGCGTGCCCCCCTGCCGGGCGACCAGCGGGAAGATATGTCCGGGGCGCACAAAGTCATCCGCGGAGATATTGTTCGAGGTCAACGCCTGTACCGTCGCCGCTCGCTCTTCCGCGGAGATGCCGGTGGTCAGACCCTGCTTGTAGTCGATGGAGACGGTAAACGCGGTGCTCATGGGCGCGTCGTTGCGCGCGACCATGGGATCGAGATGCAGCCGGGTGGCGAGGTCTTCGAACAGGGGCGCGCAGAGGATCCCGCTGGTGTGGCGGATCATAAACGCCACCGCTTCGGGGGTGGCCTTGCTGGCCGCCATGATCAGGTCGCCTTCGTTTTCGCGATCATCGTCATCGACCACAACTACCATCTCGCCCGCTGCGATGGCCGCAACGGCATCTTCTATCGAATCAAACTGACTGTCGCTCATAAGACCTATGGTGCTCTCTCTCAACCGGCGCGGAAGGGTATCACAGCGCCCCCATGGCGTCAGATCAAAATACGTCAAGACCAACGTGCGCGCGGTCCATACAGGGGTAGCCAGGCGAAAAAAAGCCCGCAGGGGTAGCCAGGCGAAAAAAAGCCCGCACGCGGCGGGCTTTGAACCATAAAGATCCTAATGGGATAAACATGACTGCTAGAACGGTGAGATCCGGCAGTCTTGAGGTATGTCGCAGCAGCAATAGAAAAAGTTCTCGCCTCCGCGCTAACATGGTGAGATCGCCAAGCACCATGACAAGTGAGACCCATGAGCGCCATCGCCACCCCGCTGCCCGAAGACGTCATCACCGCCCGCGACGGCATTGTCGCGTTTGCCGAAGCCGAGGTCCTGCCCAGGCATGCGGACAACGCCACGCTGTTCGAAACACCCCGCCGCCTGTACCGCGAAGACGGCCGCTTTTCCGACGAGCTCAACGCGCTGATCGCCGAGGTGCGTCAAGCTTCGGCCGCCGCGGGTTTCTATCAGATGTGTGTTCCGGAGCATCTCGGCGGCGGAGGCCTTGGACATCTGGCCTATTACGCCGCCTGGGAGGCGCTGTTTCATCGCTGTGGCGCCCGGAACTGGCTGATGCTGTACGCGCTTGCGCACTGGGCATTCGGTCCTTCGAAGCTGCTCGAACAGGTATCCGAGCAAGCGCGCGAGCAGGTGATGCCCGGTCTCTTAGCGGGCACAGAGTCGATGTGTTTTGGCTTGTCCGAGCCCAACGCCGGCTCCGACGCCAGCATGATCAAAACCCGTGCCACTCGCGATGGTGACGGCTGGCGCATCAACGGCCGCAAGATCTGGACCACCAACGCGCCGGTGGCAAACTACTGTGTGGTGTTTGCGGTCACAGACGCGGACGCAGCGGCGGCCAAGCGTGGCGGGATCACCGGGTTTATCGTGCCGACCAACAGCCCCGGATTTGACGTGCAACGCATCATCAAACTGTTCGGTCACATCGGCGGTGACGAAGCGGAACTCGCCTTTGACGACCTCTATGTGGAGCCGTGGCAGATTGTCGGCGAACTGAATCAGGGCTTTGCCGCGGCTCTGTATGGGGTCTCCCTCGGGCGCATCTACAACAGTGCCCGCGCGGTCGGCTACGGTCGCTGGGCCACCGAGATGGCACTGGAGTACGCGAAGACCCGCGAGGCGTTCGGCGCCGCGATCGCCCACTATCAAGGGGTCAGCTTCCCGCTCGCCGAGAGCGCTACCCAGCTGCACGCCGCCCACCTGATGGGTATCAACGCCGCTACGCTGCTGGACCAGGGTCACCCGGCGATCAAGGAACTGTCGATGACCAAAGCCTATTCGGTGCAGGTGGGCTACCGCGCCGTGGATCAGGCCATGCAGACCCATGGTGCGATGGGATTCACCAACGAAGTGGGACTCACCGAAGCGTGGCATGCGCTGCGCATCGTCAACGTCGCGGACGGCACCAATGAAATTCTCAATCGCACCATCGCACAGCGCCTGCTGAAGGGGGATACCGCCTTGTGACGTGATTCAGCGCCTCTTGCAGCGCCCTATGTGCGCTTTGGCCGGCGATCTAGCCGCTTCGAGATTAGATCAGCCGCTCGAGCCAAGGATGCTGGACGCCATAACAGGAGCGAATTGCCTGACTTAGCCAAGCCACATTCAGATCGATGCCGGAAGCAAGAACCGCTTCGAGGTCGAACACATCTTTGCTGCGGGGGTTCTTGGCCTTGTAGAACAGCTGCAGGTGCGGCGCGACATAGCGGATACCCGTTGGAGTTGTTCTGGTGATCGCATCGAGTGGTGCTCGAACCCGCCGGTCGCGCCGCGAAACCCACTCACCAACATCGCGCTCATCGATCATCAGTTGCACGCGCCAGTTGTCATTGCGGGCATAGCGACACCAGACATCGTGAACCGATGAATCCAGCCGCTCCCCAACCGGCCACGACCGCAGGCTACCTGGGGGATCAACCGCCCAACAATCCCATGCCGCGAGCCGCTCGCGCACCGCGAGGTGATCTGCCCGCAAAATGAGTACATCCATGTCGCCATGCGATCTGATGGTTTTGCCAACCGCGAGCTCCAAAGCAACCCCACCCGCAATCCACCAAGGGAAAGACGCTGTCGCGAACAGGCGCGCCACCTCATCTGCCGAGAGCGGGTCCCAGGGTTTCTCCTCTTCTTGCATAGGCGCACAAAAGCAGAATTGGACCTGGCGGTCTACGTTCATCCTACGTCACGCGTTGACGTGACGTCATTGGCAGGTCGCGAAGAGACGGGACGACCATCCGTCGGTGGGCACACCTCATCCAAGCGAAGGGCCAGACCAGACAACAGGAACGGATCGCTCCACCGCTACCTGGGGGATCGTTTGATGCCTGCAGGCGCGGGAATGTGTGCCCGTCAGGCCGCCTCGGCGGTGGGCAGCTCGAACCGAAACGTGGTGCCGACGTTTTGTTGCGAGCGCACCGATATCTGGCTGTCGTGCAGGTCGAGGATTTTCTTCACGATCGCAAGCCCCAGCCCACTGCCGTGCTCGTCCGCCGGGTCTCGGCTCAGGCGGTCGAAAATCGTGGGCAACACTTCCGGCGCGATCCCGCTGCCCGAATCCGACACGCCCACGGCGACGCGATCCGCGTCCGGCACCACGCTCAACTCTATGCTGCCCCCGGCACTGGTGTAACGCAGCGCGTTGGAGATCAGGTTCTCAAACACCCGCTGCAGTAGGGATATATCCCCATGCACCGACACGCCGCCCTGGCTCGGATCATGCACAAAGCGCAACTCGACCTCTTTGTCCAGGGCCATCAGGGAAAACTCCTGGATCACATCCTGCAACAACTCGGAGAGCGAAAACTGCTCCATGGAGGGTGCGATGGCACCGGAATCCAGTTTCGCCAACTCGAACAGATCCCCGACCATGCGATTGAGCTGTTGGGTGTGTTGATAGGCGATGTTGGTGAAGGCACGGCGATCGCTGACGCTCAACGTCTGATCTTTGATTAAAAGCGTTTCCAGATAACCCTGCATCGAGGCCAGCGGTGTGCGCAGATCGTGGGAGACGTTGGCGAGCAACTCCCGGCGCAAGCGATCGTTGGTGGCGATCTGATCGAGCTGGGTAGCGAGTTGATCAGCCATGCGTTGGACCTGCTGTTTGAGCTGTTGCACTTCCAGCGTGTTCTCCGCAACCTCGGCAATCTCCTGGGCCTGGGTGAACCCGCTGTTGCCGTATACCTCCAGGGCGTTGCCCAGATCTTTCAGCGGCTGGGTGATGCGCAACACCATCAGTAGGCCAAATACAGCCCCCAGCACCAGCACCACCAACAGGCTGACCGCAGCAACCCGGCCGATGAAGGTGCCCAGAAAGGCCTCCTGCACCCGGTCGAATTGCTGGCCGCCTAGGATCACGTATAAATAACCCTGCAGATCGTCGCCGCGCATGATGGGAGACGCGCTGAAGGCCTTAGGGCGGTCCGAGCGAGGATCGAGCCCGAGCACCGGTCCATCCCGCGCCGGATCGAGAAACGCTTCGAGCTGTGTCACCGGCACATTGTCATGCTGCACCTCTTCGGGCAAAGCATGCGCGATCACCGCACCCGCCGGACTCAACAGATAGACTTCTACGCTGGGATTGACCGTCATGGCCTGCTCGGCCAAGGACATGAAGGCGGCCTGATTGACCGAGCCGTCTTCGATAAGCGTCAGACGTTCCACGACGTACATGGACAGGCTGGCGTT
>JBCCHL010000172.1:0-9305 GCA_039028775.1 Pseudomonadota bacterium | reverse complement strand
TGCGAGGTGTCAGGCCATCTGCGAGGTGTCAGGCCATCTGCGAGGTAAAAGAAGCGAGATCGAAATAGTCGCGCCAGGCCGTGATCTTGCCATCCTCGATCTCAAAGGTACCCATGACCGGGAGCGATACTTCCTTCCCATCGCCCATGACAAAATCATCCACGCGCTCGGTGAGCACCACATTTCCATTCTCGGCAATGTTCACCATACGCCATGCAACACTCTGAGGTTGCATGCCCAGGATCATACCGGCCGCGGCGTCTTTGCCGTTCAAAGGCGCCATGGGGATGTTGTGATACACCACATCGTCAGCCAATGCGTCGATCACCGCGTCCCAGTCCATGCGGTTCCATGCATCGATGAAGCTTTCTACGATCTGAGTGTTGTTCATTCGTGTCCCTCTAGCGCCTATTGTCCCGACGCGCTTGTTGTCTTGTTACATTGTCGTTAAGGGAGCGTCGCTCCCCAATCGTTTCGCCGGATCTATGGCGCCATATCCATCAACTCCGTGAACCCCGAAGGTGCATGTGGGCCGATGATCAACTGCTCCAGCACACCGCGCCCGCGGCGCTCGCCGAGGTGCCCTTCCATCGTGACATCGCACAGGGCCTGGATGTGCAGATTAGCCGCATCGTCGACCTCCGCAAGCGCATAGTCCTCAAACATCGTCTCCAACTCGCCATGGTAGCTGCCATGACTAAACCGCTCGTGTCCATACCCAACCCCTTTCATATACCAGTGAAAACGTGGGGTCATGGTGATGATGGTCTGACCTTCGCGATCGCCGAGTTCGATCCGCGCCTGTCGTGCGTGGCGGGTACCGGGGATGAAATCGATGTGCGAGGCGACCTGCCACATCTCCCGCGCGTCACCTTCTTCGTGCAGGGGCACCCAAACACCGTTGGTATTCCACGGCCGTCCCAACTCGTCATCGTTCAAGTGGTACAAGGATACACCGTCCTGCCAATTGATCGGTGCCCACAGCCAGTAGAATTGAGGCATTGGCGGGGCATGCGGGTTCGGTTGCGCATCGGGTGTACCAATGTTACGAACGCCCCAACTGCGATCCCGAGTGCCGAGCCACCGATCGGGTGTGACCTCGATGGTGCGCCCGGCGATGGAGAGCGTTCCGGACCAGGAACCGTTCTGGGTCAGGCGCGTGCTATCCATCATCAGATGGGAGCCTATGCGCCTGGTAAAGCGCGGCTCTTCCTGCGCGGGCGCGCGTCCGGTGAACATCAGATCGGCCTGCACTTCGTGCTGTGGATCATCCACGACCAGCCGCAGTCGCTGCAGCGGCTCGATCACCTCCACCCGTATCGGACCCACCTGCGTATCCATCCGCTCCATGTGCAGCACGCGGGAGCCGAGCAGGTTGTATTGCCGGCCATGGACGATCACGCTTAACCCAGCATCGATGACGTTAACATACGGATACACACCCATGGCGGCGGCGAAAAAGACATCTTCCTCGAGGTGATAGCCATTGAAGAAATAGCGGTCGTAGAAGTTTCGGGCAGCACCCGTATAGGCGATCGGTTCGGGGGTTTGATGGATCGGGTAGTCGTCGGCCTTGGTCAGCATGCTCGCTCTGTCACTATGGGGGTGCCGGCTAACATACCACCTGCAGCCAGCGTCGAAAAAGGTCAGCCCAAAGCTTTGAACGCATCCAGCGCCCGCTGTCGTGCAAACTTGTGATCGACGATCGGGGCGGGATAGCCAGCAACCCCTCCCCCGCGGTGAGGTTCGTAGAGGTTTTTTGCCGGCACGTCTCCAAGTTCCGGCACATAGCGGCGCGTGAACACGCCGTCCGGATCGAAACGCTGCCCCTGACTTGCAGGATTGAAGATTCGAAAGTACGGCGCCGCATCCGTACCGGTAGAGGCGCTCCACTGCCAGCCGCCATTGTTGGAGGCGAAATCGCCATCGATGAGATTGCGCATAAAGTACCGCTCCCCTTCGCGCCAGTCGATCAGGAGATGCTTGGTCAGGAACATCGCGCTCACCATGCGCAAGCGATTGTGCATCCAACCGGTCTCATTGAGTTGGCGCATGGCCGCATCGACTAGGGGATAACCGGTGTTGCCCTGCTGCCAGGCCCGCAGATCTGCTGGCGCGTCGCGCCACGGCAGCGCCTCGTACCCGACTCTGAAGTTATGTCCAAAACTCACGCGGTCGAACAACGCGACGATGTGGCGATAGAAATCGCGCCAGGCGAGTTCCGCGACCCAACTGCGCGCACCCTCGCTGCCGCCCGCCGTCGCACGCCCCACAGCATCGAGCGCCTGGTGGGCCGATAGGGTTCCAACGGCGAGATGCGCTGAGAGCATCGACGTCCCATCCACCGCGGGCAGGTCTCGCTGTTCGGGATAACCTTCCATCGCCTGGCCTACGAAGTCCTGTAGACGCGCGTGCGCGCGATCAGGCTCCGCAGGCCAGAGATCGGCACCAAAGTTTAGGGCCACACCATCCAAAGTGGCGGGAAGCGTATCGCTCTCGATATCGAGCCCGGCCTGGGGTTCGATCTCCGGCAGCGGCTTGGTATCAGGCAACTGCGTCAACCACTTCCTATAAAACGGCGTAAACACCGTATAGGGCGCCTCTTTGGCCGTGCGCAGAGTGCCGGGCCGTACCAAGGCATCAGCGGCATGCCGTTGCACCGCCAACCCAGCCTGCTTAAACAAGCGCACGGTTTCCTTGTCACGACGTCGTTCATCGAGCGGATACTCTTCGATAAATTCGAGATGGCTCGCGCCGATATCCTGTGCCAAACCGAGCACCGCCGCGGGTGCCGCCGCGAAAGTGCCGGTGTCGAGAATCCGCAATGGCACGCCCAGCGCCTCGAGGCGTGCGGCAAGGTTGTGGAGCGCCCGCATCTGGAAGGCAAGCCGCCAGTCGCTCATGTCGTGTTGGCGCCATTGGCCAACGCATAGGCAATAGACCGCAACCACTGAGCCCCGCGCACGCGCTGCGCTCAGCGCCGGGTGATCGTCCGTGCGCAGGTCGTTGCGCAGCCAGACCAGCGAGACGCTCACGCCACACCCCAGTCGCCCAGTGGAGCGCGGCGCGGCACAATGGGGAACCTCACGATGAATTGGACGAACGACTTTGCCCTTGGGTTGAGCGATGGCACACTCGTTGCTCCTGCTTCGATTTGGATCATGTGATGTCGCCTGCCCTTCTGCGCCGTGTTTTTTACTTTTGCTTGCTCTTACCCAATGCCATGCTCGCGGCCACGGTAGACGATCTCGCCTGGATGACCGGTCACTGGTCCGGCGCTCTAGGCGAGACGCTCCTGGATGAAACCTGGAACGCACCAAGCGGTGGCACGATCGGCGCCATCGTGCGCACCACCAGCGCGGCGAGCACCAATATGATCGAGCTCATCACCATCCGCGAGGAAGGCGGCGAACTGATCCTTATGCTACAACAGTTCGACGCCGACCTGACGCCCAGATTTGCGCCCGCCCAGCAGCTCAAGATGACCGCGATGGAGCCGCGCAGCGTCACGTTCAGCCAAGCCGGCCCGGGCGGCCTCAAGCAGCTCATCTACGCCCGACCGAGCGACACTGTATTTCAGATCGACGTCACATTGACCGAAGGCCCGCGCTTTGTCGCCAAGCTGACCGCCGCCCGCTAAAACGCCACCAACAAGACGAGACCACCCACTATGAGCGAGCAACCCCTGAACACCGCACACGCCCTTGTCACAGGCGGCGGTAGCGGCATCGGCCTGGCCTGCGCCAAAGCGCTGCTCCACGATGGCGCTAGCGTCACTCTGCTCGGCCGTTCCGAGCAACGCCTGCAGCAAGCATTGCAACAATTGGGCGAACGGGCTCACTACCACGCCTGCGATGTCGCCGACGAGACCGCGGTGATCGAAGCCTGCCAGAGGGCGAACTCGACTGCGCCGCTCACCATCGCGGTGGCCAACGCGGGGACTGGGGGTGCCAGTCCCTTTCTGGACACGCCCACGGAGGAGTGGCAACGGGTAATGCAGACCAATCTGGACGGCACGTTTTTTGTGCTCCGCGAGGCCGGGAAGCACATCGCGGCGAACGGCGGCGGTGCCATGTGCGCCATCTCGTCCATCGCCGGCCTGCGTACCCATCGCCTGATGAGCGCCTACTGCACCAGCAAGGCCGCCATCGACATGCTCGTGCGCAACACCGCCGACGAACTAGGGACGCATAACATACGAGTCAACAGTGTCTGTCCGGGATTGGTGGAAACCGAGCTATCCGCGGGGCTGCATGGCAACGATCCGATCCGCGAAGACTATTTCGACTGCATGCCGATCGCCCGCGTCGGCCAGGTCGAAGACATCGCCAACGCGGTGCGTTTTCTCTGCGGGCCTGAGTCGGGTTGGATCACCGGCACCACGCTGCCGGTGGATGGCGGGCACCACCTGCGAAGAGGACCTAACCTGAGCGTCGGGCTGGGTTAGTTCATTCCTCCTCATCGGCCGTGGTTGTATCCGGATCCTGCGGCACCTTGAGCTGCCACGACCACTCCATCTCCGGCACGGGCGTGCCTTGGAGGAAGGCAGCGATCATCGCATTGACCGCCTCTGGTTGTTCCTGCTGCACCCAGTGCGATACCTGGGGCAGGTAGCGTATGGTCAGATCGTCCACCCAACGTTCGGTGCCGTAGGTGGTCTCCTTGGTCAGCGCCACATCTTCCTCACCCCAAACCATCAGGGTGGGTACTTCGACGTTCGGAAAACCCAGATTCTTCTGTCGCCGTGCCCCGCCACCACGGACCAGCGCGCGATAGTAATTGAGCATGGCGGTTAGCGCCCCGGGTTGCATCGCGTTGGCGCGGTAGACCTCGCCCACTTCATCGGGAAAGCGGGATTTGTCTATCGCGCTGTTGCGCATGATATTGCTTAGCGCCTCGCCGTCCTTGCGCCGCAGGCTCGATTCGACGATGCCCGGCAACTGAAAAAAGAAGATGTACCACGAGCGCTTCAACTGTTCGAGCGAGAAGCCCTCACCGATCGCCGCCGGGTGCGGCACGTTGCAGATCACGAGCTTGACGAGCGGTCGCACTTGGCGCATAGCAAAGTACCAGGCGATCACCGCTCCCCAGTCATGCGCGAGCAGGACAGTCTCTTCGCAGCCGCTCGCATCGATCAACGCCGCCACGTCTTCCATCAGATGTTCGATCGCGTAGGCATCCACGCCTTGCGGGCGCGAAGTTTGCCCGTAACCGCGCAGGTTGGGTGCCCACGCGCGATAGCCGAGATCGGCAAGCATAGGCAATTGGTAGCGCCAGGAAAAACTGTGTTCGGGAAAGCCGTGCAGGCACAACGCGAGGCGTTCGCCGCTCCCGCATTCATCCACTTCGAAGCGCAGGCCGTTGGCATCCACAAACCGGGTGCTGATCCGCGGATCGCGTAACGCCTCGGGTACGATCTCACTCATCGAAGACTCCTTGAAAAGGTGCGGCGGGTATTTTGGCCGCGCCTGTAAAAACGGTTAGTATGACCGTGCGCTGGGCTTTGGTGAAGGCCAACCCGGCGCTAGGGCGCTTGCGATGAAAGCGGGATAAGTAAGTTCGGCAGGCCCGATCAGGCTCAAATTTTGGCGAGCAACTTCGGGGAGCAACAGTGGACCACATCCGCAGGAGTGGCAGACTGTGGAGGGGGAGAATATGGCCGAGGAACAAGCCCAACGGGTACACGAACTGCCGGACGATGCGCTCGCCGCGATCGACTATTGTTACGAGCAGGGCTGGACAGATGGACTACCCGTGGTACCCCCGGAAGCGTCGCGCGTGGCCGCAATGCTCGCCATGGAGGGTCGTCCGCCGGAGACCGTCATCGCCACCCACCCCGCCACCAACATCGAACTGACGTTACACGCCGCCGCCGTGAACGCGGTGATGGCGGGCGCGCTGCCCGAGTACTTCCCCGTGGTGGTCGCCGCCTTTGAAGCGATGGACAAAGAACCTTTCAATTTTCATGGCAGCACGGCCAGCACTGGCGGTTCCGCCCCGCTGCTGATCGTCAGCGGTCCGCTGGTCGATGAAATCGGCATGAACGCAGGGGTGAACCTCTTCGGTCCGGGCAACCGGGCGAACGCCACTATCGGCCGCGCGGTGCGCCTGATCATTTTGAACGTATTTCGCATGGTGCCGGGCATCAGCGATAAGTCGACCCAGGGCCACCCGGGTAAGTACTCCTTCTGCATCGCTGAGAGGGCCGACGTCAACCCCTGGCCCGGGCTCAACGAAGAACAAGGTTTCGGGCCCGACATCAGCTGCGTCACGGTCTTCGCCGGCGCGGGCTTCTGCAACGTCGAAAACCACGGCGGCAACACGCCGGAAGCGATTCTCACCACCATCGCAGACGCCATGGCCAACTACGGATGCCTTTCATCGGGTCAGAGCGTGGTGGTGCTCTCCCCGGAACATGTCAACATCATCGCAGGGACAGGCTGGAGCAAGGCGGACGCCCAGAGCTTTCTTTACGCGGCAGCCCACCGCAGCGTGGACGCGATGCAGGCCATCGGAAAGTTCAGCCCCCGCGAGCACGCCTTCGCCGGCCGCGAAGATTGCCACCGCGGACTCTCGGCAGAGGACATTCTGATCACGGTGGGCGGTGGCGATGCCGGCGGCCATTCGGCGTTTATACCGTCCTGGAGCCGCACCCGGGGCTCCATCATGCAATCCCAGGCCATCGGCGTCTGCATCGACTGCTGATGAACATACACCTCAAGGGAGGTCCCCTATGCAATTGATCGACCCCACTGTCAGCCTCGCCACCGACGCCAAGGTCCGGGCGCCGGCGCTGACTGACCTGGCGGGTAAAACCATCGGGTTGCTGAGTAACAACAAGGTCAATGCCGATGTCCTGCTGACGCTGACGGCAGACCTGTTCGTCGGAAAGTACGGCGGCAAAGTAGCCAAGATGCGTTATAAGACCAACGCGAGCGCACCGGCGCCGGCGGAGACGTTGACCAATTTGTCACACGAGGTGGACTACCTCATCACCGCCGCGGGCGACTGAGGCAGCTGCTCAACGTGCAGTGTGCACGACGGTATAACTTTCGAACAGCTGGGCAAACGCGCGATCGTGTTGTGCACTACCCCGTTTGAGGTCACGGCTAAGAACATCGCTCGGACGATGGGTCTGGCGGACTATCCCTTTGTCCTGCTCGAACATCCTCTCGGTAGCCGCACCAAGGCAGAGATCGCCGCTCGAGCCGAATGCGCCTTCGCCGCGGGTGAGCAGATCCTGTTAGCGCCTTAGCCAAATGATGAAAATAAGCAGATGTTAGATGCCAGCGACTTTCCGGAGGAACTCCTGGTCGAGCACGCCGTAAACGGTGTGGTCACCGCCACCCTCAACCGTCCCGAGCGCCTCAACGCCTTCAACGGCGCCCTGCGCTACGCCATTCGGGACCTGCTGGACAAACTGATGAGCGACAACGATGCGCGGGCGCTCGTGCTTACCGGTGCTGGCCGTGGTTTCTGCTCGGGCGCGGACCTCGCCGCCGAGGACGGACGCGGCTGGCCCACCAAGCCGGCCGAGCCGGAGTTCGGTTGGTGTGTGGATCTGCTGCAGATGCCCAAGCCAACGATCGCCGCGATCAACGGACCGGCCGTGGGTGGTGGCCTGGGCATGGCACTGTGCTGCGACTTTCGAATCTGCACCAATAATAGTCGGCTGCTGCCGATCTGGTTAAAACGCGCGATCCACCCGGACGATCTGGTCACCTGGACCCTGCCGCGTCTTGTGGGCTATAGCCGAGCGCTGAAGTGGCTGTATCGCGGCGACGACATCCCCCTGCACGAGGCGCTCGACGCGGGCCTGATCGAGGCCCTGGCCGAAGCGGATGAGCTGTTGGCGACCGCGCAAAATTTTGCGGCTGAGTTCGCTGCCGGACCTACGCAGCAATACGCACTGACCAAACAGGCGGTCCTGCGCGGGCTGCAGGCCTCACCGTACGACGCGGCGATGCTGGAGAGTTGGGGCCAGGATCAGGCCCGTAAGACAGAGGACTTCAAAGAAGGTATCCGCGCTTTTCGCGACAAACGTCCGCCGGCGTTTAAAGGCCAGTAAACCCCGAACGGAACCACCGCACCTCCCCGATCAGCCATCCGCCGCGGACGGGCTAAGCCGAGGCGACGACCCCTTCGTTCAGTTGCCCGCGCAAGTTCTTGAGCGCGATCCACATGTCCCAGATCGTGAAGCCCATCAGCACCAGAATGACGATGCGCAGGGTGCGATTGACCGACTGCGCCACCCAGGTCGACACGCTGTCGGCAAACAGGAGCAGCGTGCCGCTCAGCAGGATCGCCGCGCAGACACCCAGAAAAGCGGCGTTGACCGCCAGTTCGAGCACCAGCGTTTGGCGCTGCCAGACGCCGCGCAACAGCGTGTAGGTGTGCAAGGCAAACGCCAAGCCGACGACAACATTCAGGTGCCAGTAGAACGCCTCCCACACCGGCGCTGCCGCCAACGGCAGGGCGTCATAGATGTCCGGCAAAAAAATCGTGCCGTTCCACCAGAGCAGGAAAACCCCTTCGGTGATGAGGTTGGTGAGCACATCGGAGCGATTCACCACCGCGCGCGTATTGGAGGCGAGCGACTTCACCGACCAGTTGTCGTACCAGTCAAACTCTTCGCTGGAATACTGCATTAAGAAAAATATCCCGAGGACAATCGCGGTCACCCACACCAGCGTCTCGATGGTCGTCCAGAAGAATGCCAACGGGCCCAACCGAACCGTTTCCGTATAGCCGAGGATCAGCATGACGATGAACTGCACCACCAGCGCAAGGATGAGCAGGAAGCCCAGGGTGCGTTTGAACATCGGATACAACTCCGGACCGATCAGGCTCTGCTGGGGATGGTAGCGGCTGGCGATCTGCACGGGATGACCGTAGCCGGTGAGGACCGCTTCCTGTAAGGCAACCTCATCGCCCGGCGCATCCGCGGCACGCGCCTGTACTTCTTCTTCAATGGCATCGCGCAGCTCGGCAAGGATGTCCGCCCGGCTGTCTTCGGGCAGATAACGACTGACTTCATACAGGTAGTCTTCAACGAGTTGCATCATCGATCTCCTTGCTGGTCTGCGGTGTTCAGGTCCGTGTGGGTGAGCTGGCTGATACTGGCATTGAGCGCGTTCCAATCGTCGAGGAGCTGTGCATACACCGCCCGCCCCAGCTCTGAGTGTTGGTAGAAGCGCTTGCGCCGCCGGGCTTCTTCGCGCCAGTGACTGACCAGCAGACCATGCTTCTCCAGCCGCCGGATCAGGGGATACAGTGTCCCCTCCTCCACTTCCAGCCCCTGCTCC
>JBCCHL010000171.1:0-9362 GCA_039028775.1 Pseudomonadota bacterium | reverse complement strand
ACCAGAGAAAAAGACCCCGGCCAAAAAGAAAACTGCAGCTAAGAAAAAGGCGCCCGCGAAGAAGAAGGCCGCCGCGAAGTAAGCCTGGGTGGCTAGTTCAGCGCCATGTCGGCTATGGCTCTCAGCGCCGATCGATCGCCTATCGCGGGCTCCCTATCTGTAACACTCGGTATTGAACCTGCAAGAGAGTTGGCGAGCAGGGTCACAGCCCCGCCAACGCCGACGATCCCCCACGGCAATCTCCACCGCATGGCACCTATCGGCACGACACGAGGCCCGCTGTGGTCCCTAAATCACTGAGAGATACGTTGGTTTTGCGCCCTGTGTGCCCACGCCGAGCGTCGGCGGATCATTCGGGGTTCCCGGTTTTCGAGGTCGCCCCTGTGGGTTAATGACGCGCAGGTCGCCGTGCCGGCCTCGGGTTATGCACACCTCGAGACGTGGCTGGTCAGCGGTGTCGCCACTCATGGCGGAGCAATCCGTAAACGACGTCGTCCACGAAAGCACCCTTAACCAGCACGTTCTTGCGTAGCGTGCCCTCGTGGGAGAACCCCAGCTTTTCGAGCACGCGCATCGAGGGCAGGTTATCAGCACTGGTGTGTGCGCGTACTCTCTGGAGCTGCGCGATGTGTGTGAAGGCCGCCGCGATGACGGTGGACGCCGCTTCGGCGGTCAAACCTCGGCCGCGAATGTTGCCATGCACGCCGTAGCCGATCACGGCGATGCCGTGGTCTTGCTCGAATGACAGACTGACCACCCCGCTCACCACCCCGTTGTGGATGAGCGCCCAATGCGGTTGTTTGGCACGATCTCTAGCACACATGCGGGCAACAAAATCCTTTGCGTCGCCCAACGAAAAGTCATGCGGTACGCTTGCGTTGTGTCTCTCCCAGCCGGGATCGCTGCGCCAATAGTCGAAAACAGCATTGGCATCGTTGTCGCGGAACGGTCTGAGCGTGAGGCGCTCAGTTTCCAAGTGTGCCGGGATCATGTGGGCACAATAACACGGTCGCCACTTTGTCAGCACGGTAGCTGCACGGCATGGTAGGCTTAGGTATGAATAAACATTCCGTAGACCTCGGTTCCGTCCAAGAGACCATGCTGGTGCCCTTGCTCAGCCGGGCGCTGGAAACCGCACGACCCAATGGGTTGCTCAGCGATCCGCTCGCCGTTGAGATTGTTGATCAGCTCGATTACGACTTCAGCCGCTGGCGGGGTGGGTCCAACATGTCGCAAGGATGTGTACGCACCCGAATTTTTGACGAAATAGCACTGCAATTTCTCAGCGAACATCCCGAGGGTGCGATTGTGGAGATCGGATGTGGTTTGAACACGCGTTTTGAGCGGATCGACAACGGACGCGCTACGTGGTTCGAACTGGATTTGCCGGATGCGCTGGCATTGCGCCGGCGGTTCTTCGAGGATGGCCCGCGCAGAACGATGATCGCCGGCAGTGTTTTTGATGAGGAGTGGATGGAACCCGTACGCAACGCGGATAAGCCGACCCTGTTCTTGTCCGAGGCGGTCATCATCTACTTTGAAGAATCGCAGGTGCAACAGGCGATCGTGCAGATCGCTAAGAAGTTCCCACAGGCCTGGCTGGCGACGGACATTTGCACGTCGAAGATGACCACACCCGAGATGGCAAAAAAGCAGATGGATCGTCTCGGGATCAGCAGTTGGTTCAAGTGGGCGTGTGATGACCCGGCCGCGCTTGAGGCTTGGCATCCGGGGATTGAGTTTCTAGGCGCGCAAACCTACGCCGATGTGAAACCTGAAATAGTGGCGCAAATGCCCTCTGTCTGGCGCACGTTGACCAGGTTCGCGCCTTTTGTTGTGCGCGCGATGCTCAAGAACTATCGAATTGGGCATTATCGCCTCAGTGCATGATGCCTGGGAGGGTGTTGTCCTTCCCGTGGGGAGCCACATCTTCGAAGCGCCGGACCTGGGCCGGAGGTGCGCGTTCAACTCGCTTCATCGGATATATCGATGCAGATACCGCAAGTGATTTTCTTCGATCTCGGTGATGTTGTGTGCCGCTTTCGGCCGGAACGTCGCAGCCGCCTGTTTGCTGAGCGGACCGGTCGTAGCGAGACCGAACTCCTCGATTTGTTCTGGCGCTCGGGTTTTTCCAGCGCGTGTGATGCGGGTGAGTACACGGCCAAAAAGATGTGCGCTTTTATTAATGATCGCCTAGGCTCGGCCTTTACGGAGCACCAACTCGCGGAAATCTGGTGGCGTGCTTTCGATCTGGACCTTGAGGTTCTCACCACAGCGCAACGTCTGAACGCCAACTTTCGGGTTGGGATGCTGACAAACAACGCCGCATTATTGCGCAGGGCGTTGCCAGAGTTCTTTCCCCACATCGAGTCCCTGTTCGATCCGATGGTGTTCTCCTGCGAACTCAAGGCAGCAAAACCCGAGGCAAGGGCCTTTGCTGCGGTGGAATCGATGACGGCATGTGCTGGGTCAGCCTTGATGCTCATTGACGATTCGGCGCAGAACGTAGCCGCAGCGTCCGCTCGTGGCTGGCAGACGATTCAGTTTCGCAGCGCACCCGAGCTAAGCGACAGACTCGTTGCTCTTGGCCTGCTGTGAATGGCCTGGCGATTGAATACCGCTTGAACGCGTCGGGCGGGCGTTAGGTCGATCGCAGACAGCCAGGGAATTCTGCGTGGCGACGCACAGGCTGCTGTTCTGGACGTTGGAGGGGACCTCGTATGAGATCTGTTTGCTACCTTGTCGCCCTGCTTTTGGGGCTCAGCCTAGATGCGGCCGATCACATCGTGTCGGTAGACACCGGCCAACTTGCCGGCTCGGTCACGGTTGACGGTGTTCGTTCGTTCAAAGGTATTCCCTACGCCGCACCCCCGGTCGGCGAGTTGCGCTGGCGGGCGCCGGAGGAACCGCCTGCCTGGGAAGGGGTTCGAGCGGCGAGCGAGTTTGGCGCCATCTGCCCGCAGACCACCCAGCTGGCGGCCATGAGTGGAGGCGTGCTGCCGCAGACCGACGAGGACTGCCTGTTTCTGAACGTCTGGACGGCAGCAACATCGAGGGATGATCCGTTCCCGGTTTTGGTTTGGATTCATGGCGGTGCCTTAAATCTCGGCTGGAGCCATCAGGCGGTCTACAACGGTCATGAGCTCGCCAAACGTGGTGTCGTGCTGGTCAGCATCAACTACCGGCTAGGTCCCCTCGGCTACCTAGCGCACCCGGCGTTGTCTGAAGAGGCCGGCGTGTCGGGAAACTATGGCTTTCTGGATCAGATCGCCGCGCTGCAGTGGGTAGCGCGCAATATCCACGCGTTCGGGGGTGATCCACAGCGGGTCACAATCTTCGGCGAATCGGCGGGCGGTACCAGCGTACTGACACTGCTCGGTTCGGCGGCAACCACGGGTCTGGTGCATCGTGCGATCGCTCAGAGCCCTTGGTTCACCGAAGACAACGTCGCCCGCTTGACTGGACCGTCGAGTGCCGAAGCTGCGGGACTGGCTTGGGCTGCGGAGATTGCCCCGGGAAAAGACCTCCCGGCGTTGCGACAAATGCCGGCTGACGATCTGGTCGGCGATGGCAAGCTCCAGCTACCGATGCACGTTACGGTCGATGGTGCGTTCCTGCCGCGGTCTCCGGAGTCCATCTTCACCCGTGGCGAACAGCATGACGTGCCCCTGATTGTGGGTACCAACGCTGATGAAGGCAGCATGTTCGTCAACATGCAAGGTTTTGTCGACCGCGCAGACTATGAGCGAGGGCTCAAGGAGCGATACGGCGACGCAGCGACAGGCGTGGTCACTCTTTATGCGGCGCAAGACGGCTCGGCGTTCCGCGGTGCGGTCAGCCAGTGGCTCACCGACACGTGGATTTTGCGGGCCGCTCGCGCCTTTCTCGATGGTGCCGCCGAGCGCTCAGCCTCTGTCTATCAATATCATTTTACCCGAGCGGTCCCTGGCAACCCGTTTGGCGCTCACCACGGAGCGGAGTTGCGTTACGTGTTCAACAACCTGGGCGACCAGGGTCCTATGGGAGGTGCCACCGAATCGGTGGATTTGGCACTGGCGGAAACGATGGTGGCGTATTGGGTTCAGTTCGCCAAGACCGGTAATCCCAACCGCAGAGGATTGGTGCCGTGGCCGCAATACGGACACGCGCGCGCTTATCTTGATCTCGGTGATACGGTCACGCCTGGCCGGGCGCTTGGCCAGCGGCGGCTTGACCGCTTGGAGTCTATTCTCGGACCAATTCGTTAAGGGTGTCTTCACGTGACACGCGAACCTGGTCTGCTGCGCTACGTATTTCCGCAGGATCAAATTATCGCCCGCAGTCTCCTAGATTTGCTGGCGAATCACCCCAACGCTCAAACCCTCGATCGCGAATGCCTGGCTGGCCAGATCGACTTCGATAGGCTGGTAGTCCTGATTTTCCGGCAGCAGCAAGATCTGATTGCGTTTGCGGGTGCGCTGAAAACGTTTGACCGTCACTTCATCCTCAATGCGCGCCACCACGATCTGCCCATTGGTGGCCTGTTGGGTCTTGTGTACCGCGAGGAGATCTCCGTCGAGGATGCCTGCGTCGATCATGCTGTCACCCTTCACCCGCAGCAGATAGTCCGCTCTCGGCTGGAAGAAGCCGGCCGGCAAGTCGACCCGATCTTCGATGTTTTCTTCCGCCAGGATCGGGTTGCCTGCAGCCACCCGACCGACCAGGGGCAGACCCGATTCGGTGAGATCGGGGATGCGGATACCCCGCGACGTGCCAGGGATCATCTCGATCGCACCTTTCCGGGCCAGCGCCTTCAGATGCTCCTCGGCCGCGTTGGGTGAACGGAAACCTAGTTCCTGCGCGATGTCGGCCCGGGTGGGCGGGTAGCCGGTGTCGTTGATGTACTGACGGATCAGGTCGAGAATCTGGGACTGGCGCGGGGTCAGGGTCGGCTGCATGTGATGTCCTGTTCAGATATACAGTAGACTGGCAGTATATACAGGGTTTTCGCGGTTTGCATAGTGTTTTTTTCTCGCTTAGTATCGCCGGCTCTTTGCCAGAGCACCGTTTGTGCGCCTGTGGGTGAGATGCCCCGGCGGCTTTGCGGTTGCGGCATATGCAGCATGATGAACAGCATGATGAGATGTTTCGGACTTGTGCCGCCGCTGATCCCGGTGGCGCGAGGGGTAAGGTAGCCATGCACATCGACCGAGCAGCAGTATCACGGCCTAAGGCGTGCCTGGGCGTCAGGGTTGCACCTGGGTGCAACGCGCGCCAATCTTCAGCGTGCTCGGGTGTGGGCCGAAGCCCGCCACGGCTTTGCACCCCAATGTCTTCCGCTGGCCAGACCATTTGCCGTCGCACCCGCTTCGCATCCCGTATACGCGCCTGTTGTGCCGTATCGATACTGCTTCTGTGCGCGCTCATCATGCCGATGGCGCAGGCTGAGCAGATCGTGTTCGGCAGCTTCAAATCCGCGGACAACGCCCGCAACTGGGCGCAGAAGCTGAGCCTTAGCCTGGGGCAGGAGATCGGGGTAGAAGCGTACCTGCGGGACGGCACTACCTGGCATCGGGTGACCAGTACCACGTTATCGCCGACCGACCTTGAGCTGTTGGCGCGCCGCGCCGACGCCGCGGGTATCAATCATTGGCGTTTACATGCGGTCGAACCCGCGCCCACTGCGGTGGCACCCGAGCGTGAGCCACTCAGTCCGCGCAGCGAGGCGCCGATGCCTCCGCGCAGCGACGCCCCGAGCACGGCGTCGGTCATTCCGGCGCGGCCCCTACAGGCACCGGCACGCCTGACCCCGCCCAGCGGTATTGTCCAGACCCTTGAGCCCGGGCTGGAATCTGCTCAAAGCCATGAGTTTAACTGGCAATTCGGGGTGCAGAGCCGGGCTTTTACCGGCAGCGGGGTCATCGATGGGCAGCGGGTGCAGGGCTCGCTCAGCCTGGAAGCGGAGTATTACCGTGGCTGGCAGGACGATCGTGCGAGCCTGACCTTTGTGCCGTTTGTCCGCTGGGACTCGGCGGATGCTGATCGTTCCCATGCGGATGTGCGCGAGCTCTACTACAGTCTGGTCGGCGAATCATGGGATCTGCACGCCGGGGTGCGCCGCGTATTCTGGGGCGTCACGGAGTTTCATCATCTGATCGATGTCATCAACCAGACCGACCTGGTGGAGAATATCGACGCCGAGGACAAGCTCGGACAGCCGATGGTGCAATTGTCCATGGTTCGCGACTGGGGCTTGTTGGACGCGTTTGTGCTGCCGGGATTCCGAGAGCGTAATTTTGTCGGTGACGATGAACGTCTGGGTTTGCCCTGGGCGCTGGACGATGCCCGCTATGAATCCGGTGCCGAAGAGCTACGCACCGATTTTGCCCTGCGCTGGTCCCAACACTTCGGCGCGCTGGAGCTCGGAATACACCACTTCTCCGGCACCAGCCGGGAGCCGTTGCTATTGCCTCATAGCGCGCGGACGCTGCAACCTTACTATCCGGTGATCGACCAGACCGGCATCGATGCACAAGCCTTCGTGGCCGACTGGGCGTTCAAGCTGGAGGGCTTCAGCCGCAGCGGATTTGGCGAGCGTTATGCCGCTGTGAATCTTGGCCTGGAACGCACGTTGAGCGGTGTGTTCGAAAGCGCCGTCGACCTGGGAGTCGTGGTGGAGTATATGTACGACGAGCGCGGTGACGAGGCGTTCAACACTCTGTTTGAGAACGATATTGCGCTCGGCGGCCGCTTGCAGATGAACGATTTCGCCAACACTCAGGCCTTGTTGGGACTGATCTACGATCACGACACCGACGATCTGATATTGAGCCTCGAAGCATCCCGCGAGCTGTCTCAGCATTGGCTGCTCAGCGTCGAAGGGCGTGGCTTCTTCGGCAACACCGCACTACCAGCAGCGCCGCTGACCAGCATGTTGCTGGACCCGCGCTATAAAGGGAGCTGGTTTCGCGATGAAGACTATATCCAGTTGGAGCTCAGACGCTTTTTCTAGCCGGCAACTACTTTTGTAGAGCGCCCGCGGCGATTCCGGATAGCGCCCGCGGCTATTCTGGTTAGAGCCGGCGGCTATTCTGGTTAGCGCCCGCGGCTGATCTGGTTAGAGCCCGCGGCTACTCTGGTTAGCGCCTGCGCTGTTCTGGTTAGAGCCGTGGCTATTCTGTAGCGAGCCCGCGGCGCACGCCCGGATATGCCTTGTATCGTCAACTCCGGTACTATTTCAACCTGAGCGGTCAGCTGCGGGCAATACCATGAACAATCGCAGACAGCCCCGGACCGACGCTCAGTACACCCGACCAACACAATCCGAAGTCAAGAGTCGCTATGCAAGATCTCTGGTCCCAATTGACCACTTACCTAGGAGAACACCAGTGGGCCTGGCAGGTTTTCGCAATCATTCTGGCGACCGGCGTTGTGCGTCTGGTGGCGCGCTTTGTTATGAACACGCTCGCCCGCCAATTGGAGAAGACCAACAACCTCTATGACGATGCGCTGCTCGACGCCGCTCGTCGACCGTTGGGGTTGGGGATCTGGGTGCTCGGGATTTCGTTTGCTGCCCAGGTGGTGATCGACACCCAGGAGCAGGCCGAGATTTTCAATTATGTCGATACCCTGCGCGATGTGGCGGTGGTCTGGCTGCTGATATGGTTTGCGACACGTTTTATCCGCTTTGTCGAAGATCACATCGCCGAACGCGGCTACGGCAAGCGGACCATCGATGCCACCACAGCCAAAGCGATCGGCAAGCTGTTGCGCGCGTCGGTGGTGATCACCGGGGTGCTGCTCGCGCTGCAGGCATTCGGCTTTTCCATCTCGGGGGTGTTAGCCTTCGGCGGTATCGGCGGCATTGCGGTCGGTTTTGCCGCGCGTGATCTGTTGGCCAACTTCTTCGGTGCGCTGATGATCTTCATGGATCGACCTTTTTCTGTGGGTGATTGGATACGCTCACCCGACCGCGAGATCGAAGGGACCGTCGAGGAGATCGGCTGGCGGCTTACCCGCATCCGCACCTTCGACAAACGCCCGCTCTACGTGCCCAATTCGGTGTTCGTGAGCCTTGCGGTGGAAAACCCATCGCGTATGCACAATCGCCGCATACGCGAGACCATGGGCCTGCGCTACGACGACATCCACGTGCTCGACAAAGTGCTCGCCGCGATCGAGGACTATCTCAAGAACCACGAAGCGATCGATACCAATCAGACGCTCATGGTCAATTTCAATACCTTCGGACCCTCATCGGTCGATTTCTTTATTTACTGCTTCACCAAGACCACCGTGTGGACAGAGTTCCACGCGATCAAACAGGAGATCCTGCTCGGTATCGCGGAGCTTGTGGCGGCGCATGGCGCGGAGATGGCATACCCGACCCAGACCCTCATCGTTCAGGCGGAGCCCGACCCTCTGCCTCAGCAAGCATCGTGAGCGCGCTGATTCCCGGTGAGCTGCCGTTTGCTGCGGATGTGCCGCTGGCCGTGCAGCAAGCGTATAGAGGGGCGCAAGTGTTTTGCACTGAGCGCGCGCTCGCCCAGGCGGTCGACCGCCTGGCCGTGCGCCTGACCCTCTCATATCAAGATGCCAACCCGTTTGTGTTGGTGCGCCTGCCCGAGGCGGCGGTGTTTGCCGGTATGTTGCAGCAACGCATGGTCACCCCGCTGCGAGTGGGTTATCTCAGCGCGGACGTACAGGTTGATGAGGCTACTGTGGATGCGGCGACGGTGCTGTTGCTCGTCGGTCGCGCCGAGGAATCTGCGGCGGCGCTCATGGCTGGTGACGCGGCCGTCGTCGCGATGGTCGCGGATGATGCCGCCGAGGTTGCCGATTGCGCGCTCCGGGCGGATCGGACGGTCACGCTGCTGGGCAGCGGGCTAGATTATCTCGGCTACGGGACCAACCTCCCTGGCCTTTACCAGATTTCACAAGATCGCGTTTGAGGACCAAGACCATGCGTAAAATAGGTGTCATGCTGGGTGGCCAACAACCCGTCGACGCGGTGGCGCTCGATGCTGCCGCCGCCCACACCGGCTGGGGGGAGGCATCCAGCGTGCCGCTGCACGCTCGGGTGGGGGAGGTGGAAATCTACTATCTGCACCGCCACGGCAGGGAACAATCGATCAACCCGCATCAGATCAACAGCCGCGCCAATATCGCCTGCCTGCATGCCTTGGGGGTGGAAGCCCTGATCGGGCTGTATACGGTCGGCAGCGTCGATCC
Source organism: Pseudomonadota bacterium (assembly GCA_039028775.1). Taxonomy (GTDB): domain Bacteria; phylum Pseudomonadota; class Gammaproteobacteria; order Pseudomonadales; family Azotimanducaceae; genus UBA4421. The sequence goes on along the minus strand of JBCCHL010000171.1, from coordinate 152 downwards.
CGAGCTGCCGGTCGGTGGGGTGGTCGCGCCGAGCCAGATAATCGATTACACCTGGGATGTATGTGACGTCATGAGTGAGTTCTTATTGTCATATCTATTATCGGTGAAAGTTTGAAGTTGATACCATTACTTCAATCGAAGTTATTAAGGTT
>JBCCHL010000170.1:0-9431 GCA_039028775.1 Pseudomonadota bacterium | reverse complement strand
TTTGTTGGGTACCACCGGCTCTTTCTAATTCTAACTTCCCGCTGCAGACGGCGGTCTCACCCTACCGAGTTCATGTTCTGACCGCTTCACCCGTTTTGCCACCACGACGCGTCCCCATCACCCCGCAACCAGAAAACCGTCAAACAGCGTGCATTGGCCTGTGAAAATCTGCGTTTTTGCCGGCTCCAGTCCCGGCACTCAGGCTGCGTTTGCCGAAGCCGCGTGCGCTCTGGGTGAGGTGATCGGGCGGGATGGTCACACGCTCGTCTACGGCGGTGCCAGAGTTGGGTTGATGGGCGCCGTGGCGGACGGGGCACTCGCCCAGGGCGCGGACGTGATCGGTGTCCTGCCGGAAGCCATCGCGGCGATGGAAGTGGCACACACCGGCCTTACCGAATTACACATCTGTGCGACGATGCATGAGCGCAAGGCCATGATGGCGCAGTTGGGGGATATCTTCATCTGCCTGCCCGGCGGCATCGGCAGCATGGAAGAACTGTTCGAAATCTGGACTTGGACCCAATTGGGTATCCACCAAAAGGCGGTGGGGCTGCTCGACGTCAACGACTATTACCAGCCGCTACTCTACTTCCTGGATCGACAGGTCGATGCGGGCTTTGTCAAACCCGCCCACCGTGCAATCCTGGGCCACGACCATGATCCCGCAGCCCTGATCGCGGTGCTGGCGGGCTTTGCCGGGGCTGCGGAGGCAAAACTCTAGACCCGTCGCCCGGTTACTCGTGTAACCCACACTCCCGCTTCAGGCCGAAAAAGCGGGTCTGTTCCACCGAATCCACCTCATAGATTGACTTGGTGCTGTGCACATCCCCGATCGAAATGTAACCCTCGTGCCACAGCGGGTGGTATGGCAGCGCGTGGGCTTGCAGATATTGATGCACGTCGCGATCACCCCAGTCCGCCAAGGGTGCCACTTTGTAGACCCCATCATCGGTCACCTGGACAAACGGCGTGTCTTTGCGGGTTGTGGCCTGGTCGCGACGCAAGCCGGTAAACCACGTACCTGCGCCTAGCTCGCTTAGCGCCCGGTGCATGGGTTGCACTTTATTGTCGCGATTGTACTGCTCCAGGCCATCCAGGCCCTGGGTCCAACGTTGGCCATAGAGCGCTTCCTGACGCGCCGGAGTTACGGGATTGGCATAGACCTGCAGATTGAGATCAAGCCGTTCGACCATCACCTCAACAAATCGATAAGTCGCCTCGAACAGATATCCGGTGTCGATCAACACCACGGGGATGCCGGGCGCAACCGTGTTGAGCAGATGCAGACTCACCGCCGACTGCGCGCCAAACGATGAACTGAGCACATGCACCCCCGGGCATTGCTCCAATGCGATCTCGACTCGCTCGGTGGCGCTGAGCGGCGCGAATTGTTGATCGAGCTGGGTGACGTCTGGATGCGTCAGAGTAACCGGGTATGGGGTGTTCATGACGTTATCCTATGGCCACGCCTTCCAAAAACAAAAGAATTAAAAAAGATATTTTAATGCCAATAGCTAATAAGATAATCCTCATTAAACGTCCATAAAATTGTCATATAACGTAAGGGTAAATCAACTGGTTTGCACAAAACGAGAAACATCGCGGCGTGCTCAAATTTTGCAGCCGAAGCGCGCATTTGCGCGCTATGATCTGGCTCCCTGCAGACGTTCTCCCCCCCAAACCGGGGGTCGCTGCACACCTGTTGTGATATGGTTAAATCTGGTCATCAAGGAAGGGACAATGACAGCGTTCGCCTACGCCAAATTACCATTTGAAATCCGCGCAGACCTGCAAGAAGCGTATCGCGATGCCTGGGATAGCCTGGCATCCCCGGGTGCATGGTGGTCCGGCGCTGCTCGGGTGGCAATCGCCCAGGAAGTGCGCAGCGCCTATGACTGCGTATTCTGCGCCGAGCGCAAGGCGGCATCTTCTCCGATAGCGCCTATCGATGGCGGTCACAACACCAGCAGCGCTCTTCCCGCGGTAGTGGTAGACACCATACACCGCCTGTGTACCGACCCGTCTAGGCTGACCCAGAGTTGGCTGCAGGAGGCCACCAGCGGTCACGATTTGAGTATCGAGCAGTACGTAGAGATCATCTCAGTGGTTACCACCGTGATGAGTATCGATACGTTTCATCAGGTGCTGGGCTTTGATCTGGAACCCCTGCCCAATCCTGGTCACGGGTTACCTTCCCGCTATATCCCCAATGGTCTCGAGCACAACAAAGCCTGGGTCCCCATCATCAAATACCTGGACCAGCCAGAGACCGATCTGTGGGCATCCCGCCAGGTCACCAATATTATGCGGGCGCTGAGCCTGGTGCCGGATGCAGTACGCCTCTTGAAGCGAATGTCATCCACGCAATACCTGTCCATGGGAGACAGCGCTAATCCTTACGCGAAAGCGGACCGCGCGCTGAGTCGTGCACAGATCGAACTGATCGCCGGGCGCGTGTCGGCGCTCAATGATTGTTTCTACGTCACCTCCTCCCACTCGACCATGCTCTGCGTGATCGGTGAGATCAACGCCCAGCCTCCTAACCTGCAAGCGGTGGTGGCGGGCAGCGGCACGGAAAGCAAGGTGCCCCATGGCGCTTTGCTGATCGCCCTGGCAGAGGAAGCTCTGGCGACCCCACGGGACGAAGATCGGCTCGCGAGTTTACGTGCGAGCATCATCGAGCGATTGGGCAGCGAAGCCCTGGTGGATGCGGCCGCGGTGATCGGGAACTTCCAGCGCATGGTGAGGATCGCGGACGGCACCGGAATTCCCCTGGATCGCTCGATCGCACTGATGGGCGCCGCTATTCGCGAAGAGTTGGCACTGGACAAGTTCGGCTCTGCGGACCTGACCCCGAAGGTCAATCGCCTGCTGGGCTGGCTGGGCGACAAGGCGCGCGGCCCACTCTACAGCAAGATGTCTCGCCGCCGGGTCGAACCAGCGCCGGCGGGAGATGCGGCCGCCTGATCCCAGACTCACACTCAGTGGGGCTGTCGGTACACGTCTTTATACGGCTCTACAACACCCCTAATTCCCAAACCGCCAGCGTACCTTCACCACCAGTGAGTCGATGATCGGGTCGCGCAGCACGTCATCAAACAAATCGTCGAACGGTGAGTCGATGGTGTTGGGCAGTGTGTTGCCCCGATTGTAGACAACAAACAAATCCGTTAACGGAGCGATCTCCCAACGGTAACGCAACTGAGCGGTCAGCAAGCTGACGGTAAAGTCGTGGTCAGCCAGCGTTCTCGCGGTGGGGACCAGGTCGCCGTCGCCCAGGGGGATGCCAAAGAAGCCCTCCTCGCGAGCCCGCACACCAGCCCACTGCACAGACAACTTGATCTGATGGTTGTATGCGAGGAACCAATCCAGCGACAGGCTGGGCTGCCATTCGGTGGCGCTGTAGCGGCCAAAGTTGCGGCCACCCTGATACACCAGCCAGCCTTCGCGTTTCTTGTAGTTGATGTCCAGGTCAAATTTGATCTTGTCCGAAGGCCGGATGGTCATACCCAGCGAGCCGCTGTAGGTCCAATCACCCAGGTGTTCCTGCAGGGCGCCAACGCCGGCGGAGAAACTGAATACCGGCTGTGAATTGGTCGCGATCAGGAAGTCGATCCACCCGCGATCGTCTACGCGGTACGCGCCGTTCCCCCGACTGTCGATGTCCTCCCAACGCTCGGGCAGGTATCCCAAAGACGCTTTGAGGGTGTTGCGACCTGGCAGTTCCATCGAGTTGCGCCAATAGATACCGCTGTCGGTGACCACGCCAGGGTCGATGTTGTATTGCTGCTCGAGAATCAAGGTGGTGCGATAGTTCTTGATCGCATCCGTAAGGTTTTGTTTGTTGTAGAGCAGCACGTACTTTGCATTGGCATAATTGTTACGGCGAAGGAAGCCGAGATCGTTGATGTTCACCTCGTCGTCGAAGTAGTTAACCTCAAACTTGTGCAGCCATTGACCATTGAGCGCGTACATCAGATCGAACGACCCGCCGTAGCCCTGATTCTCATCCACATCTGAGGTGATCAACTGCACATCCGCCACCACCTTGCCGCCGGCACTGGTGTAGTGACCATCGATGCTGTGCACTTCGGCGTCGTATAACGAACCGCTGACCAGAGTACCCAGATAACCGACCGAGCGCCGCGTCGCGCCAGAGTCTTCGTACAATACCCGCACCACACCGAAGTCACGGCCCACGTCCTCAATATCGATTGGATTACCCAGCGCGTCACTACCCAACCATTCGACATCGTCTTCGAAGGCGCCGAGGACACCATACCGTAAGCCTCCGATCTGCCCCGTCAGCTTGGCTGCGCCGAGCAGGTCGGTAGGCAGATCCCGCTGACCCCGATTGGGGGTCACACCGGTGGGGACCGTGACCTGACGGGCCGTACCACCGATGCGGCGCGTGTTGATCAGCGAAATGGGCGTTGGAATAAAATCCTTGAGGAACACGCGCCGCGAGGTGGCGGCAAAGTCGTCGTTGGCGGTGATGCGGAAGATATTCCCCGTGCTGGCACGGGGCATGGCATCAAAGATTTCATTACCCTCGAGGAAGAACAGGCGCTTTTCGGGGAAAAAGGTCTCGAACGCGGTGAGGTTCAAGACCACATCGTCCGCCTCAACCGCACCGAAGTCGGGATTTGCGGTCGCCGAAACCTGCAGCGCCGGTGAGGGTTTGTAGATCAGATCCAGACCGACGCGCAGATCATCGTCGTCGTTAGCCTCATCCACCGTCGCCGCAGCGAAGGGGATCACCGCCAGTTGTTTTACCGGCTGCACGCCCGCCACCTGCACTTCGTTGAACGCGGAGAGAAACTTGGGGGAAGAATACGGATGTCCCGGCCACTGATAGCGCTCGCCTTTGTGCGATACCTGACGGGTGGCCGCAAAGCCCAAGGTGCGTTTGCCGGTCTTGGCGGTCATGTTGACCATCGACCAGGGCAAGAACATCTCCGCACTCCAGCCGTCGTCGCGACGTGCGGACTTGCCGATCCAAGGCCCGTCCCAGTCGCGCTGGTAGTTGCGTTCCGGCAGCAGTTTGCCGTCTTGTTGGGAGCCGCCGAGCGCGATGATAAACCAGTAGCCCAACGACCCTTCACCGCCGGAATCGAGGGTAAACCCAAACGTATCACGATCTTGAAAGTCATCCCGCGAAGACAGTCTTTGCACCAGGGTTTCCACGGGTTGAATCATGATCGCGCTGACATACAAACCCCTTTCGCTGGCAAACAGCCGCATGCGTGTCGGGTAATCCCCCGGCACCCCTTTGGCCGGCACGGCAATCATAAACTCGTCATAGAAACGCAGCCGTTGCCACAACGGCTCGTCGATCTTGCCATCGAGTGTGATCCCGGCGTCTGCTTCGCTCACATATTCGATGTCAAAGCCGTGACGCGGAATGCCGTCCAGGGTGTCGATCAGATTGATGGTACCGGGACCGGTACCTACCAGCGTCGCCGACCCCATGACAGCGGGGGATGCTGCGCTGCTGTCCGCCCGGCGTAGGTCGGAGGTGGCTTCGATTGGTGGGGCTGCGGGCGGCGCAATGGCCGCGGTCGCTGCCGTGGTGGGCGCTGTCGTGGCAGGCGCTGCAATAGTGGGCGACGCCGCCACTGCGGGCGCTGATCGGATTTGAGATGCGGGGTTGGCCCAAAACCAAGCGTCCGGATAGCCCGCCCGTCGTACCCTGGCGACGGTGTCCCGACCGCTTTCGCCACCGCGCGGGTACACCACCAGACGCTGCCAAGGCTGGCCATTGATCTCCACCGGCACCAGAGCAACTTCGGTCGGTGCGGCGCCCAAGGCCTGCTGCAACGCCGCCCGGGCGTCGAGCGCATTGAGCTGCGACACAAAGCTCTGCACCACCGCGGCGCCTTGCGCCCATGCGCTCGGTGCGACAATACACCACAACATCAAACCCAAAAACGCATGCACCGCACTGACACACGAGCGCGAGCGTCGCGGGCGATCAACAAATGCCCTGAACACCTAAGACCCTTCCTCCTGGTACACCTGGCGTCGCTTACCGTCGGCGAGCCAAGCCCCCTAGTATGCCAGATTGCGCAAAACTCTGCCTGCCGCACGGCCGAGAGCACTGCGACAGACGGATGGCTAAGGTTGCGCAACACTCGGGCCAGCGCGCACCCTTTGGGTCTGGACAGGTTTTCGACAAGCGCGTATACGTGCGGTCGAATCCGACAGCTAGCGACCATTATGACACCCCGATTGCACCCCGAGTTTTTTGACCTCGTTTCCAATGTGCGCGCCATGCGCCGCCTCAAGACTGATCCGGTACCGATCGAGTTGATCCGCAAAATCCTCGATGCCGGCGTGCAGGCACCCAGCGGCCAGAACAAACAACCCTGGGCGTTTGTGCTCTTGAGCGAGCCGGCGGCCAAGCAGTGGTTTGCCGAGCGCTATGCGCAGGCGTTGGAAGAGCGCGGGCGCTTGCACCGGGATCCGGCCGCACGCCCACCGCGCGAGCAGATCCACCCGCAGATGCGCCCGGTCTACTATCAGATGGACCACATGCAGGAGTTCCCATACCTGCTGCTCGTGTGCGGCAAACGGGATTGGCCTTTCAAAGTCCCCCCCGAGCAACGGGTAGGTCTGGCCCCACCCAACTACGGTGCGGTCTATCCCTGCGTCCAGAACATCCTCCTGGCCGCCCGCGCGGTAGGCCTCGGGGCTGCGTTGACCACCATGCACCAGGTGTTCGAAACGGAATTGCAGGCACGCTTCGGCATCCCCGAAGAGTACGGCGTGGTCGTGACCATGCCGATCGGTTGGCCGCTGGGGAAGTTCGGCCCCGTGACCCGCAAACCGGCCGCCGAGAGCACACACTTCAATTTCTGGGGGAATCCGCAACCAGCGGATTGAGCCGCGCGCCCCGGTCCGAACCCGGCCCCGTACGGTCAGGTTCGGCACTATGACGGGAGGCTTGCGAAACGGACCTACCGGCTACACATCTGCACAAGCCCGTTATAAGGTGTGCAGCGCGAGAGACGGCCACAACCTGGCCGCGGCATTGGGGGAGAACACCATGACCGATCTACTGATCAAGAACGCGGAAATCATCGATGGCAGCGGCGAGCCCGCATTCCACGGTGATGTGGCCATCGACGCTGGCCGCATCAGCGCGGTCGGCGAACACAGCGGTGCTGCCAAGCGCACCATCGACGCCCAAGGTATGTTGCTAACACCGGGCTTTGTGGACATCCACACCCACTACGACGGCCAGGTGTGCTGGGACAAGCAGGTCACACCAACATCCTGGCACGGGGTGACCACGGTGGTGATGGGCAACTGCGGCGTGGGTTTTGCGCCGGTACGCCCCGGCAATGAGGGGGAATTGGTGGCGCTGATGGAGAGCGTGGAAGACATCCCGGGTACTGCGCTGCATGATGGCATTCCATGGGGCTGGGAGAGCTTCCCCGAATATCTGGACGCGATCGACACCCCCTATAGCATCGATATCGGCACCCAGGTGCCTCACGTCGCGTTGCGTCATTACGTGATGGGAGAGCGTTGCTATGAGGACGCGACGTTGGACGACATGGACCAGATGCGGGATCTCACGCGCGAAGCCCTCGAGGCGGGAGCGCTGGGATTTTCGACCTCGCGATTCTACGGCCACCTGGACAAACAGGGTCAACTGGTGCCCGGTACCCACGCCAGCGCACAGGAGATGTGCACCATCGGGGACGCGTTCGCCGAGTTGGACCACGGCACCATCGAGATCATCTCCGACTACTTGAGCGACGCGGACGAATTGAGCTGGATCGAACACATCGCCCGCGCCACCCGCCGGCCGATCACGACCCTGGTCACAGCGGGTGCGAGCGGCATTTGGGATCTCGCCCAGCGTTTGAATCCAGAAGGCCTGAGCATACGCCCACAGGTCGGGGCACGTCCGGCCTCCATCCTGATGACGCTGGACGGCACGATCAACCCGATGCGTCAGCACGCCGCGTACCGCGAGATACAGAATTTAACCCTCGCACAGCGTCAGGCCGCATTGCTCGACCCGGCATTCCGCGCGCGGGTCCTGGACGAACCGCCGATCTTGCCTAAGAACGCCGACGCGGTGGCCATGATGAACAACTACGACAAGATCTACATCATGGACGATGCGCTGAGCTACGAGCCGGGACCGCAAGACACAATCGCGTACCAAGCACACCAACGCGACCAGCAACCGCTGGAAGTGATGATGGATGTGATGGCGAGCGGTCGACCACTATTGGTCCTGTTCGGCAAGTATGAGGGTGACCTAGAGGGCCAGCGACAAGTCATCGAACGGGAACACAGCGTGTTCGGCTTGTCGGACGGTGGCGCGCATTGCGGCGTGCTGGTCGACGCGAGCGTACCGACCTACATGCTGAGCTATTTCAGCCGCGATCGCCTGCGCGGCCCTAAGCTTGCGCGAGAATTTGTCATCCACAAGATGACCCTCGATACCGCCCGCGTGTACGGGCTCAACGACCGCGGCCTTATCGCCCCGGGCTATCGTGCGGATCTCAATCTGATCGACTACGACGCTCTGCGGTTGGAACAGCCGGAGATGGTGTACGACCTGCCGGCGGGCGGCAAGCGCCTCGTCCAACGCGCACAGGGTTATCGGGCGACCATCAAGGCCGGTGAGGTGACCTACGAGCATGGCGAGCACACCGGCGCCCTGCCCGGCGGCTTGTTGCGCGGGGGCCAGCGGTCTCCTGCGTAGGACAGATCTGTAGCAGTAACGAGTAACAAGAGGCGATTTCGATGCAGGAATTAGAAGCGGACTATCTGGTGATCGGCAGCGGTGCCATGGGCATGGCATTCGTAGACACCTTGCTCAGTGAGACCGATGCCTCGGTCATCATGGTCGACCGCCATCATCAACCCGGAGGGCATTGGAACGTCGCCTATCCCTATGTGCGCCTGCATCAACCCTCGGCTTTTTATGGGGTGAACTCCACCAAGCTCGGCAACGATGTCATCGACACCAGCGGCTGGAACGAGGGTCTGTATGAGCTCGCGACCAACAGCGAGGTCTGCGCGTACTTCGATCAGGTCATGCAGCGGCGTTTTATCCCATCCGGCGCGGTGCAGTACTTTCCGAGTTGCGAGTACGAAGGCGATGGCCGCTTCCGCTCCCTGCTGGGAGACGCCACGTATCACGCTAAGGTCAACAAGATTGTCGACGCCACCTACATGAATGTGACAGTGCCATCCATGCGTACGCCGACTTTCCCGGTGGCGAGTGGTGCGCATTGCCAGCCGCCGAATGCTCTGCCCCGGGTCGCTGGCCAGTACGAGCGCTACGTGATCATCGGTGCTGGTAAGACCGGCATGGACGCGTGTCTGTTCCTGCTGCGCAATCGCGTGGCGCCGGACAACATCACCTGGATCATGCCACGGGATTCCTGGATCCTCGATCGCGC
>JBCCHL010000169.1:0-9565 GCA_039028775.1 Pseudomonadota bacterium | reverse complement strand
GCTTGATCGAGCGCCTGCCACTGATCGATCCGCGTGATTGGGTCGACGCGGCGGATGAGCCAGTCTTGCGCATGGCGATGTTGCGCTACAGTTTTCTGACCCAGGCCTACGTCTGGGGTGAACCTGAAGCCCCGCACGCTTTGCCGGCGCAACTCGCGGTGCCCATCTGGCACCTGGCCCAGGCACTGGGGCAACAACCGCTGTTACCCTATTCCAGTTATGCCCTGGACAACTGGGCGAAGATCGATGCAGACGGGGATTTTGGTTTCGACAACATCCATGTCCTGCAGTCGTTCCTCGGCGGCCAGGACGAGGCCTGGTTCATCCTGATCCACGTTGCGATCGAGGCGACCGCAGGTGGGATTCTCGACCGCATCCCGGCCTTGTTGCGGGTGACCCAGGAGGGTGACCTGGTTCGTGTCGCCAGCTTGTTGCTCGAGATGGTGGAGGTCTATGAGGAGATCAACGCGATCTTCGAGCGCATGGGGGAACGCTGCGATCCGTATGTGTATTTCCATCGGGTGCGTCCGTTTATCCATGGCTGGCGCGACAATCCCGCATTGGGTAAGGGGCTGATCTACGACGGTGTGGCACAGACCCGGGGGCTGCCGCAGACGTTTCGCGGGCAGACCGGCTCGCAGTCCTCAATTGTGCCGACCATGGATGCGTTGCTTGGCGTCGGACATGCGGCGGATCCGTTGCGCAACTACCTCGACGAGTTGCACTTCTATCGGCCCGTAGAGCACCGAGCCTTCATCGATGCCGTGCGCGAGCGCTCCGGCGTGCGTCACTTTGTGGCGAGCGCTCCGGGTGCGCAAGGCCAGGCCGCCAGAGATGCCTACAACGCCCTGATCGAACAGGTGGCCGCGTTCCGCAGCCAGCATCTGCGCTACGCTGCGAGCTATATAAACAAGCAATCCCACGGCGGGCGGGGTAACGACAGCGAGGTTGGCACCGGCGGCACACCGTTCATGAAATACCTGCGCAAACATCGCACTGAAACCGCGGCGATGTTGCTGCCCTGAAACCCAACGCTGCGCCGGCCTCGCAGATGACGCCGGCTTGTGCGGCGCGCCGCCCATATCATCGGTTGTAGCGCAGGACGCGCCTGCATCCTTGCCTCCACAGTCGAGGGTGCGTTGCTACGTCTGCGGGTCGTCTCCCCTCGTGTCGACACCCAGCATTTACCGTTGTAGGCTTGTGCTCCGGCTGCGCCAACTTGGGGGAGACATGGCGGTGGGGCAAAGGCAGCGTTCAGCAAGATGCGGTGATTACTTCACCAGGATCTCACCTTCCTATTGTTCGTTCACCGACCCGGTGCAACGCTCTGCGATCCGATGCTGTATGTCACTGCACACGAACCCGTGTTCGAGCGTGGCACGGCGCTACGACCTAGATTTCACACAACTTAAGGCGGCTGCATGAGTTACAGCGGAGCGGACTTGATCGCGGATGCCCTGGCACAGCTGGGGGTAGAACATGTGTTCGGTATCGTGAGTATTCACAACATGCCGATCATGGATGCCATCAATCGTCTGGGCAAAACCAAGATCATAGATGTACGACACGAACAAGCTGGCACACACGCCGCTGACGGTTACGCGCGAGCCACCGGGAAGATGGGGGTGATGATCGCCTCGACCGGTCCCGGCACCTCGAATACCGTCACCGGCCTGTACGAAGCCGAATATGGTTCTTCTCGTGTACTGGTCATCACCGGGCAGGCCGATACCCTGTTCTACGGCAAAGGCCGTGGGTATGTACACGAAGCCGAGAATCAGGTGCCGATGCTCGAGGCGGTCTGTCGACGGGTGGAGAGTCCACGGCACGTCTCGCAGTTGGGTCTGTGTCTGAGCGCCGTGGTCAACGACATGTTTACCGGCCGCGGCGCGCCGGGTGCGCTGGAGGTGCCGATCGACATCCAGTATGCCGAGGCCGAGAAGATGCAGTTCAGCTTCCCCGAAGCAGGCGAATTTCCCGCTGACGACGGGCAGATCGATAAGGCTGTCGAGCGCCTGAAGACCAGCAGCCGCCGGGTGATCATCGCCGGTGGCGGCGTGATCGCCGCGGGTGCCTCGCAGCTGCTGCAGCAGTTGGCCGAAAAGCTCGACTGCCCGGTGGTCACCACCGTGGACGGACGCGGCGCCATCCCTGAAAACGACCCGCGCTGTGTCGGCAACTACTACAACAGTGCGGGCATTTACCAGGTCCTCGCCGAAGCGGACGTCACGCTGGCCGTGGGTACCAAGTTTGCGGTGGGGGTGGATGGTCAATTTCAGGCGCAGACCCCGGGTGGCGATCTGATGCAGATCGATATCGACGGCAACATGATCGGGCGCACCCATACCGCGAAGTATCCGATCCACGCGGACGCCAAAGCCGCCTTGCACGCCCTCAATACGGAAATTGCCGAGCCACTGCCCAACGATGGCCAGTTCAATGAGGTGGTCTGGGAGGCTCGGGATGGGGTGCACAAAGCGATGCGCGATCGTCTCGGACCGGATTGGCCCCAGGTGATGGACACGATCCGCGCCAAGCTGCCCAACGACGGGGTATTTGTCCGCGACCAGACGATCTCCGCCTACAACTGGGGTAACCAGCAGTTCCCCATCTATCAGCCGCGCACATCGATTAACCCGACCTCCGGTGCGATCGGTCCGGGATTTCCGATGAGTGTCGGGGCTGCGATCGCTACCGGGCGCAAGACCGTGGTTATCCACGGGGATGGGGGCTTCATGTTCCATGCCACGGAACTCGCGACCGCCGCACAGTACCAGGTGCCGCTGATTGTCTGTGTCTTCAACGATTCCGGCTACGGGGTGCTGCGCTGGCTGCAGGACAATCGCTTCGGCCGCATCAACGAGACCGATCTGGGTAAAGTCGCCTTTGCGCAGATGGCGAACAGCATGGGCGTGCCCGCCCAACGCGTGAGCAGCGTCGCCGATTTCGAGACGGCGTTTGATACTGCGATGGAAGCCAGCGGCCCCTATCTGATCGATATCGATATGGAACACTTCGCACCGATGGAAATTTCGATCATGCCGAAGCAGAAAAAAGAAGTGGACATCCGGGCTTAGGTGTGGCGATCCGGATGACAAAGCCCTGGTCGCCGGCCGAGGTGGCCGCACAGGTGCTCAAGGGTCACCTCGGTGTGTATCAACTCGCAGACGCGGACGAGAAAGTCATCCTCATCGCGTTTGCCGGGGGTAAAAGCCTGTATGGTCTCAAGGGGGAAGTCACGGCCGCGCTGGAGGCTCACCCGGAGGCAAAGTACTTTCGGCATGAGATCACCACCGCCTATCAGAGTCGATGGCGCGAGCTGATGATGGTGCATATTGCGGACCATGGCGAACCACCGCCGTGTAATCCTCCCGTTAAACTTGGCAAGTTGAGTCCCGCCTGATGGATCTGAATTTAACTGAAGAACAAGACATGATCGTCGGCATGGTGCGTCGCTTTGTCAGAGAAGAGATCATCCCGCTGGAGATGGATCTCGATCCGGACGCCGACGCCTTGGCCGAAGACGATCGGGAACGGCTGATCGAGAAGACCCGGGAGATGGGGTTGTACGGTCTCGACATCCCGCCTGAGTATGGCGGCCCGGAGATCGACCTCATAACCCGCACGCTCATCGCAATTGAGATGTCACAGCACCGCGCAGGCTTGTACGCGCCCTGTTACGGTACCTTCGGCGGCGCGGGTCTCGCGCAGCTGTTCGAGGCGACCGACGATCAGAAGGAGCGCTACCTGTATCCCACTCTGCGCGGTGAGAAGCGTGGATTTTTTGGCTTGTCCGAACCCTCCGGCGGGTCCGATCCGGCGCGAGCGATTCAGACCAAAGCGGTGCAGGACGGGGATGACTGGGTCATCAACGGCGGCAAGCTGTGGATCAGCGGGGCTGATCGGGCCGACTTCGGGCTGGTATTTGCGCGCACCGACTCTGACAAGGGGCGTAACGGCGTTACCTGCTTCATTGTCGACACCGATATGCCGGGCTTCCACGTCCGCCGTATCGTGCACACACTGCGCTCCGCGCATTACGCCACGGAGCTGCAGTTCGAAGATCTGCGCGTCCCATCGCGCAATATCCTCGGGCAGGTCAACCGCGGCTTTGCTATCGCCAACGATCGTCTGACCCGGCAACGCATTCCCTACGCGGCCGGCTGCATTGGGGTTGCAATCAAGGCCCAGGAAATGGCACTCGAATATGTGCCGCAACGGGAGACTTTTGGTGCGCCATTGTCGACGCGCCAGTCCATCCAGTGGATGCTGGTGGACAACGAAGTAGATATCAAACAGTCCAGGTGGTTCGTGCTGGAAGCTGCCAACAAGGCTGCCAACGGAGAGGTCTTCCGCAAAGAAGCTGCCATGGCAAAGCTGGTCGCAACGGAAGCCGGCGGTCGGGTGGTGGACCGATGTATGCAGATGTTCGGCGGCTTGGGCGTGGCGAAGGATCTGCCGTTCGAGCGCTGGTTTCGCGAGATGCGCATCCGCCGGATCGGCGAAGGTCCGAGCGAAGTGCAACGACATGTGATCGCACGCGAACTGCTGGGCGCCTCCCTGCGTTGAGCGTCGTGAAGCGCCTGCGGGCGTCAGCCCGGGTAGCTGACGCGGTAGATGACTCCGTTATCGTCATCGGAGATCAATAGGCTGCCGTCGGGTGCGAAGAGCACATCGTTCGGTCGCCCGGAGACCGCTTCGTCCGTCAACCAACCCTCGACAAAGGGCGCATATTGCAGGCTGCCGTCGCTTGCCTCGGTGACGGTGACCACCCGATAACCCACTTTCTTGCTGCGATTCCAAGAACCGTGTTCAGCGATAAAGAGCGCGTCTTTGTAGGCCGCGGGGAATTGCTCTTCGGTGTTGTAAGCCATGCCTAATGCGGCGGAATGGGCCTGGATCTCCAACTCCGGGGCGGTAAAGGCGGTGTCCGCCGCAGCGTTGTGGCTTCCGAACTCCGGGTCTTTAATGCCGTCGGCATGAATGAAGGGGTAGCCGAAGTGCTGACCGGGCGTTTGCACGCGATTCAATTCTTCAGGTGGTACGTCGTCGCCCAGCATGTCGCGACCATTGTCGGTGAACCACAGGTCCTGAGTCTGTGGATGCCAGGCGAAGCCCACCGTGTTGCGAATCCCCGATGCCCAGACCTCGGTGTCGCCGGTCTTGGGGTCCATGCGCAACAGGCTCGCGAAACGAGGGTCCTGTTCCAGACAGATATTGCAGGGCGCCCCGACCGGTACATAGAGCATGTTGTCCGGACCGAACTTAAGATACTTCCAACCGTGATGGCCTTCCGTGGGCAGCCGGTCGGTGATCACTTCGTGGCCCGGATCTTTGCGCAGGTTGGCGTCGATATTGGGCACTTTGATGATGGTACTGACCGCACCGATATAGAGATCGTTGTTGTCGACGGTGATTCCGCTGGGCATTTTCAGGCCCGCGTCGAACAGCACCCGGACCTCAGGGCTCGGGCCGAGCGGGTCGATTACCGCATATACGGCGCCGCGACGCCGGGTCCCGACGATCAGATTGCCAGCCTTGGTGAGCGCCATCTGGCGGGCATTGGGGACGGCAAAGTTAAGGGTTTCGATCACAAAACCCTCAGGCGTGCGCAGCTCGGCCGGGGTGGATTGGGCGCAGCCGGCACTTCCCATGAGGAGTCCGAACAGCATGACTTGATAGAGATTTTTCATGCCGCCAATGTCTCACACCCGGGATGGTCGGCTCAAGAGTGGCGTCCCGCGGGTGCGCCGAGTAAGCTGGTTCAATGAATGCCCCGCTGCCCGCCTCGCTGCTCACCGACGATTTGAAGGAGGAGATTCAGACCGCCTATCGGGCGTGGTTGGAGGCCCGCGGTTTTCGCGCGCGGCGCGGCCAGCGCGAAATGATCGCCCATGTCGCGCGCACGGTCACCGCTGCGGATGGGCCTCGCATGGCGGTGATCGAGGCGGGTACTGGCACCGGCAAGACCGCCGGCTACAGCCTGGCGGCGATTCCCGCCGCCCAGATGATGGGGAAAACCGTGGTGATCGCTACCGCGACGGTAGCGCTACAGGAGCAGGTGACGCTGCAGGACATCCCGGACCTCAAAGACAATGCGCAGCTGCGGTTCAGCGTTGCGCTGGCGAAAGGGCGCGGTCGCTACCTGTGTTTGAAGCGCCTGGACGATCAGTTGAAGTATCAAGGGCAGTCGGAGATCCCCTTGTTTGAGGCCGATACCGGCGATCATCTGGCCCTGTATCAGTCGATGCTCGATGCCGTCGGCCGTGGTGACTGGGATGGAGAGCTCGACAGTTGGTCGGACGAGCTCCCCGACGGTGCCTGGGCCGGGGTGACCACGGATCATCGCGGTTGCACGAACAACCGCTGCTCGTTTTTCAAACAGTGCCCGTTCTTTCGCGCACGCGGCGACCTTGAAGGTACGGATGTGATCGTGGCCAATCACGATATGGTCCTCGCGGACCTGGCGCTCGGTGGCGGCGCCGTGCTGCCGGAACCCGAAGATTGCCTCTTCGTCATCGACGAGGCCCATCACCTGGCGGAGAAAACTCAGAATCACTTCTCCGCGCGCGCGCGCATCGGCGGGACCATGACGTGGTTGGAGCAGATCAATACGCTGCTGGGCAGCATGACCCAGCGTTTTGCTCGCCCGGATGAACTCGTTTCCATCGCTACCGTAATCGCGGGCGAATCCGGCAGCCTCGTCGCGGCATTGCAGGCCCTGTCCGATGTGGTCGGGGAGCTCGAATATCAGATGCGCGACGAGGACCTCGATACCTGTCGTTTTGCACAAGGCGAGGTGCCCCAGACAGTGCGCGATCGGGCAGCCGACGGTCTACCGCTGATGACCAAAATTGCGGACGAGCTGGGCCGCGTGCATGAATTGGTGCAGGAAGTGTTCGCCGGCGAGCGCAGTTGGAGTAATGCCCATGAGGCGGAAGACTGGCTGGGGCCGGTGGGTCAGCTGCATACCCGCGCGGAAGCGACGGCAAATCTACTGCGCGATTATGCCGTCGGCTCGCAATATCGCCACGCCCGTTGGGTCAATCGTACCGAAACCGATCTGGAACTGGTCAGCGCGCCGATCGAACCTGGGCACATCCTGGATGAAGTTTTGTGGCAGCGCGCCTATGCTTCGATCTGTACGTCCGCCACGCTGAGCGCTCTGGGTCGCTTCGACCGCTTTGTCGAGCGGGCGGGGATTCCGAGCTCCGCGACCCTGGTCAAGATCCCCAGCCCCTTCAACTATCCGGAGATCGCCACCCTGAGTGTGCCGCGGCTGACCTCAGATCCGCGTGATTTTGATGCCCACACCGAAGAAATTGTTGCCCTACTGCCGCAGCTGATCGCGGAGTATGAGAGCGCACTGGTGCTGTTCACCTCCTGGCGCCAGTTGAATGCGGTGACGCGCAAGCTCCCCGATCATCTCGAAGAACAACTGTTTATCCAGGGTGAGGCGGCTAAACAAATGCTGATCCGCGATCATCGTGCCCGGGTGGATGATGGCCTGCCGTCGTGCCTGATGGGACTGGCCAGTTTTTCCGAAGGCCTGGACTTGCCGGACGCGTATTGCCGCCATGTGATCATCGCCAAGATACCCTTTGCGGTGCCGGACGATCCGATCGATCAGGCCATGGCCGAGTGGGCCGAGGCCCGCGGCCGTAACCCGTTCTATGAGATATCGGTGCCGGACGCTGCGCTGAAGTTGATTCAGGCCTGCGGACGCCTCATCCGCCACGAACAAGACTATGGCCGGATCACCATGCTGGACAGGCGAATCGTTACCCAGCGCTACGGGCGGGCACTGCTCGATTCGCTGCCGCCGTTCCGGCGCGAACTCGCCCAGCAGCCCTGAGGGACCCTTGTCGTCGCGCCCTAGGGAGGGTGGCGCTAGAATCCGGCGGTCGGACTCTCCAGCAATCGGCCCTCATCCGGTGCTTCACCAAATTTGCCAGTGTTATAGATGATCAGCCTTCGGTTCGAGAGCTTGTCATTCACAGCCGTGTAAAACTCGGTTAATGCTGTCTTATCGAGGTCGGCGACCAATGCGGCGATCTGCTCTCGGCTGTTAAAACTGAGGTGTTCGTCCTTGAGGTCGCTCCATAGCTTGCCGCTGCGTTCGTTGAGGTTTTTAGACGCCTGGGTCAATCGGTTGATCAGTCCCTGCTTCTGCTGCGCAAACTCAGCGTCGGTGAACTCGGGCCAGTCGCGGAGGAATTGGGTCATGAACTCCTGCGTGGCCGTCTCCAGATAAGCCGCTGACCGCACGGGGGATTGCACGATGAAGGTGATGCCGGGACGGTTGTGGATCGGTCGGTTGGTGGCGGTCACCACATAACCCAACTGCTGTTCCGTGCGCAGTTCTTTGAAATAGCGGTTCTGCAGGATCTGCGCGCCCAGCGCATAGAGGGCGCGATCTTCGAAACTGTCGTCCGGAGCCTGAACGTGGATAACCATGCTGGCATCGTTGTGATCGATAGGCAGCTCCAACCTTAGATTGTCGTTGATCTCGCGCACACGCCCGCTGCCCCAGGCGATGGGTTTATCCGCCAGCCGCTGTTTAAGTACGGCCGCAATACGCTGGGCATCCGCTGCGTTCACGTTGCCATGGTAGAGCATCTGCGCGTTGAAGCGGGTCAGCCGGTCGCGTACCCAGGACTGAAACTCTGTGAGGTTTTGTGCATTGATGGCAGCAGCGAGGTTTGCCGGCGGCCAGCTCTCGGATGCCAGCGTCTGGTTCACAGCCGCGACGGTTTGGCGGAACGGGCGCTCTTTGCGGGCGTTACTCCAGCGGCGCAACAGCTGCGCTTTTTCCAACTCATAGCGCTGCGGTTGGATCTCAAGGTCGATGAAGTTGGTGAGGATGGCGTTCAATAGTTCGGCTTGTTTCTGATCGTAGCCGGTGACGCGGATTTCAAAGCCGGTGTCCGGGACGCCGATGGAATATCCCAATCCCGCCAAGTAGGCGGGGTAGGTGAGGGCTGCGAGTTCATTCTCTACCAGAGCGCGGTAGAGTTGCGCGTTGGCGCGGTCCCGCGCCGTCAAGAATCCTCCGTCCACGCCCAGCGTGACATACAGATTGGCTCGTGGCGCACCAAACTCGGTGTCCTGATCCAACCACACGTCCAGCGTGGGCGTATCGATGGTCAGTTCGGGACCGGAGTTGTCGTCGGCCTTGAGCGAAAGTCTGGTAGGCAGAAACGGATTTTCATCGGGGAGTCGAAACAGGCCTGCGGGTACAGCAGCCTGTGTGGGCGCTTGTTTCTTCAACGAATAGGGCACTTCGAACCATGGCTCCAGCGCGTCACCCTTAATCTCGGGTGTGGTCAAGGTCACCATAACGTTATCCCCGACCAGATAGCCGAGATACTGTTTGATCAATCCCGCGTCGAAGGACTCCATGAGGTATCCTGCAACCAGCAGGTCTGCCGGCGGATACTTGTGCAGCAGTGGGCTCGAGCGGAATACGAATGCGCTGGGCGAGGACTTCTCTTGATAGGTAAATCCAATCTCTGCCACCCGAGCCTGCTCGTCGTAAAGCCAGGCTTCGGGGTGGCTTTCACGC
>JBCCHL010000168.1:0-9601 GCA_039028775.1 Pseudomonadota bacterium | reverse complement strand
GTTATCCTCATAATCTATAAATAAATGCATTATGCGTCAGATTCTGCATCACCGATAAGACTTCTGATGCGCAATGCCCTTGGTTGATTTGCAAGGATAAGCACTCGCATGACCGCATTGCCCCCGCTGCTCGATGTCCCAGCGCCCGATGGCTATTGGGACACTCAGAAAATCCATGATCACCTCGTTGGCCGCGGTGACACCGGCTCGCTGCGCTCGACCGAGCGCCTGCTCGCGGCCGCTGATTGGCTGCCCCAGGCGCTCAACGTTGATGAGGTTGCTGACGAACACGGCCGGCCTCTGCGCAGGTTGGTGGTGGAAGCGCTGGAAAAAGAAGCCCGGCGCAAGCGGCTACCTTCGCTGGTGTTGCAGAGTGCGGCGGTACAGGATCGCCACGTGTTGCTGGTCAGCGACGGCCGTGGCGCCCGCCGGTGGGTGTTTGTCATGGATCTTGCGCCTCCAACCGTCGCTGCTGCCCTGGCCGTGCTGTGTGGTGATCGGCCTTCTTATGTGTGGCCCCACGGAGAAATCACGCGGGTGTGTCGAACCCTGGCGGACGCGGCGCACAGCCACGAACTGACCTTGCCCGATGGGACGCCGATCACGCTGGCGCTCACCGCTTATCAGGAACCGGCGGGGAAAGCGATCTACACCAGTGAGCCACCGCGGGTCGATGAAGACCTGACCCATCTGGATCGGTTGGAAGCCGAGAGTATCCACATCATGCGCGAGGTGGTCGCTCAGGCGGAAAACCCGGTCATGCTCTACAGCATTGGTAAAGACAGTTCGGTGATGCTGCATCTGGCGCGCAAAGCCTTCTATCCCAGTCCGCCACCGTTTCCTTTGATGCACGTGGACACGCGTTGGAAGTTTCAGTCCATGTACGAGTTTCGTGACCAGATGGCGCAAGAGGTCGGCATGGAGCTCATTGTGCACATCAACCCGGAAGGGGTTGATAAGGACGTGAACCCGTTCGATCACGGCAGCGCCTTGCACACCGACATCATGAAGACCCAGGGACTGAAGCAGGCCCTCGATCAGCACGGCTTCGACGTCGCCTTCGGTGGCGCCCGCCGCGATGAAGAGAAGAGTCGTGCCAAGGAGCGGGTGTTTTCGTTTCGTACCCAGACCCATCGCTGGGATCCGAAGAACCAGCGCCCGGAACTGTGGAATCTCTACAACGGCTATAAGAACCCCGGCGAGAGCATCCGTGTGTTCCCACTCTCAAACTGGACCGAGTTGGATATCTGGCAGTACATCTATCGTGAAGAAATTCCGATCGTCCCCCTTTATTTTGCCGCCCCGCGGCCTGTCGTGGATCAGGACGGCTTCCTGATGATGGTCGATGATGACCGAATGCGCATGGTCGAAGGCCAGCAGATCGAAACCCGCACCGTGCGCTTCCGTACGCTGGGTTGTTACCCCCTGACCGGTGCGATCGAATCCACGGCTGACGATCTGTCTTCGATCGTGTTGGAACTCCTGGAGAGTCGCACCAGCGAACGCCAGGGACGCGCCATCGACACCGACAGCAGTGGTTCGATGGAGAAGAAGAAGCAAGAAGGATATTTCTAATGGCGCAGGCAATCGTATCCCGGCAAGAAGTCGAAGCTCGCGTTCAGGAGTACATCGACACTCAGGCAAATCTAGATCTGTTGCGGTTCATCACCTGCGGCAGCGTCGACGACGGCAAGTCGACCTTGATCGGGCGCATGCTGTACGAGGCGCAACTCGTATTCGAAGATCAGGTCGCGACCCTGAAGAGTGATTCGCGCAAAGTGGGCACCCAGGGTGAGGACATCGACTTTGCGCTGTTGGTGGACGGTCTGGCGGCCGAGCGCGAGCAGGGCATCACCATCGATGTGGCTTATCGCTTCTTCAGCACCGAACGTCGCAAGTTTATTGTTGCGGATACGCCGGGACATGAGCAGTACACCCGTAACATGGTGACGGGCGCGTCTACCGCCGATGTTGCCGTGATTCTGGTCGATGCCGTCAACGGTTTATTGACCCAAACCCGGCGGCATTCGTTTATCACCTCACTGCTGGGCATTAAGCATGTCGTCCTGGCGGTCAACAAGATGGATCTGGTCGACTACGACCAGGGGGTATTTGAGCGCATCGTTGCCGACTATGAAGCGTTTGCTCAGCAACTGCAGTTTGAGGCGATCACGGCGATTCCGCTCTCGGCGCTGAAAGGGGATAACGTGATCGAGCGCTCGAGTCATACCCATTGGTACGCAGGGCCCACGCTGCTCGGCTTCCTCGAAACCGTTGACGTTAAACCGGTCGATGCGCAGCGCGATCTGCGCTTCCCGGTGCAGTGGGTGAATCGACCGAATTCCGATTTTCGTGGCTTTGCCGGTACGGTGGTGGCAGGGCAGGTGTCGCAGGGTGATGAGGTCCGCGTGTTGCCGTCGGGTGAGACCGCGACGGTAGAGGACATCCTGCTCTACAAGGACAGTCTGAACAATGCGGTGGAGGGGCAGGCGGTGACGCTGACCCTGGACCGGGAAATAGACGCGTCCCGCGGGGATGTGATCGTCCCGGCCCAAGCGCCGTGCGAGGTGGCGGATCAGTTCGACGTCAGCCTGGTCTGGATGGATGCCGAGGCGGGGTTTGTGGGCCGCAGCTATTGGCTGCTGATGGGAACCTCGCGCATCAACGCGACGCTGACCGATGTGAAATTCAAGTACAACATCAATACGTTGGATGAGTTGTCAGCCCGTTCGCTGGAACTCAACGACATCGGAAGGGTGACGCTCAGCTTCGACAAAGCCTTGCCCTATGAGTCCTATCAGGATTGTCCCGGGCTGGGATCTTTTGTCCTGGTGGATCGTTATTCCCATGCCACCGTCGGGGCGGGCATGATCAACTACGCGCTGCGGCGTGCCCAGAACATCCATCGGCATGCACACGCGGTCGACAAACAGGCCCGGGCGCAATTGAACGGCCACCCCGGGAAAGTGCTGTGGTTCACCGGGTTGTCCGGATCCGGTAAATCGACTGTGGCTAACGCGGTAGAGCAGGCGTTGTTCGAGCAGGGTAAGCGCACCTATATTCTCGACGGCGACAACATCCGTCACGGGCTGAACAACGACCTCGGCTTTACCGATGCGGACCGGGTGGAGAACATCCGGCGGGTGGCCGAGGTGGCGAAACTGATGGCCGATGCGGGGCTGATCGTGATCACCGCGTTCATCTCGCCGTTTCGGTCGGAACGCGACATGGCGCGCAGCCTCTTCGATCCGGGTGACTTCGTTGAGGTGCATGTCGACGTACCCCTCGCGGTCGCCGAGGAGCGCGACCCTAAGGGCCTCTACAAGAAGGCCCGTCGCGGCGAGTTGCCAAACTTCACCGGCATCGACTCACCGTACGAGCCACCCGAAGCTGCAGAACTGACGGTGTCGACGCATGAATCCAGCCTCGATGAGTGTGTGGCAGCGGTGCTGAAGTATGTCTGATTCCCGACTGCGCAGCGCCGCCAAAGCGCTTTCCTGGCGTGTCATCGCGACGCTGACCACCGCGACCATCGCCTACTTCATCACCGGTGAGATCGACACCGCTGCGATGATCGGCTCGATCGAGTTTGTCCTCAAGTTCGCGATCTACTATGCCCACGAAAGGGCCTGGGCGCTGATTCCCAGTCGTCGGTCCGGCGCGGTGCCTTCACTGGACTAACATGTAGGCGGGCTATGCGATCGGCAAGTCTGTGATCTGGCGCACACCGCGATGGAAGTCCCCGACGACTCCTCTCGGGTGTTAGGTCGTGGCCCGCTCAGCAGCTCAATCGCGAAATCTGATACTTGATTTGCCGTGACCTGCTTAACGGAAGGCGCGCCGAAGGTTGCGTTAGCATCCCTTCCCATCTCCCACTTGATTGACGGCCAAGATGACCCTCAAGCGAGCGCTTGTTGTCGATGACTCAAAAGCGGCGCGTTTTGCGCTGAAAAAGCTGCTGGAAGCGCATCAGCTCGACGTGGCGCTCGCCAGTTCCGGGGAAGCCGCACTCGAATATCTGCAGCGCCATAGCGTGGATGTGGTCTTCATGGATCACACGATGCCGGGCATGGATGGGCTCGAGGCCGTGTCCGCGATCAAAGCCAACCCTGCCACCGCGACGATACCGGTCATGATGTACACCACCAAGGAAGGGGAGGTCTACGTTGGCCAGGCACGGGCGCTGGGAGCGGTTGGGGTGCTGCCGAAGAACGTCCAACCGCATCAGTTGTTTGAGATGCTGCGCAAGCTGGGACTGGTCACCGAGCGCCGCGCCGAGCCGCGCGCACCTGTGACTGAGCCGATTGAAGCGACGCAGGTGGTCTCTGGCTTGGCGCACCCCTCCCAAGATGCTGATGCCGATCCTGCGCCAGCGCAGTCCGATGCCGACCGTCTGCTCGAACATCAGGCGTTGGGGATGTCGCTGCAGGCACTGGTGACCCGCATTCTCGAAGACCAGCATGTCAAGCTGCGCTCGGATGTCCTGCGTACCCACAAGCGCTTCGCCAAAGAAGTGGCTCACGAGGTGGTCAAGGAGCAGGCCTTCTATGCCGCTGAGGAGGAAGAACTGCGCGCCGAAATGGCGGATGCCTTTGTTGGGGCGGAGCAAGACAATGGTAGCCGCCGTCACTGGCTGGGCAACGCATTTATTGGCGTCACCCTGGCCGTGTCGCTCTTTTTGTTGTGGCAGTTCAAAACCCAGCGTGATGATGCCTTGCTGGAATTGGCCAATACCGAACAACGGTTAGATACGCTGCAGACGGACTCGGTGTCACAGTTGTCACAACTGCAACGCTCCCAGCGTTCGCAGCAGACCGGATTTCAGGAGCGAGCCATCGAGGCCTTGAAATGGTCGTTGAACGAGCACCGCGGGGTGTCCTTTGACGCGCCGCATTACGACGCTGATCTCGCTGACAAGATGGCCCAGTTGCTCGCGCATCTGGACCGCATAGACTTTGCGGGAGAGGTGCGCCTGATCAGTCATCTCGGCGAGTTCTGTCTCATTGCGGATGAAAGTGGACGCGAACGCCCAGCCCAGGGGACCACCGCCCGCGACTGTACCCGCGTCGGACATCCCCAGGGCGATTCTTCCTATGTGAGCGATCGTTTGTCGGTGGAGTTCTCGCGTCTGATGCAAGGGCCGCTGAACCCCGATATCGAGCTGCAACTCGTCGCGTTGGACGCCAATAATTCCCAACCCCGCCAGGGATACCCTGACCTCGGTGCCAGCGCCGAAGAATGGAATTCTGTCGCACGCTGGAACAACCGCGTGCAGATCGACATTCTGCCCCGCCGCTAAACTCCCTATCCCGCCTAGCGTATCACGCCCACGTGGTGGTGCTGTCGTGCGCGTGGGAGGCCTGTTAAGGTGGACGTGATTGTTAATTGCACAGGGGGCGGGGTGGCTTTTCAACCTTTCGATCTCAGCGGACGGGTGGCCTTGATCACGGGTGGTAACGGCGGCATCGGGCTCGGCTTTGCGCAGGGCCTGGCGCAGGCGGGTTGTGAGATTTGCATCTGGGGCACCAACGCAGACAAGAACGCTGCGGCGTTGGAGCAGCTGTCACAGCATGGTCCCAAGGTGACCGCCCAACTGTGTGACGTGGCCGATGAAACTCAGGTCAACGAGGCATTTGCCCTCGCGCTCGCAACCCACGGGCGCGTGGATGGCTGTTTTGCGAACGCCGGGATCGGCGGGCGCGGCACCGCGTTCGATGAGATGACCCGCGAGGAGTGGGACCGCATCATCGCCGTCAATCAGAGCGGTGTGTTCTACACCTTCCGCGCAGCCGCCAAACATATGCGCGAACGGGCGGGCCAGGGTGACGCCTTTGGGCGTCTGGTCGGCACCGCGAGTCTCGCCGCGGTATCGGGACAGGCCCGCGGTGAGCACTATGCGAGCACCAAAGGCGGGATGATTTCCATGATGAAGGCGTTGGCGGTTGAGTACGCCCGCTATGGGGTGACCGCGCACACCATCCTGCCAGGTTGGATCGAGACGGATATGACCCAGGGTACGTTCGCCAATCAGAAGTTTGTCGATAACGTGATTAAGCGGGTGCCGATGCGCCGCTGGGGGCAGCCGGAGGACTTTTCCGGGATCGCCGTGTACATCATGAGCAGCGCCTCGAGCTATCACAGCGCGGACACATTTCTGATCGACGGCGCTTACTTTGTCTTTTGAGCGCTGTTCGGTTTGGGCGGTGGATTATGTCTCGTTGGCCGCCTTGTCAGCTCCGGTGGGCTGAATTCCGCACAGTAAAGGGGCATAATTCTCCGCTGAGCATGAGGAGCGGGGGTGGCTGTTCATGCGCTTGCTCGCTTTAGTGGTCGGTGCGGCAGATTCTCCCTTCGAGCAAGCCGGGGAATAAGTTGGAAAAGCCGGAAAAAGGCTCATCGAAGAGGAGAGTTTTTATGTTGCGAGCCTGTACCGCCGTTGTCTGGTTGCTCACAAGTGTGTCTCTGCATGCGGCCCCTGACCATCCGCTCGATGCGCTGACGGAAGGGGAATACGGCCGCATCCACGATCTGTTGCGCGCGGGCGGGCATCTGAACGATCAGGTGCTGTTCGCGGACATCCGTCTGCAGGAACCGCACAAGTCGAAAGTGCTCGCCTGGCAACCCGGCGAACCCATGCCGCGCTATGCGCTCGCGATCATGCGGGAAGGGGTGTCACTGCGTGAGGCGTTGATCGATCTGGCCGCCGATGAAATTCTTTCGGTGGAGCAGATCGAAGATCAGCAGGCAGGCATTCTCCTCGCCGAGTGGCAGGTTGCCCAGGATGTGACCAAAGCCGATCGGGACTGGCGGCGAGCGATGCGCGAGCGAGGGTATCGCAACATCGATCCTGCGATGTTCAACTGCCTGCCTCTGACCGCGGGATACTTCGCGGAGCCGGAGTTTGAGGGCAAGCGTCTGCTACGCGTGCAGTGTCTGGATATCAGTGACACCAAAAACAACATTTACCATCGACCGATAGAAAATCTCACCGCGGTGGTTGATCTCAATGCCCAGAAGGTGATCAAGCTCGTCGATGAAGGCGCGGTACCCACACCCCCGCCGTCGGGAGATTTTGATGATGAATCCGTCGGGCCCTTACGAGCACCGATGAAGCCGCTGCTCGTCACCCAACCGGACGGGCCCTCCTTCACCACCGACGGCAGCTTCATCAAGTGGGGGAGCTGGCGCTTCCACACGCGTCTCGATCGCCGCCGCGGCACGATCATCTCACTGGCTTCGTTCGACGAGCGTTCGGTGCTCTATCAGGCCTCGCTCTCGGAGATGTGGGTGCCCTACATGGATCCGGCCTATGGCTGGTTCTATAAGAGTTACTTCGATGCAGGGGAGTACGGTTTCGGTATGTTCTCAACGCCGCTGGTGTCAGGCGTGGACTGTCCGGATTATGCGCTGTATCTGAATCAGCAGATCGTCTTCGACGATGGTAAGCCCGCGACCTTGCCGAACTCGACTTGTATATTCGAGCGGCCAACCCTCAATCCGGCCTGGCGTCATTCAGAGGCGGGGTTGCAGGTCTACAACGGGCGGCCGGCGCGGGAATTGGTGGTGCGCATGGCGTCCACCATCGGCAACTACGACTATCTGCTGGATTATGTGTTCATGCCCACCGGAGCGGTGCGGGTGGATATCGCCTCGACCGGCATCGATATCGTCAAGGCTGCCGAAGCCAAGAGTCTGGCAGATCCGAGGGCCATGCAGGAAACGCGCTATGGCAACCTGATCGCGCCCCATCTGGTCGGGGTCTTCCACGACCACTTCTTCTCGTTCCGCTTTGACGTCGATGTCGACGGCCAGCGCAACGACTTTGTGCGCGACAGGATTGTGCCCACCCGTCTCGACGAGTCCCATCCGCGGCGCAGCATCTGGACGGTGCAGTCGGAGCGGGTGCGTACCGAGGATGCGGCGAAGCTGTCTATCGACATGCAGGCGCCCGAACAGTGGCGCATCCAGAACACCAGCGCCAAGAACAAAATGGGCTATCAGACCGGCTACGTGCTGATGCCGTCGGCTAACGCGCTACCCCAGATCAGCGACGATGACTACACGCTGCGGCGTGCAGGCTTCGCGCGGCATCACCTGTGGGTGACCCCCTACAATCCGGACGAGTTATATGCCGCCGGTGATTACCCGAATCAG
Source organism: Pseudomonadota bacterium (assembly GCA_039028775.1). GTDB lineage: Bacteria > Pseudomonadota > Gammaproteobacteria > Pseudomonadales > Azotimanducaceae > UBA4421. The sequence continues at coordinate 1,447 of JBCCHL010000168.1, read as the reverse complement.
AGCAAGGGTGAGGATGGGTTGCCGACTTGGACCGCCGCCAATCGCAGCATCGACGGTGAAGACCTGGTGCTTTGGTATACCCTCGGCTTCCATCACATCACTGCGGCAGAGGACTGGCCGGTGCTGCCAAGTCATCCCAAGCGGGTCACGTTACGCCCGTTCAACTTCTTCGATCGCAGCCAGGTGATCGACCTGGCGGCGCCCAAGTAGGTATGGCGCGCGCATCCCGGGAAAGGTTGCTACGGCTGGCGCGTGCGCTTGTGTTGAGCGTCCTGTTTGGCGGCTGTGGCAGCCGAGATGGTAACAGCGACCTACCTTCGACCTTTGCCATCGCCACCGGCGGCCCGGCTGGTCTCTACTACCCATATGGCGGTGGCATGGCCGCCATATGGTCAAAACACATTCCTCACATCAACGCCAAGGCTGAGGTTACGGGGGGATCCGTCACCAATGTGATCCAGGTTGCACGGCAGGAGAGCGAGGTGGGCATCGCGATGGCCGATGTCGTCACGAGTGCCTATCTGGGGCAGGGACGCTTTCCCGAACCACTCCCGTTGAGGGTCTTGTTTACGGCGTATCCGAACGTGGTGCACATTCTGACGCTGGAACAGAACGGCGTGCGCACGATTGCCGATTTTCGCGGCAAACGGGTTTCTCTGGGCGCTGCGGGTTCCGGTACTGCTGTGGCCGCAGAAAACGTGATCACCGGGCTCGGCGTTACCCTTGAGGAATTCTCGCCGGCCTATCTGAGTTTTGGTGAAACGACCTCAGCGCTCAAGGACGGTACCATCGATGCCGGCTTCATCGTCGGTGGGCTCGGGGTTGCCGCGGTTACCGAATTGTCGGTCACCAGGGATTTGCATCTGGTTGCGTTGAGTGAGGCTGAGATCGAGCGCTTGCATGCTATACATCCTGCCTACACGGGCTACCGCGTCCCGGCCCAAACCTACAACGGTGTCAGCGATGAGGTTCAGGCGCTCGGCATCTGGAGCGCGGTGGTGGTGCACGAGTCGTTGCCGACCCGAACCGCCTATCAACTGACTTGCACGCTGTATCAACATCGCGCGGCGCTGCTCAAAGTGACGTCCGCCGCTCAGGCGACGACGCTGGGTAACATACATCAATTGCCGGCGGTGCCGCTGCATCCCGGGAGCGCCGCGTATGTGGAAGCACCCACGGAAGACTGCCTGAGTGCTCCGGATGTCTGAACGCGCGACGCGGGGGATCGCCATTACTGCCCTGTGGCTGGGGGTGTGTCTCTCCATCTTTCAGCTGTGGCAGCCGATCGCGGGTTTTTTCCCGCCAGGGGCCTTGCCGTTCGAACACATTCTCGGGCTGCAGGGAGCAACCTATTTTCGTCCCACCCATCTCGGCTGGATCCTTGTGCTGGGGTACCTGTTGTACCCGGTCGCGAGGGATGGATCCTGGACCCGACTGTTCGATGGCC
>JBCCHL010000167.1:0-9725 GCA_039028775.1 Pseudomonadota bacterium | reverse complement strand
TGCCCGGTAGGGTGTTCACCTCCAACAGCGTGATCTCATGATCGTCGGTAACAATAAAGTCGGCCCGTGACAGATCGCGCAAACCCAGCCCAGTGTGTGCCCGCAGGGCGATCTCCTGTAGCTCGGACAGCGTCGCCGCCGGCAGGCGCGCGGGGATGATGTGTTCGCTGGCACCTTGTGCATAACGGTTATGATAGTCGTACCACTCATCCCCGGCGGTTGCGATCTCGATCACCGGGTGGGGTAGCAGGGCACCCTCGGTCTGCAGGACACCGACCGTGATTTCCTTGCCCATCACATATGGCTCGACCAGGCAGTCACCATAGCTGAGGGATTCGTTCAGTGCGGCCTCTAAGTCTCCGCCGTTCGGCAACGGCGTGACCCCAATTGCGGAACCTTGATTCAGGGGCTTGATCACCACCGCAGGTCCGAGCGCCTGCTCTATGCTGGCGGCTCGTGCCGCGCGGTCCACCTCCATCTGGGAGACGATCACCTCGGGCAGCACCGGCAAGCCGTGGTTGCGAAAGATCATCTTGGCGACGGCTTTGTCCATCGCCAGCGCGCTGCCGCGAACATCGCTGCCGACGTAGGGCAGGTCGAGCATCTCGAGGAAACCCTGAACGGTGCCGTCTTCACCGGGCGGTCCGTGCAGGGCAGGAAACACAACATGTGGCCCTAACTCGACCAGTTGCGCGGCAAGCTGCGGGTTCAGCTCGGTGTCTATCTCCACCAGAGTGGTGTGATGTCCAGCGGTCGCCAGCGCCTGTGCTACCTGCTGCGCGGAGTTGTGCGAAACCTCGGCCTCGGCCGATGGGCCGCCTTGGAGGATCGCGATATTCAAGGCGTTTGCGGTTTCGTTCATATGCAGGTCTTGGTTCGAGTCTTTGTTGGCGTCTTTGTTAGCGTCGTTTGCCTTAGCGTCTTTCGTTCGAAGGTCGGGTTGCCGCCTCGGTCAGCGTTGCCAGGACCGTGGCTGTGTGAACGGGCGTTATCATTGTACGCGCAGCGTGGTGCGAGGATCGATGTAACACCAGCGCTCGTGATCGCGCCATGCCCCGTCCAGATAGAGGAAATTCTTCGAATAGCCTTCTTTCACGAACCCACAGCGTTTGACCAGCGCGATCGAGCGTGCATTGCCCGGTTGGATGTTGGCCTCGATACGATGCAACCCTAGCGTGTTAGTCGCGTAACGTAACAACAGCGACAAGCCTTTGGACATGTAGCCGTGCCCCTGGAAAGGCGCGCCGACATAATACCCCAGCGATGCGCTCAAGAACGAACTGCGCACGATGTTGTTGATGTTGATCACACCGGTGATCGCCTCATCGCTTTTGCGGCAGATCGCAAAACCCTCGTGGTCTTCGCGATTGATGCGTTGCAAGTAGTGGCGAAAGTAGGTCGGATTGGTCGGTGGCGTGATCCACGGCTCGTGCAGGTGTCGGCTGGCGCGCATCAACGCCACAAATTCGCGTTCATCACGGCTCAGCACTTTGCGTATGAAGGTGTCGGAAGTGTCGATCATGAAGACTTGCGGTCGCTCTCCAGGATGAACAACTCCCACAGGGTCGGGGGGATGAGAGCGAGCCCCAGGATCAGGACGTAGACCGGGTGGGCCGACCAGGTGTCCGCCAGCGGCCACAGGGTGGCGAGGTCAAAGTTCATGTCCGCCCAGGCCAGAATCCCTTTGGTCGTGAGAGCAAAACCGGTTGTGAGCAGCAGCAGGCGGGTCAGGTAGCGCAGGATCATGGCGTCTTCCCGAGAATGTAAGCCGCGCCGCGACGGCGCAGCCAGGCCTGAGTGAACTGTTCTACTGGATAGCGTCGCGCGACGCTCCCATGGTCCGGTGCCGCCGGATCCAGCACCCACGCGCTGCGTTCATCCACACCGTAGAGAACCACCAGGTGTCCACCGGTACTCGCCAGGGGAGCACCTTCGAGTTGGCCCGCGGCAAAGCGGATGCTGCAGACCAGCGGCTGGTCCTTCTGTAACGCGGGGGCGATGTCCGACCATGCGTTGACCGCCTCCACAGCGCCTAGGCGACCGCAATGGGCAGCCCAACGGATCGCTAGGGGCCACGAGCCATAGGCCTTGGTGCAGGGGTCGTAGCAGGCCGCGAGGGACTGATCCCAGAGTTCGTGTTGTCCGAGAACCATGGTCAGAGCGGTTGGCGAACAGATGCGTGCCTTGTGTTCACCGGGATGTTGCATCTGACTCAGCGGGGCGGGCTCAGGTTCGATAACGTGGGAAAAATCGGGCAGCTCAAGGGTGTCGATCTCCAGCGGCCGCACGCTCAGCGTCAGCAGTTCCGCCTCCGGCGCTGTATCTCGGCGCGCCTGGAGTACGAGCCGCACGTCGCTGACGTCGCGCTGGGTGTGCCAGCAGTCGATGTGGGTAGAGACGGCCGGGTGAGTTTCGGGACGCTGATAGTCGGCAGCCGTCGGCACCGGGTGCAGGGCGACGGATTGATCTTCGAACTGCAGTGCAAAACCGTAGGCGCCCGCGCAGCCGGACTGCGCGAAGCTTGGCACGATGATGTGATTGGCCGGCAGATCCGGGAGCGGCAATACTATTTCGGCGCGCGTGTCGGACAGGCGCGTCCACCGCAGGTCACCCTCGAGCGGAAGCGGGTACACGTTTGCTTGCGGATGGGTCGCTAGGCGAGTGACAAAATCCATGGGATCATTTTAACCGTTTTTTAGCCGGCTAAGGCTCCGCATGTGCAGGTAATTTTCTATACAACCTCTGGCTGTTCGCTGTGTGAACGCCTGTTTGCCGAAATGCTTGCGGCCAGCGTCGCGCGGGGCGTGGTGGTGCAACAGGTAGACATCATCGATGACGATGATCTGCTCGCGCGCTATGGCGAGCGCATCCCGGTGCTGCGGGTCGGCGAGCAGGAATGGGATGGACATGCCGAAGAAGGGTGGCAGACCTTTCTCACGCGCGTGCGTAGCGCCTGATCGCGCGGTCCGACCTTCAGTCCGCGCCCAAGCCAAAGAAGCGTGCGGCGTTCGCGTGGGTCGCGGCCGCAATTTCCGCCGCCGTTTCGTCGCGATGTTCGGCGATCGACTGCAGCACGTAGGGCAGCAGGGCGGGCTCGTTGCGGCGCGTCTTGCCGGGCGCGTTGTGCGGGCGTAGAAACGGAGCATCGGTCTCTAGCATCAACCGCTCCAGGGGTATCGCGCCGACCATGTCCCGCAGTGCCGCTCCGCGGCGCCGATCCGCAACCCAACCGGTGATGCCGATGTAGAAGCCGGCCGCCAGGTAGGTGTCCAACTCATCCCGGGTGCCCGTAAAGCAGTGTATGACCACCGGCGGCAGGTGGACGGGGCGGCGCAGAGCGGCCAGCACTTCGCCGTCCGACTCTCTGTCATGTACATACAGTGGCTTGTCGAGCTCACAGGCGATGTCGATCTGCGCTTGGAAGACCTCTGTCTGGATCGATCGCGGCGAGAAGTTGCGATTGAAATCGAGCCCGGTCTCGCCGATGGCGTGCACCCGGTTCGACTTCGCCAACGCTGTCAGTTGTTCGCGCCATGCCGGGTTGTGGGTCGTATCCTTGGCATCGTGTGGGTGGATACCGGCGGTGCAGACCTGGGTCAATTCGGGCGGTAGTTCGAGCAAGGCCGCCGCTTCCTCGAGATTGGTCGCAACGCTCACCCACCGGCCCACGCCCGCGGATCGCGCCCGGGTCATCACCGCCTCAAGATCATCACGAAACTGGCCGCTCAGCAGATTGATACAGATATCGGTCAGCGGGAAGGTGCCGAGGATTGCGTCGCTCATGGTCGCGGTCAGGGTATCTCCCGCAGCTTGTCGTCGAGCATCGGACGTGGCTCGCCCAGCAACTGTGCGTAAACATGTTTGAAGGCGAGCACGTTCTTGACGTAGTTACGTGTTTCTTTGAAGGGGATCTGTTCGATCCAGGTGACGATGTCGAGGCCGCGCTTATCCCGTATCCAGCGATCGACGCGATGTTCGCCCGCGTTATAGGCGGCGATCGCCAGCTCCTGGCGCCCCTCATAGCGCGAGGTGAGCCAGGCCAGGTGGTAGCTGCCAAGCGCGATGTTGATGGTCGGGTTGTATAGGTCGCTGGCGCTAGGTGTGCTGCGTCCCGCGCGCCGCGCCACCAGACGGGCGGTGCTCGGCAACATCTGCATCAGGCCGCGAGCATCGGCATGCGAGCGTGCGCGCCGATTCATCGCCGACTCCTGACGCGCGACGGCGATCAGCAATGCTGTGGGCAAACCGCTGGTATGGGCCGCAGCACGGAACTGTTGCTGGTGAACCAGGGGGAAACGTAAGTTCAGGTGATTGCTGGCCTCAGCAATGTTTGCCGTTGAGATGGCCAAGTATGTTTGCCCCAGTTCGAGCGCTAGACGCGCGGCCAGGACCTGCTCGCGCTCGGTCATAATGCGCAGCGCCGCATACCACTCGCGCCGTCCGTTAACATTGTCGCCCACGGCGAACAACTCTATAGCGCGATGCATACCGGGGATGTTCTTGAGATTGTTGAGATCCACGCTGCTGGCGGACGTGCTCTCATCCTGGAGCTGCCCCAGAAGGCCGAGTTCCTGGGCTGCTAGGAAGCCATAGTACTGGCGCTGTTGGGCGAGTTGCAGCAACTGCGCACCCGCACGACTTTCTGTCTGAACGGCTTGTGAGCCCGGGCCAAGTTCCGTCGCAGCGCGCGATCGCCAGTATTGCCACTGGGCTTTGGCCCGATCGCGCTCGGCGAGCCTGTTCGTCCAGGTGTGGATCTGGCCCCAGTCCTGTTGTTCGACCGCCATCTGCGACAGGCTCGCGATCGCGTCCGCATTAAAAGTTGATGACCGATCCGCCGCCGGAAAACGACCGTCGTCGGCATTGGCCAGCGCAATTGCGGTCTCTACCAAGCGGCGTTGCTCGTCGGTGAAGGTACCCTTCTGCGCCAGTATCTGCCAGGCCTTGGTCGCCGCAGCCGGATCGTTGCGCGCCAGCCTGCGCAAGCCGTGCGTGATGACTTCACGTTGCTTGCTGGTGTTGGCCCGAAAGTCAGCCGTGCGGCTGATACGCCTGGGCGCTTGGTGCACGGCGATGAACTGTTCAGCCAGGGAGCGGGTGGCTCCGGAGGTGTAGCGCACAAGATAGCGGGCGAGTTGTCGTTGGTTCTTTCGTAAGGCACGTTGCAGGCGTTCCCACACCAGGTCCTGATTGAAATAGCTGCTCTCGCGCCACACGTCGAACAGCGGATCGCAGGCTTTGGGCTGGCTCTTTGGCTGGGTCCACAAGGCCGCAACCTGACGCAGGGCTGCGTCTTTTTCTCCAGTATTGTATTGCGCTCGCAGGCCGTAACAGCGGACCTGGGCGTTGCTGGATTCGAGCGGCAGGTCGAGGAGTGGCTGCCAGCGTCGTTGCGATCCTTGTTTCTTGTACCAGCGTATGTGTAAAAGGCGGGTTACCGGGAGATCGCGATGGGTGGCCAGAAAGCTAGCGAAGGCGCTGTCGCGGATGGTGCCGTTGATCACCTGCGCGCGCACCTCGCGATAGCGCAGATACGGATAGAGCGGATAGTCGCGCAGGCTTTTCGCCAGACGACGATACTCGCCGATGCGCCCGGCTTTGATGTGGCCGTTGGCCTGCTGATAGAGGTTGCGCTGGTCGAACAGACTGGCTTGCGTCGCCGGCTGTGCCCGCACCATAGCGGCGTTGCATAAACCGATGCCCAGGCAGGACAGCAGCAACCACGCGCGCATCATCCCCAGCGACCAGGGAACGGCCGTCACCTCCCGGCGCAAGATCAGGTTTCGCCTACGCGAACCGCCAGTACGTCACAGACCGCACCGTGGAGCACCCCATTGGCCGTGGAACCCAGCAGCAATGCCAGGCCATGCCGTCCATGACTACCGACCACGATCAAGTCCGCACCGTGCTCGTCCGCAACCCGTTGAATTTCACTCTCCGGGCGCCCGAATATCAGGTGCTGACGCTCTGCCTCGATACCCAGCTGCGTCGCGAATTCACTGAGATGGGACTTTGCTTGCTCCTGGATCTGTTCCTGCACCGTCGACAAATCCATGGGTACGTCCCCACCGTAGGCGAGGCTTAACGGTTCGATGACGTGAACCACGTGCAGTTCGGCGGAATTGGATTCCACCAGCGCCATCGCGCGCTGCGCCACATGATTCGATTCTTCGGTTAAATCGACCGCCAGAAAAATTTTCTCGTAGCATTTTGGCATCGTGCGATTCCACAACCACAGTTGCGCGGAAGATAGCGCGTGCGTACGTAGGTAACAAGGGCTGATCGCCGGACAAAAAACCGGTACAAAGTGTGGCTTAAGAGGTGGATGTTCAGAGGTCCGTATTGACCTGGTTGATATTGTTTCTGGTGGCAGCGCTGGTGATCGGCCCTATCGCCTATCTGCTGCCGTCAGCAAAAGACAAACGCTTGGGTGCGTTGCGGCTGCACGCCCGACAACTTGGCCTTTCGGTCAAGCTGGTGTCGCTCCCTAAGCTCGACCCGCAACCCCAGGAGCGGGTCAACGCCTCGGGTAGGCCGCTCGAACCAAAGCGTTCATGCGTCGCCTACCAACTGCCGGCCGCCCATGATCTGGAACTCACCGACGAGGTCGTATGGGTCGCGATACCCTCGCTGCCCACGGTGGTATATGAAGAAGTGGCGCCGGGATGGGCGAGTGCGCAGCTACCCGCGCCGAGCGAGGCGGCGCGCGCCAATCTGCAGAAGTTGGCGGTTGTGCCCAAACAGGCGCTGGCGGATTGTTTGCGCAGCGATCTGCTGGAGATCATCGGGTTTGGTATCAGCGCGCGTTTTGTCGCGCTGTACTGGTCTGAAAAAGGCAGCGCGGAAACGGGTGAGGTAGAAGAAATAAAACATATACTTGACAAAATAAGCGATTTGTTACCGGGAAAAACCGCTGACACCACCGAGTGAGTGGCGTGAGCCGTTCTACGTAATTGTCCGTCCTTTCTTGACACCGGCGCCTGGGAGGGCCTATAAACCGCGCTGTTTTGCCGCGCTAGGCAGATTTTTGACCTTGAACTAAGGTTGGTAGGACCCAATTTAGCCTTGAGGTAGCCGCGTGGCTGGACCCCATTGGAGGTGGCAGCACAGGGTTTGGGCCCGGGCGCTGGCACCACCGCCGTATACATGTATTTATCCGTTGGAGCAGTATGGGTCGATCCCTGGTCATCGTTGAATCCCCGGCAAAAGCGAAAACGATCAATCGCTATCTGGGCAAGGAGTACGTCGTTAAGTCGAGCGTCGGGCACATTCGCGATCTGCCCACGGGTGGCAAGGCGGTGGACCCCAAAGCTCGGGCCAAAGAAGCTGCCAAAACCAAGGCCCTGTCGCCCGCAAAGCGCGAAGCCTATAAAAAGAAGCGCGCGCGCGATCAGCTGGTGCGACGCATGGGCGTCAACCCCGATAAGAACTGGGCGGCCACCTATGAGGTCCTGCCTGGTAAGGAAAAGGTGGTCGACGAGTTGACCCAACTCGCCAAGAACGCCGATATGATCTACCTCGCCACCGACCTCGATCGCGAAGGGGAGGCCATCGCCTGGCACCTGCGCGAAACCATCGGCGGCGAACCCGACCGCTACAAGCGGGTGGTATTCAACGAGATCACCCGCAAGGCCATCACCGAGGCATTTGAAGAGCCGGGTGAATTGGACATGGATCGGGTGTATGCGCAGCAGGCGCGGCGTTTCCTGGACCGGGTGGTTGGCTTCGAACTGTCGCCGCTGTTGTGGTCCAAAGTGGCCCGGGGCCTATCCGCGGGACGTGTACAGAGTGTTGCCGTCAAGCTGATCGTCGAACGAGAGCGCGAGATTCGTGCCTTTGTGCCGGAGGAATACTGGGAAGCCTTCGCCGACCTGATGCGGGCGTCCGGCGACGGTCCGGTACGTTTTCAAGTGGTACGACAGGGCGGCGAGAACTTCCGCCCCGGTGACGAAGCCACCACCAACGCGGCCCTCGATGCGCTGCGCGAAGCGGACTATGTGGTGGACAAGCGCGAGGATCGACCCACCCAGACCCGGCCCAATGCGCCCTTTATTACGTCTACGCTGCAACAGGCGGCCAGCACGCGGCTGTCGTTCTCCGTTAAGAAGACCATGACCATGGCCCAGCGCTTATACGAGGCGGGCTACATCACCTACATGCGAACCGATTCGACCAACCTCAGCAGCGAGGCGGTCGCTTCCGCGCGCGAGTTTATCGATGCGGAACATGGGTCCGACTATCTGCCCGATGAACCCCGGCTCTACGCCGCGAAGGAAGACGCACAGGAGGCGCACGAGGCCATCCGCCCGTCTAACGTCGGGACGCGCGCGGACCATGTCACGGGCGTGGATCCGGATGCGGTGCGACTCTACGACCTGATCTGGCGCCAATTTGTGGCCTGCCAGATGACCAACGCGCGTTATCTGAGCACGTCGATCAGCATCGCTGCGGGTGATTTCGAGCTGCGCGTACGCGGTCGCATCATGCAATTCGATGGCTTCACCAAGGTCCAAGCCCCAGCGGGGCGTAAAGAAGAAGAGGCACCATTGCCGGATCTGACGGTCGGCGAGACCCTGAGTCTCAAAGATCTCGAGGGCATCCAGCACTTCACCAAGCCACCGCCGCGGTTCGGCGAGGCCAGTCTGGTACGGGAACTGGAGAAGCTCGGTATCGGTCGTCCGTCCACCTATGCCGCGATCATCTCGACCATCCAAGATCGTGGCTACGTCACGCTCACCAACAAACGGTTTTATGCCGAGAAGATCGGCGAGTTGGTCACCGACCGCCTGAGCGAAAATTTCTCGGACCTGATGGATTATGGCTTCACGGCCAGCATGGAAGAACAACTCGATCAGATCGCGGAAGGCGATCGACGCTGGAACCAGGTGCTCGACGAGTTTTATACGGATTTCTCTGACAAGCTCGGCGATGCCAAGGAAGTCGAAGGGGGCATGCGCGGTAACGAGCCCACGGACACCGATGTGGAATGCCAGACCTGCCAGCGTCATATGCAGATCCGCACCGGCTCTACCGGGGTGTTCCTCGGCTGTTCGGGCTATGGCCTGAAGCCGAAAGAGCGATGTACCAGCACCTTGAACCTCATTCCCGGCGATGAGGCCGTGGATGTGGACGAGGACGACGAAGGCGAGTCCAAGTTGTTGCGCCGCATGCGCAAGTGTCCCAAGTGTGGGAGCAACATGTTGAGCTACCTGGTCGACGAAAACCGCAAGTTGCACATCTGTGGCGACAACCCCGACTGCGCTGGGTTTGAGGTCGAGCAGGGACAGTTCAAGATCAAGGGCTACGACGGTCCGCTACTCGAGTGTGATAAATGTGGTGCCGAGATGCAGTTGAAATCGGGGCGCTTCGGTAAGTACTTCGGTTGCATGGAGTGCAAAAACACCCGCAAATTGCTCCGTAACGGTGAACCGGCTCCCCCCAAGGCGGATCCTATACCCATGCCGGAACTCCCGTGTGAAAAAGTAGAGGATTACTATCTGTTGCGCGACGGTGCATCCGGCATATTCCTTGCCGCAAGCCAGTTTCCGAAACATCGCGAGACCCGGGCGCCAAAGATCATCGAGATCAAACCGCATGCCAATGAATTGGACCCGAAGTTTCACTATCTGCTCTCGGCCCCGGAATTTGATCCGGATGGTCAGCCGGCGGTTGTGCGCTACAGCCGCAAGACCAAGGAGCAGTACGTGCAGAGCGAGATCGATGGC
>JBCCHL010000166.1:0-9765 GCA_039028775.1 Pseudomonadota bacterium | reverse complement strand
GGCGCGCCGAACATATCGTCCCGCGCCGATACGTCGTTGCACAGGACAAGCGCACCCACGTAATCACTCAGAGTGGCATCCGTCACGTTGATCTGGGTCGAGATGGCCCGCTTCAGTACCAGGCCGAGCTCGATCTCGTAGTCGAGCAACTCGACATGTTGTGGTTTGACGATGTTGTCGTTCGGACCGGTGATGGTGGATGCGGGTTTGGCAAAGATCAGATTGTCATCGGCCGCCTCGTCAAGGCCGGATTCTTCGCGATGGTCCCCGTAGTTCAAGCCTTGGGCGAACAGCTGGGTCGGCTGGGAGATGGGCGGTAGAAAAGTGACCTCGCCCGAGATAGCTTGTGGATCGCGCGTGGCATCGAAGTCCGCGCGATCATTGAAAAAGTGCTCGAGGAGGGTACCGTGGTGCGGGTAGTGATGGCGCAGGGGGTAGATTGCACCATCGTCGAGGATTCCCCAGGCGGCGTCACCTGAGGCCGCCACAAATTTCACAACAGAAGTACCCACGTGTAGATCTCCTCAGTGGTGGTTCACCAAAGGTAGTTTTTCGGCCAGCACTGCCACCAGGTCGTTGACGTCAACGGCAGAGGTGGTGTGGCCGAAGACGTAGCGATCGGGGCGCAGCATCAACCAGTCGGCTGCGTCCAAGCCCCGATCGATGTGCCCGCGGACCTCTTCCAGGCCCTGCAGCGTGACTATCGACGCACCGATCCGCTGCAGCAACCTGTGCGATGCGACATTTATCGCGCCTTCGTCCTGGCGCCGGCTCAGCAATGCGAAGCCGGCGCCGAAACGGTCGTCCAGCCGGTACGTGCTGACACCATCGCTCACCTCGGGCTGAGTGAGCAGGTGCCCGGTGGGACTGTCTTCGCCAACCTGTGATTCCAATACTACGCCGGCACGCAGTGGCGGCGCCTCGCGCGATTGGCCATAGCCGGCGGACTGCAGGCTGGGGTCCGCTTCAGGAGGCGTCTCTCCGTTGGCTTCTGCTGCAGCCACCGCGGCGAAGTGTTCCATCAACCTGCCGAAGGAAACCGCCCACTCGACCATGTCGTGGGCATGGGCTCTGCGTTCCGCCTCATACGCATCCAGCAGAGCATTCGCGTCGATCGCCGGATCGCCGCGAAAGATCATAGCCAGCTTCCAGCTCAGATTGATCGCGTCACGCATCCCCATATTCATCCCCTGGCCCAGAAAGGGTGGGGTTTGGTGGGCGGCATCACCGACCAGAAAGACGCGACCGACTCGCCAGGCTTCCGCTGTGGCTGCATGAAATTGATACATCGCAGCGCGGCGCACGGTGTAGGTATCGGCCGGCGTGAACGCTTCGATCAGGTTGGCGATCGTCTCGGGTTCGAGCATCTGCGCCCAGGTTTCTCCGGGGTTGAGCTTAAATTCCCAGCGCCGATAAGGATCCTTGCCGCAGACATAAGTACAGATGCGTTTGGGGTCGCAGATCTGCAAAGTATCCAAACCCATCGTGTGCCCTGGCTTGGTGATCACATCGACCACCAGCCAGTCATGGTCATAGCCGAGATTCTCCCAGCCGATTCCCAGCGCTTTGCGCGTGGTACTGGCCGCGCCATCGCAGGCGAGCAGGTAAGACGCGTTCAGGGTCAGGTCGTCATGGTCACGGCTGATCTGGACGCTCACGCTGCTGCCATGGTCTACGGGGGCTTCGGCTTTATAGCCGACGAATGCGTGCACACCCGGTAGCCCCAGCGCCGTGTCGCGCAGAAACCCCTCGAGCTCGGGTTGATCGAACATGTTTACGGACTGCCAGCCGTTGACGCCAAACGGGGCGAGGCGCGCGCCGAACATCCACTCGCGCCGGGCGTTGGCAAACCCTGCGCGTTCGCCGGGCCGCACCGGTTGCAGTAGGTCTGCCACACTCTGCGCCAGGCCTGTGGGTTGAAGTGCACGCACGATCTCGCCATCCAGGTTGACCGCGCGCGGCAGGCGATAGACCTCGGTATCGCGTTCCACCACGGCGACACGAAGCCCCGCCTTGGCGAGCAGAATCGTCGCCAGGGCACCCACTGGCCCCATGCCAATGATCACGACATCCGCGTCGCGCACGGCGCTTTTGGCCATCAGGTTGGGCCGCCGGAAGGGCCCCAGTGAGAGCCGAGGAGGGCATCGATCGGCGCCTTGTGGCTGCCGAAGTCGGCGTTGAACAGATCGCCGTCGGTAAAGTGTTCCAGCGTGAAGTTGTGAGGGTCTTTCCAGTAGTCGAACACCTGGCTTCCAAGCAGATGTTTACCCACGCCCCAACTGTGGGTGTAGCCCGCCTGTTCGAGCGCAAAGTGTCCGGCCATGAGGCTGTCCCAATTGGCGATTTCGAATGCTGCGTGATTGAATCCAGGGGCGCCGGCTCCCAGCAGAAACAGGGTGTGGTGATCGACATACTCCGCGCCCCGGTCGCAGCGCATGAACGCGCCGATGACATTGTCTTGTGCACCGGCAAATATCTCGTCGCTGACGATCAGGCCGAAGTGTTCGTTGAACCAGCGGTAGGACGTTTGAAAGTCTGTTACACCGAGCACGCAGTGTCCCAATCGCTTAACGTCACGCGGTTGGGCTGCAAACGTCACGCGCTCTCCCAACCGTGGGCGATGAGCGCCGTCGTTGAGGGGTGAACGGCTGGGGATGGCCATGGCCGGCGACTTCTCCATGCCCCAGACCAGATCTACACGATAGTCATCCGGTGCGGTAAAGGTGGCCACCAGCCCGCCACCCGGGGCGTCATGGTCCTGGATGGTGATGTCATCGAGTGCGGCGACGCGTTCCAAGGCCGCTTGGGATTCGGCCTCGAAGCCGAGCCCGAGAAAGGTTGCCTCACCTTCGCACGCGCTGTAGATAAAGGCGCTTGGATCGGTGCCGCGTGCATAGAGCACGCCGGCTACCTCCCACGTGTGGAGGCCAAAGTCCTGCAGGAACGTCTCCTGGCTGGCAAGGTCCGGTACTTGAAAGCGGACATAGGCGAGATCGACGATCGGCTGGCTGGTGGTGTTCACTTCGGTGCTCCCGTCCGCGCGTGTGGAAACGCAGTCAATTGATGCTGGCTGGCCGCCAGCGACAAGTTGATCCGCGCGGCGGCTAGCCAACGGTTTATGCGGTGGCTGCTTTCGCTGCTCATTGTGCCAGCGGTTGGTTGCCCCGCATTATTTTTGTATATTTACAAGTATAAGTATAAAACCATTATTTTTGTATCTGTGCAAGTTTAAGAGCGCCATGTCCTCACAGCAACCGCGACAGCGTGCGGTCCAGCAGCGCGCCGAAGACACCAAAGAAGCCATTCTGGCCGCCGCCGTTGAACTGTTTTCCACCCGCGGGTTTGATGGGGTATCGATCCGTGCCATCGAAGGCGCGAGCGGGACCAAGCGCGGCTTGGTCAACTATCACTTCAGTGACAAAGAGGGGCTATGGCGGGCGGTGGTCGATCGGGTATTCGACGACGGTTGGGGGGAGGATGAGCGTTCGCGCGCGCTGCAAGATCTGGATCACGAAGCGCAGATTCGCGCGCAGTTGACCGAGTTTGTACGCTACAGCGCACTGCGGCCGGAATTGAGCCGTCTGATCATTCAGGAGGGTAAGGCCCGGACTTGGCGATTGGAATACATGGTCTCTCACTATGTTAGGCCGCGCCTGGCGAGCTTTGAGCGATTGCTGGGACACAGTGTCGATGCGCACACTCTGTATGCTTTTTTGGGGGCGGCCACCCTGGTCTTCGACGTTGAGGCCGAGTGCGAGTCCCTATTCGGCTTTAATCCCCGCGGCGAGGCGTTTATCGAGGAACATGCGCGCAGGGTCTGTAATATGGTGCTGGCGACGTTGCGGGCTGCGAGGTCCGAGGGTGGTGCCCAAGCGGAGGATGCCTGACCCGCGCAGCGCAATCCGCAGGATCGGACCGCGCACGCAGCCGCGCCAGCTTCGCTGGGGCCCTACGTATAAATCTGATCACCTGCAGGCTGCTGCAAACGACAACCGTGATCCGAACGCCCCGCAATCGCCGGCGTGATGCACAGCCGGGTAGAGCCTCTGGTTTATCCAGCTCAACGCCCAGTGGTAATCCCCGGCAAACGCAGATCGACCACCAGCGCGCCATGATCGGAACCGGTATGCCACATCACTTTGCTTCTGGTCGTGGCCATATCCTGTGTATGTAAAACGTGGTCGATGGGGATCGATAAGAGGTTAAAGCCCCAGGGCCAGGTGCCCTGTACACCGAACCCGACCCCGGCATCCTGCATCGCGGCGTTGCGCAACAAGCGCGCGAACTTCGGCGTGTAGGGTGTGGTATTGAAGTCGCCGGCTAGGATGGTCAGCGGTATACCCTGGAGCTGACGGGTCAGGGCGGTCAGTTGATCATCGCGCCAGGTGCTCATGGTCGGGCTGATCGGCGGTGGCGGGTGGGTGCCCCAGAACTGCAGCGGGTGTCCGTGGATGTCGATGGACGCGTGGATGGAAGGGAGTTGCGCGGGACCGAGGGACACCACTCTGGATTGCATGGCAAAGCGGCTGAACAGCGCAATCCCGAAATTGTCGGGACGTGGGTAGGCGACTTGGAACGGCAGTGATTGGCGTAGACCGGCCAGCTGTTGTAGCCAATGCTGGTCAACTTCCAGGAGCAACACTATGTCCGGTTGTGCCTTGGCGATGACCTGCAGTGCTTTGCCGGGCTCACCACGGGTGTTGACGTTGAAGGTCATCACCCGCAGGGCAACGCCGCTGCCGGGATCGGGTGTTGGCACCGCGAACCAGCGCGGTACCAGTTCGATCATGTTCAAACCCAGCAAGAGGAGCGCGGTGACGGCCCAGCGCCAGCGCAGCACGAGCAATACCGCGGCACAGGCAAAAAACACTGTGTATTGCAGGCGAAAATGTCGGGTCAGATCGATCAGCCAGGCGTCAAAGGGCAGGAAGCTCAGGATTGAGGCGATAGCTGCGAGGACTACAGCGCCTATCCCCAGGTCGCTAAGACGCTTGAGGTGTCGAGTGGCCGTGGTCATCGCACGTCGTTCAGGGTCTCGCTCCGGTGAGGCCCTCATCCGACCGGAGCGGAGCATCCTCGGTCAATCGGTGGGCGGATGGCGTCCACCGGGTAGGCACGCCAGCGCGGCGCTAGCGCAGCAGCGCCTTCAGGTCGCTGTCCGGGGTGGCCAGTATCACCGGGTCCACTTCCTTGCCGATCAGCTGTTTACAGATCATAAATTCTTTGGGGCTGTTGACCGCATCCGCGGCCACCACTTTGCCATTGTTCAGATAGAACACGGCAAACTCGTTGGTCTCCGGATCGCCGCGCACCACGTGCTCATCGCCGTCAGCAGAGAAACCCACCATCTGCAGCTTCAGCTCGTACTGGTCAGACCAGAACCAGGGGATGGAGGCGTAGGTTTTGTCGCCGCCGAGCATGTTGGAGGCGCATACTCGGGCCTGCTCCATCGCATTGGGCACCGACTCGAGACGCAAGCGTCGATCCAATAGTGGATTCGGGTGGTTGGTGCAATCACCGGCCGCGTAGATGTGCTCATCGCTCGTGCGGCAGTGGTCGTCGACCACTATGCCATTGTCGCACCTAAGTCCGGCCGCCTCGGCCAATTCCACGTTCGGGATGATGCCGATACCCACAATCACCAAATCCGCAGGAAACCTCACGCCGTTGTTGCACAGCACTTCGGTGACCTTGCCGTTATCGCCGGCGAAACCCTCGGCACCGGTCTCGGTGTGGATGTTCACTCCGCGTCCGCTGTGCAGCTGGTGATAGTACTCGGACATCTCCGGTGTGGTGACGCGCTGCAGGATGCGCGACTCCATCTCTAGCACATGTACATTGAGTCCGGCTTCAACTCCGACCGAGGCGACCTCCAGGCCGATATAGCCACCACCTACAATCACGAGGTTCTTGCCGGCCACCATCTCCGCGCGGATCGCGTCCACGTCGGCGATGGTGCGCAGGTAGTGGATACCGCCCAAAGCGCTACCTTCGATGTTGAGGATACGGGCGCGGCTGCCTGTCGAAATGATCAGCTTCTCGTACTCCACACGCTCGCCATCCTCCAGCGTGATGGTGCGGCTGTCCGGGTCCAGTTCGGTGGCGCGCGTGTTCAATTTCAGAGTGATGTTCTTATCCGCGTAAAATTTTTCCGGACGCAGATACACGCGTTCGATGCCTTGTTCCCCCGCAAGATAGTGTTTGGACAGCGGCGGGCGCTGGTAGGGCACGTGGGGTTCGTCGCCGATAATGGTGATGTCCCCTTCGTATTTTTCCTGGCGCAAGCTCGCGGCAGCCTGTCCGGCGGCGTGCCCGGCGCCGATGATCACCATTCCAGCCATGGTTTCTCCTGAAGATTGTGTGGATAAAAAACCATTGTAGCGAATCTGTGCGCCTAACTGTGCGCTTTTACCTTCGTGTAGACTCCATCCCAGCGATTTGGGGAGGAAGACAATGGCCGAATTTAAAACCTTGCACGAAGTTGTGAAGCAAGCACGCCGCAATCTGGATCAGGGTGCCTGGGATTACCTGGTGGGTGGTGCCGACAGCGAGAGCGCCCTGCGCCGCAATCGCAGTGGCGTGGATTCATGGGTGTTCAAGCCGCGTATTCTGAACGATGTCAGCGAGGTGGATACCCGGGCGGAGCTGCTCGGCGTACCGCTGCGCATCCCGGTGATCATGCCGCCGATCGGTTCGGTGCAGGTGTTCGAAGAAGGTGGGGCGGCGAGTGTGGCCCGCGCTGTGCAGGAGTTCGGCATTCTGCAGATTCTAAGCTCCGTGTGTCTGCCGGACTTTGAAACCTTGATGGCCGAAGTGCCCGGTCCGCGGATCTATCAGCTGTACCTGGTCGGTGATGAACCCTGGATGGACGACATCATCGAACGCACCATCGCTGCCGGCTATACCGGTTTCTGCCTGACCGCGGACACCCAGACTTACTCGCGCCGCGAGCGGGATATTCTCAAGCGCTATGTCCCGCTGTCCGGGCGGATGGCCAACAGCAGCGGCGGTGGGTTCAACGCCGGGCAGGCGAAGATGAGCTGGGACACGGTGGCGCACATCAAAGAAAAATATGACATCCCGCTGATCATCAAGGGTGTCGGCGTCGCCGAGGACGCCAAACGCTGTGTCGAGGCCGGTGTGGATGTGGTCTATGTCAGCAACCACGGCGGGCGCCAGCTCGACCATACCCGCGCCTGTATCGACGCCCTGCCCGAGGTGGTGGAGGCCGTTGACGGGCGGGTTCCCGTGGTGGTCGACGGTGGCTTCATGCGCGGTGCGGACGTGGTCAAGGCGCTCGCGCTCGGAGCGAACGCGGTGGGCATGGGACGCTTTGAAGGCCTGGCGATCGCCGCCGGCGGTAGCGATGGGCTGCTGACCGCCCTGCAGATTCTCGAGCACGAGATCGCGACGACCATGGCCTTGGCGGGGATCAACTCGATAGACAAGCTGACCCCGAGCCTGGTTGAGCGTGCGGCCCCGTTGGCACCCTCGCATGTGCTCAGCGCGTTTCCCTTTCTGGAAGAAGGTTACTAAGCGATCATCGCCTCAGCTCTGCCCTGTGTTTGATGCCCTGATTGGACGCCTCCCTGGCGGAGCGCTGCCTAGATCACATCCGCCAGATCAAGCGTATCGCGCAGCTCTCGTTTTAAGAATTTGCCCGAAGCGTTGCGCGGCAGTGGCTGATCGTGCAGCCAGATATAGCGCGGAATTTTGTGCTTGGCGAGCAAGGGTGTGCAGTGCTCTCTAAGTTCCTCTGCCGTTGGTCGCGGATTATCCGCGCAGAAGATCGCCACACCCACCTCTTCGCCGAGCCGGTCGTCGGGAATGCCGAACACCGAGCACTCCGCCACCGAGGCGTGTTCGAACAAAGCGCTCTCGACCTCGGCACAGTAAATATTCTCACCACCGCGCAGGACCATGTCCTTCTTGCGATCGACAATAAACAGAAAGCCGTGCTCATCCTGACGGGCGACGTCTCCGGTTTTCAGCCAGCCGTCGACGATAGTCTCGGCTGTCGCGTCCTCGCGGTTTAGATAGCCGCGGATGACCTGGGCCCCGCGCACACACAGCTCGCCGGGCTCGCCTGGGGCAACTTCACTGTCATCGTCATCGACGATCTTGACCTCATAGCACGGCATGGCCGGCCCGCAGCTCTCCGGTTTGTCGACAAAAAAGTCGGCCGCGATGGAGGTGATGATGCCGCAAGTTTCGGTCATACCGTACCCGGTGTTGGGCCGCGCGTTCTGCACGGATTGGTCGATCTTGCCCACCAGGTCGGGCTGCAGCTGCGCACCGCCGCCGCCCAGCGTGGCGAGCGAGGAAGTATCGGTGCTGGCAAACTGCTCATGCGCCATCAGCTCACGCGCCATGACCGGCACGCCGCTCATGGCGGTGATCTTCTCCGCCTCTATAAGCGCTAGCGCCTCGCCCGCATCCCAGCGATACATATGTACAAGCTTGCCACCGCCGAGCGTGGTGCCCTGGGCAACGCAGTTGTTGGCGGTCACGTGGAAAAGTGGTGTGGTCACCAGAGCAGCACCCACCGGCGGTGCCGCGTCGGGATCGATGGTACCGGCGCGAATGCCTAAGGTGCGCAATAGCTCCCCGGCAAACATCATGCTGAAGACGTTGGAGACGCAACCACGATGGGTAAGCTGCGCACCCTTGGGGCGTCCGGTGGTGCCGGAGGTGTAGAAGATGCAGGCGTCGCTGTCGGTATCGACGCTGACATCGGGCAGCGCGCCGCCGTGGGCAACCAGTTCGGACCAGGGGGTGGTGGTGAGCCCTTGCTGTGCGTAGTCGACGCTGCTGCGCACGGTGACTAATTGGGTGTCACCTAGGGCGTCACTGATCTCGACAAAGCGCGCCATGCGCTCATCGTCGGCGATCACCACTTTAGGGGTAGAATCCTCCAGTCCGTAGCGCAGCTCCGCAGGCACCCACCAGGCATTCACGCCGACAACGGTTGCGCCCATGCTCGCCGTCGCCCAGTAGGCGAGCATCCATTCGGGATAGTTGCGCATGGCGATCGCCACGCGATCACCACTGCCAACGCCTTGGGCGATCAACCAATTGGCTATGCTGGCTACGTGGGCATGTGCATCCGCGTAGGTCAGGCGTTCGTTGTGATAGACCAGATAGTCACGCTCACCGAATTCTGCTGATGCCAGCCACAACTCGCGTAAGGACGGAAGTGCATTGGCATAGGTACGCGTCGGGTTGCCACGGATGTTTTCCGTGCGAATCTCGAACGGTGCGCCAACGGCGGTGAGCTCCTGCCAAACTGCGGCATAGGCCTCGTACATCTGATCTATCTCCCCTTTGAAAACTCTAGGCTGCGACTCTAGCGCAGATTTACCAAGTTCGAATAGCGTTCAGGGTGCTGACTTGCTCTGTCAAAGGATGTTAGAGGATTGGGTTTGCGGCGGGTCACGCTCAGCGGCTGAGATGTGATTGCGCCCGAACGCTGATCGAACGCCAGGCCGCAGTTGACTCGGAAGCTTGAGCCGGTCTGAATTTGGGATGAGTGGACGAGGGGCCTAGTCGCGGGGTACCGGCATTGGGAACGGGGTGACCTTATCGCCTTTCGAATCGCTGATTTTGGCGACTCCCTCTTTTTCGACCTCGTCAATGCGCACAATCGCGTGCATGGGGATGAACGAACGCTGCACCCCTTCGAACTCGTTGCGCAGGCGATCCTCGGATGGATCGATCAGCATCTGCGAGCGATTGCCAAAAGTGTAGTCTTCCACTTCCACAAAG
>JBCCHL010000165.1:0-9775 GCA_039028775.1 Pseudomonadota bacterium | reverse complement strand
GCCCTGACCATTGCAGGTGGCACCAAGGAGGTGCAGATGAACATCATCGCCAAGCGCGTCTTGGGTCTGCCCGATTAGACGGCCGCCCGTCTTGCAACGTTTTTACATTCACCAGTACCATCCACTAAATGGCTCCACTAAGCTGCGGGTCACACAGGCTGCGTAGGGGGGGTTGTGAGCTCGCTCTTACGGACGACGAAAGCCACCCACGCATCGACACCATTAGACAGATAAGAGAGAAAAAACATCATGGCAGGATTGACCACCATCGAAGGCATCGGCCCGGCGTACGAGGAAAAACTCAAGAGTTGCGGTATCGATTCGTGCGAAGAACTTCTGGAACGTGGCTGCACCAAGAGCGGCCGTAAAGAGATCTGCGAAACCTCCGGCATGAGCGACACACTCATCCTGAAATTTGTCAATCACGCCGATCTGATGCGCGTCAAAGGGGTGGGTGGCGAGTACGCAGAGCTGCTGGAAGCGGCCGGCGTCGACACCGTACCAGAACTCGCCCAGCGTAACGCCGCCAACCTGACCGCCAAGATGGCGGAGGTGAACGCTGAGAAGTCCCTGGTGCGCGCCCTGCCGGCGGAAAACACCGTCACCGACTGGGTAACCCAGGCCAAGGGCATGGATCGGGTGATCACCCACTAGCGGCTTGTTGCGCCGGTTGTTTCAACCGGCCGTCGGACCCGGACGCTCAGTCCGGGTCTCGACTCGCGCTGGGCTCGCGCCAGGGGGAACGCTGTCCGCTGCCAGCCCTTACCCTGACACCCCAATCCCCCATCATGCGCTTATCTCATTGAGCGTATCGCCATCTTCCAAGCGCGACAGCCGGTATCCCCTTATCCCCGCCTCCCCGCAAACCGCCTTACGCTCTCGATCCTGCACCCTGCAAAGAGAACGGCTTAACAAAACATGTTGCGACCCCTGTTAGGTTCGCTTCTTAGCGCAACGATCTTCAGCGCCTGCGCCGGCACCCATGATCCAATCCAAGGTCTATGGCAGCATACCGACAAACCAGCGCTCATAGCGTTTGACCTGGCCAGGGGCGAAGCCTCGATCGCACAACACGTCGACAACCCCGAGGCGGAAGGGTTATTGCTGATCAAGGCGATCGTGCGGGTGGGGAAAAGCCGGGAGTGGCGTGGTTCGATGTATGCCGCGGCAACCGACAGCTTCGTTCCAGTGCGTATCCTGCTGCGGGGCCACACGCTCAGCGTAGCGGCAGTCAGTGAGGAAGGTGGTACAGTTCAAGTGCTGAAACTCACGCGCCCTGAATAGGGATCGCGTTTGCCCCATCTTTCAGCCGAGCGGGCGACGATCGACGACACCCATCGGCTTCTGTTCCCAATCACGCAGCATATCGCGCGCTCGATAGCGCAACGCGGCGGGTCTCGACATGCGCCACCCGTGAAGCAGCCACGGCGACTAAGGTTGCAACCGCTCGATGCGCCAGCGCTCACCATCGACCAGGTACACAAAGCGGTCGTGCAAACGACCGGTACGTCCCTGCCAGAATTCGAATTGTGTTGCCCGCAGTCGAAATCCACCCCACCGCTGCGGACGCGCAAACGGTACCCGTGCGGCAAAGCGTTGCGCTTCCGCTTCCAGCGCTGTGCGGTCGGCGATCGGCTGAGACTGATGGGACGCCGCCGCGGCGATCTGACTCTCCAAAGGCCGCGACGCAAAGTACTGATCGGCCTGGCGATTGGCCACCGGCATCACGCTGCCCCGGATGCGCACCTGACGATCCAGAGGTTGCCAGTAGAACAACAGGGTTGCGTGCGGGTTGGCCGCGAGTTCCTCACCCTTGGCACTCTCACCATCCGTGTAAAACACAAAGCCTTCCTTATCGTGGTGTTTCAGCAGCACGATGCGCGCATTGGGCACACCGTCGGCGTCGGCTGTGGCGAGGGTCATAGCGGTCGCATCGGGTACCGGGTGTGCAAGCGCCGTCTCCAGCCAGTCGGCAAACTGCGCATCGGGGTCCGCCAGAAGATCGGCGCGGCGCAGTTCACCCGCTGCATATTCGCGCCTTTCGCCACCGCGATTATCCGCCATCTCTAGTCACTTGCCTTAAGTATCAAAACCGGCGGGAAGGGTAACACGCACCGGCGGCCTGCGGTGCCTTAGTTGCGCGCCCCGGCCGCAGATTCATAGCGCCAGACCTGGGTGGCCAGAATCCCGTAGGCGCACAAGCCCACCGAGACCACCATCGCCGGTAACAGGGCGTTCAACGGGCCGAAGTACTCGACGATAAGGCCGAGCACCACCGCCCCCAACGGCACGCTGCCGATCATGCCGACGCTGAACACGGAGAGCATGCGGCCACGAAATTCAGGCTGCGCCGATTCCTGTACTATGCTGCGCGCGAGGTTGCTGGTGACGCCCATATTCAACCCCCACCCGAATACCCCCAGGGTCAGTACCCAGATGTCTTCGGCGATGAAGACCAGTGCGATGACCGCAATGCGGGACAATTGCATCAGTAGGAACAGCTTGCCCGGCCGCAACAATGGCATAAAGCGCAGCAAGATCGTGTTGGATATGGTGGCGCCCACATAGAAGATGACCATGTAGAGTGACAACATCAGCGCATCGCCGTCATATACCCGTTTGACGATGAACGGAAAAACGGTGATGAATGACCCGGCATTGAAAATGCTGGAGACAAAGTTGATCACCAGCACGTTGTAGACCAACCGATCGCGATAGGTAGCCCGCAGACCTTCCACAATCCCCTGCAACGCACTCTGTCGCGCAGCCGGCGCAGCCGTGGGTGCCGACGAGATCCCCATGGTGGCGAGCGCGGCCAACCCCAGCACCAACCCCTGTGCCAACAGTACCGGGGCCACCCCAAAGCGATCCATCTGACCGGCGATGGTCAAACCGGCGATCTGTACCACAAATCCCGCGGCGGTTGCAGCCGTCACCGCTCGCTGCACTTCATCGCCACTGATCCGGTTGAGGATCGCCTGCTGCGCGGGCAAGGAATAGGCCTGGGTAATGCTCATCCCGAATCCCCAGACCATCACGCTCCACACCGCGAACCAACCGCTGCGGTCCATAACGAACAAAAACAATGGGAAGATCGGGGCGATCAGATAGATGCGGATCAGCATGTCACGGGGGTCGCTGCGATCGGCGGATACGCCCCCCATCAACATCAAAAACACCCCGGGAACACCGACCAGCGCCTGGATGAAGCCCACTTGTCGAGCGGGTAGCGCCAGCAGATCGATCAGCACCCAACTCAACAACAGCTGCTGCATAGCGAGCGCCATGCCCGAGGCCGCCGTGCTCGCCAGATAGGCGCGAAAATCGCGCGCTTGCCAGATCGTGGAACTCAATTCGCTCTCCCGCAAGTTCACCGAGGTCACGATGGGCAACGCCGGGTCCGATGGTGGCCATTATGACAGCCCGCCGCGTGTGGGTCTTCTTGTCGCAGGTTCTTATCGCAGGTGTTCCTGTCACGTGGCAGGCGCGGATCCAGGCGTGCAACGAAGGCAGGACGGGGTATGCTGTGGTCCATGGCCACTAAAATTCAAGCCGGCACCACCGTGCGCGACGGTGTATTTGATGGCTCAGACTTTTCGCGCCAGAACTTGAGCGAGTGTACGTTCGACAACTGCAGCTTTATCGGCTGCAGCTTTCGCGCGTGCGAATTGGATTACACCCACTTCACGCGTTGCGAATTCAATGACGAAGCTGCGCAATCACCGGCCGATTTCTGCCAGGCACATCTGCGTGAGGTACGCTTCAACCATTGCAACCTGACCGTGGTGGAATTTATTCGCGCGCATGCCTATGGGCTCGAGTTGCAGCACTGTCACATGCAGGGCTGCGACCTCAGCCACAGCGACTTCCGCCTGCCGGTCGGGGACTCCGATCTGGCCAGCCTGACCATGAACCACTGCAACTTTTCATACGGCAACCTGGCCAACACCTATCTGGTCGGTTGCGCGCTGACGGACAATCGCATGTTGGAGGCGTGTCTGGACTACTGCGACCTGAGCGATGCCGACCTCTCCGGCAGTACCCTGCACAATTTGTCGGGGCGCGGGATGACTCTGACCGGGGTCGATCTGCGCGGTGCACAATTCAATACCATCAACGCCGCCCGCATCGACCTCAGCGGCGTCAAGATTTACACCAGCCAGGTCGCCGACATCTTGAGTCCGCTCGGTATCGAGATCAGCCCGGACCCGTGATGGGTCAGGGACCGAGGCGCCGCGATGCAGGGTGCCGCGCCGTACCGTCGCGCTATTTGATGTCGAGCAACTCGACTTCGAATACGAGGGTTGAGTGAGGCGGAATCCGCGGCGGCGAGCCCCGTTCGCCGTAACCGAGGTCAGGCGGAATCACCAGGCGCCACTTCGATCCCACCCCCATGAGCTGCAGAGCTTCGGTCCAGCCGGCGATCACCCCACCGACGGGGAAACTAGCGGGTTGACCTCGGTCGATGGAGCTGTCGAACTGGGTACCGTCGATCAGTGTGCCCGCGTAGTGGGTGGTGACCGTGTCATTCGCGGTCGGTTTCGGACCGCTGCCTTCGTTGATGACCTCGTAGAGCAAGCCTGAAGGTAGTGTCACAACGCCCTCTTTGGCGGCGTACTCCGCCCGATAGGCATCACCCGCGGCGATGGTATCCGCACTCGCCGCACTCGCATCTTCCTGCGCCTCGGCCAGCTTGCCCTGTACCGCGGTGTTCAAGGCCTCCATCAGCGCCTGGCCTTGATTGGTATCCACCTGGCTTTCATTGCTGCGCATTGCATCGATCACCCCAGCGGCCAGTTGATCGTTGTCGATCACACCCTGACTCTGCTGCTCCAGATTCTGCTTCATCTGTTGGCCCTGCATGTAGCCAATCAAATAACTTGCTTTTTCGATGTCAGTTTGTAAATTCACGGTCTCTCCAGAAGGATCTTGGGTCGTGTCATCTGCCTCTTGAGTCGCCTGCTGACAGCCAACCAGGGCGAAAACCGCGCCTAAAACCAGGCAAAACGCAGGGATTGTCGGTCGGATCACCGAATTCATCATTTTTAATCCTCATATGTGGCCGTGGGTCATCTATTGCGGCAACCGTTACGACCGGGTTACATTCTCCCAACAGTCGCCAAAGCGATCTTTGGTACGCTGCCTGGGTCAGTTTTTACCCAGGAAGGGGAAAGATTTTTGTAACCAGACCGGTTGCTCAAGTGCCCGACACCGAGATCAGACGCTAAGATCAGACACGGTGGTTGAGGAACTAAAGACCCAGAACGCCAGTCCAAGAATAGACGGTGCAATTACAAAAATCGGCACGAATCGCACGCCCTGCCCCGCTCGCGGTGTCAGGGACTTGTACCACTCGAACCAAGTGGTGCGAGAGTGTAGCAGGCACGGCCGTGGGCTTTTAGCAAAATCTCACCCGTCGTGACCGATGAGCGCGCGGACGTAAACGGATGCACAAACGGGCCGACAAACGGACCGGTAGACGTATACTTAGACGGCTCTATACAGCGGTTCTTAAGCCGCGAGGCAATGACACTCGCATTCGCAGCGCGATGGTCGACGACGACCGCAAAGTCGCGATTGCAAGCCAGCAGGATACACAAGGGACGCTATGTTTGAGCAAATGACAGTCAACCTTCGCCGCAGGGCAAACTATCTCGGCTTACTTGCCGTCGGTCTCTGCGCCACACCGCTGTTTGGCGACGACAATACTGTCGCTAGCGCCACGCCGGAGGCGGTCATGAGCGCACAGCCGGCCGATCCGGTGGAGCCCGCCACCGCACCGGTCCTGGAACCGCTCGACGTACACCCGCGTACCAGCCTCACCGTAGTCGAGCAACTGCGCCACAACCACTACGTCCGCCGCGTACTGGACGACGGCGTGTCCAGTAACGTATTCGACAAGTACATCGCGACGTTGGACAACCAGCGCGCCTACTTCCTGGCGGCTGATATCGAAGAGTTCGAGGGCTTTCGCTATAAACTCGACGATGCGCTGAAGCGCGGCGATCTGGTACCCGCCTACGAGATCTACAACCGCTTTCAAATGCGCATCGTCGACCGCTTGCAGTACCTGATGAACGAGGTCGCCGACGGCGTTGATGACATCGACTTCGGCGTCGACGAGAGCATCGAGATCGATCGCGAAGAAGCCCCGTGGTTCATCTCACAAAGCCAACAGGATGAGTTTTGGCGTAAGCGTCTGAAAGCCGCTGTGCTTAGCATGCGTCTGTCCGACAAGGATAACGCAGAGATTGCGGACACTCTGACCAAACGCTACAAGAACCGCTTGAAGCAGACGCTACAGAACAAGAGCGAAGACGCGTTCGGCGTGTACATCAATGCATTTGCCACCAGTTACGATCCGCACACCCAGTACTTTTCGCCGCGCACATCGCAGAACTTCAACATCAACATGTCGCTGTCTCTCGAAGGCATCGGAGCGGTCTTGCGCAGCGAAGAAGACAGCACTTCGGTGGTGCGCCTGGTGCCCGCCGGTCCGGCGGACAAAGCCGGCACGCTAGACGTGGACGACAAGATTGTCGGTGTCGGCCAGGGCGAGAATGGCCCGATCATCGATGTGGTCGGCTGGCGCCTGGACGATGTCGTAGAGCTGATCCGAGGTCCCAAGGGTTCCCTGGTGCGCCTGGAGATCAAACCCGCCAAAAGCGAGCACGATACGAGCAAGGTGATAGAGATCACCCGCAACACGGTCAAGCTGGAAGAGCAGGCCGCCCAGGCCAAGTTGCTGACCATCAACGAGCAGGGCCGCGACTATAACATCGGCGTGATCAGCATCCCGACCTTTTATCTGGATTTTCGAGCCCATCAGGCTGGCGATCCGAATGCGCGCAGTTCCACCCGCGACGTGAAACGGCTGATCAACGAACTCAAGCAGGAAGATATCGACGGTCTGGTGATCGACCTGCGCAACAACGGCGGCGGTTCGCTACAGGAAGCAGATTCGTTGACCGGTTTGTTTATCGAATCCGGCCCGACCGTGCAGGTTAAATCCGCTCGCCGCCGCGCGAACGTCTATGCGGATACCGATGATCTGGTCGCCTGGGATGGACCGATGGCGGTGCTGGTCAATCGCCTGTCCGCGTCAGCCTCCGAGATCTTCGCCGGTGCGATCCAGGACTATGGCCGCGGCGTGGTGGTCGGCAGTCAAACCTTCGGCAAGGGCACGGTCCAGACCCTGATCCCCCTAAACCGTGGGCAACTCAAGATCACCGCCGCCAAGTACTATCGCGTGTCGGGCCAGAGCACGCAGCACCAGGGCGTACTGCCGGATATCAGCTTCCCGGAGCTATATGACATCGAACAGGTTGGCGAGAGCGCCCTCGACGACGCCATGCCCTGGGACATGATCCAGCCTGCCGTCTACGATCGTTCGACCCAGCTGTCACCGCTGATGCAAGAGCTGCAACTGCGACACGACGCACGCACCGAGGACGATGTCGATTTCAACTACTTCCGCGCCATAGCGGCGAAAAGTCGCGAAAACGCCGCGAAGACCAGCGTGTCATTGAACGAGACCGTGCGCCGGGAAGAGAAGGCGGCGGACGACAACTGGCGTCTGACATTGGAAAATACGCTGCGCGCGGCCAAAGGCAAAGCGCTGGCTGATAACCTCGATCACCTGGAAGAGTTGCAGGACGCTGAAGATGAAGCCTCCGAGACCGAGGAAGGCGCCCAGGATGAAACCGAGGAAACGGACACCACCCTTGCCCAGAGTGAAGCAACCCCAACAGAAGAAGACACGCTGGAGATGGTGGAAGATGACGCCATGGTCGAAGAGACCGGCCGCATTCTGCTCGATATGATCGGTCTGTCGCTGCAGATCGCCAGTGCCGAAAACCTGCCCCACGGCCTCGCGGTGCAGTCGGCGCCGAAACTGCCGGACCCGCAGACGGCCAAAGGCGGCTAAGCGGAAGGCATAGGCCTGACTCTGAGAAGGTCTCAGTCTGAATCGGCCGGGTGCGCAGACGCTACCCGGTCGATACCCGACCCGATCCACCATCCCGTCACCGCCAGACCCGCAGGAGCATCCGCACCACCGAGCCGTCCGCGTCAGCCCCAGCCCTGACGTCTCAGCAGCACACCCGACTACACGTCGGGTAGCACAAACTCCATACTCCGGCTTTTGATCGTCTCCAGCAGCGCGGTCTCGAACGTATCGACGGTCATCGTATGCTGTTCCCGGTGACCATAGCGACGCAGGGTCACCGTGCCCTCTTCAACCTCCCGCTCGCCAAGGATCAAGAGGTTGGGAATCTTGCTCGTCGTTCCCTGGCGAATCTTCTTCGGCAGCGTGTCGTTGGAGGGTGCCAGTTCCGCGCGCACCATGTGACCACGTAGGCGATCGACAATTGCCTGGGCTTGCGGATCGTACTGCTCGGATACCGTCAGCAGTTGCACCTGCACCGGAGCCAACCAGGTCGGAAACGCCCCGGCGTAGTGTTCGATCAGAAACGCGACAAAGCGTTCATGGGTGCTGAAGGGCGCACGGTGAATACAGTACGGCACATGTTCCTCACCGTCCGAACCCACGTATTTCAGGCCCATGCGGGCGGGGACCGCAAAGTCGAGTTGGACGGTGGAGACGCTCTCCTCGCGCCCGGTGACCGTGACGAACTGAAAGTCGAGCTTTGGGCCATAAAAAGCGGCTTCACCCGGGCCTTCCACATATTCGACCCCCAGCTCTTGGAGGACCTCAACGAGAATGGCCTCGCTGGCCTCCCACGCTTGGGGGTTGTCGACGTACTTGTCCTTACCCTTCGGATCTTCCGGATCCCAACGCGAGAGGCGGATCTTGTAGTCCGTGATCCCCAAGGTGCGATACGCCTCCTGGGACATCGCGACCACCAGTTTGAACTCATCCTTGATCTGTTCTTCGCTGCAGTAGATGTGGGCGTCGTTCATGGCCATGCCGCGCACCCTGACCAAACCGCTCACCGCACCCGAGTCTTCAAACCGATAGACCTGTCCATACTCAGCGAGGCGCATGGGCAGGTCGCGATAGCTGCGCGGCTGCGCGTCAAACACTTTGTGATGATGCGGGCAGTTCATGGGGCGCAAGCGATACGCCTCCTTAACCTTGCGTGCATCCGCTTCTTCCTCAGCCTCCTCGAACAGTTCCATGGAAGGGAACATATCTTCAGCGTAATACGGCAGATGCCCAGTGGTGTGGTAGAGACTCTCCTTCGCGAGATGCGGGGTGGCCACGCGCTGAAAGCCGCCCTTGAATTCGAGTTCCCTGGCGAACTGCTCCAACTCGTCGCGGATGATCGTGCCATTGGGTAGCCACAGGGGCAGCCCCTTACCAATGTCGTTGTCGATGGTGAAGATGCCCAATTCGCGGCCCAGCTTCTTGTGGTCGCGTAGCTGGGCCTGCTCAAAGGCTTCGACATGCGCGTCGAGATCTTCCCTGTTGAGAAACGCCCACGCATAGATGCGCGTCATCATCACGTTATCCGAATTGCCGCGCCAGTAAGCGCCCGCCACGCTACGCAGCTTGAACGCATCGCGCGCGATCTCCTTGGTGGTGTGGACGTGGGGGCCTTCACACATATCGACAAACGGGCCGTTGCGATAAAAGGACAGGGAATCGAGGCCATGTTTGTCGATCAACTCCGCCCCATACTCGCGTTTATAGGGTTCACCCATGTCATCGATCCGCGCGAGCGCTTCGGCCGCTGGCACATCTTCGCGATCAAAGCGCTGGCCTTTCTTGAGGATCTTCTTCATGCGCCGGGTCAGCTCGGGGAAGTCCTCG
>JBCCHL010000164.1:0-9971 GCA_039028775.1 Pseudomonadota bacterium | reverse complement strand
CGCCAAGGTGTGCAAAGACGAGGGGTTGGCGGCACTCTTCTGTTGTCCGGGGAATTACTCGATCGTGTCGGCCATGGCAAACGCGGGCATCCCCACCTACGGGGGCCGCACTGAAGGCGCGATGTGTTCTGCGGCGGACGGGTTTATCCGGGTGACCGGCGAGGTTGCTGCGGCGTCCGGCACTGAAGGTCCTGGATTTACCAACATGATCTGCGCCATCGCAGCGGCAAATTCCGCGCGTTCGCCGCTCCTCGTGTTGGCCAGCAATATGTCGTTGGGCGGGGACGATACCGAGCGTGGCATCCAGCGCGGCTATCAGCAGCCGACGACGGAGGGGATCAAGAAATACGGCAAGCGCATCATCGACAAGCGCCGGGTGACGGAATATGCCGGATACGCCTTCCGGCATTTGAAGACCGGCGTGCCAGGACCGGTGCATCTGGACTTTGTGGAAGAGTCGGCCGGGCGCGCGTCGCGCATGGACAGTGAGTTAGACCTCGAAAACCACTGGGACAAAACACGTTACCGCACGGACGCTACCCCCTATCCCGATCCGCGTGACATCGATCGTTTAATCGACCTGCTCAAACAGGCCAAGCGCCCCCTGATTGTGGCTAACATGGGTGTTTTCTACAGCAAAGCCTGGGATGTACTGCGCCAGGTGGCAGAGCGGGGCAACATTCCGGTCTGCGAGGCGGGACCCACCCGAGGGCACTTTTCGGATGGCCACCGCTTGAGCGCGTCGACGGCTCCCGGTGCGATCGGCAGTGTCGATCTGGCGATCCTGGTCGGACAGTACTGCATGCCCGCGGTGGGCGAGTATGCGTTCGACATCGATTGCAAATACGTCCGCATCGATCCGGACGCGGCCGATATCGGCCGCAATTTGCCGATCGATCTGGGAATCGTCGCCAACGAAAAGGCGGCGCTGGAGGTGCTGCACGACAAGATGCCGAGGATGCGTTTTGATGCGTGGGTGGCCGAAGTGGCAGCGGCGCGTGAAGCCTTCGAGGCTGAGAACGACGCACATTACAAGCAGGGCCTCGGCTACACCGATGCCGTGCATCCGGCGGTTATCGCCACAGAACTGCACAATTTCCTCTATGAGGGGGACATACCCAGGGAGCAGGTGACGGTGGTCTCGGGTGGCTTTGGCATCGGCCGCTATACGCGCCGACGGCTGCGGGCGTTTCGTCCAGGCCAGATCTGCAACGGCGCGTTTCAGTACGGGTCTATCGGCCCTGACGTCGGCTACGCGGTCGGCGCCGGCGTGGCTTGTGAATTAGGCATAGGCCCGCAAAAGGCCTATCAGGGTACGCCGATCGTCGCGGTCACCGGGGATGCGGGTTTCGGCTATTCGGGTTTTGAGGTGGAGACGCTGGCGAAGTACCGGATTCCGGCGATTGTCGTGGTCTACAACAACAACGCGTGGGGGACCTGGAGCGGGTATGCGGGGCAGCCGCGGGTGGCGCATGTGCACCAGTTCCAGGAAAACATCCAGTATCACAAGATATCGGAAGCCCTCGGCGGACACGGCGAGTCCGTGCGCACCGCCGCGGAGCTGCGCCCGGCGCTTGAGCGCGCTTGGCAGGTGGCGGTCAACAATCGCCTGCCCACGGTGATCAACTGTCATGCGAAGAAAGAGTTCTGGTTGGGCGGCAGTCAATGGGGCCCGGGTATGCTCGGCAAGATCGAACCAGGTTGTATGTCTTACAATCACTAAACGGTCGATGGCGAAGCAACCCGGTCATCGCTGTGTCCGCCGAAGGTTCTCAGCCGAGCCTTTGAACCTGCGTTTCCGGCGAGAATTCAGCAGTCTGCTTTGGCGTGCGGTGTTACTGGGTATGAGTGCGTCGCGGTGCGTCGTCATGACGCGGCGCGGATCCGTGCGGGGACGCAGGATACTGCCGTATGCGTTCACCACATTGTTTACCGGTTTGCTAGTTGCGTTGGCCGGGTGTGATCGCCCCGGCGAACCGGCCGATCCCTATGCGGCGTGGCGCAGTTATGCCGGGACGACAGACTCGGCTCAGTTTTCGTCGCTGACCCATATCGACAAGGGTAATGTTGGTGAGTTGATCGAGGTGTGGCGCTATCCGACGGGCGATGCCAACCACCGCGGTACGCCGTTGGTGATCGATGGGGTGATGTATGTCATCGCCTACAATGGGGTTGCCGCTCTGGACGCGGCGACGGGGCGCGAACTGTGGCGCGCGCCGGATACCGCCGCACCCTATGTGCGCGGCATGGCGTTCTGGGCCGACGCCGAGGGCGGCAACCGCCGCCTGCTGGTGACCCACGAGCACCACCTGCGAGCCTTGTCCGTGCTCGATGGCAGTGCCATCACCAGCTTCGGCGACAACGGCAGGATAGATTTGCGCGCCAACTTGAGCCGTGAGACGGGCCCGATCCGGCGCATCGCGACCGGAACGCCGGGGCGGATCTTCGAAGATCTGATCATCATGGGCTCTTCGATTACCGATGAGACCTACGGCGGTCCTCCGGGCGACGTACGCGCCTACAACGTGCTGACCGGAGAACTGGTCTGGACCTTTCATACGATCCCGCACCCTGGTGAATTTGGCTATGAGACATGGCCAGAAGATGCTTGGCAGCACATAGGTGCCGCCAACGTGTGGACTAACATGTCGATCGACGAGGCGCGCGGGATCATTTATATGCCTACGGGGGCGCCGTCCTACCACTTCTATGGTGGCAATCGTGCGGGTGATAACCTGTTTGCCAACACGCTGCTGGCCCTGGACGCGCGTACCGGCAAACGCATCTGGCACTTTCAGCTGATCCATCACGATATTTGGGACTACGATATCGCCATGGCCCCGAAGCTGACCCGGGTGCGCAGGGACGGCAGAGTGATCGACGCGGTGGTGGTCGCCGGTAAGCACGGTTACCTGTACGTCTTCGATCGCGAAACGGGCGAGCCGGTTTACCCGATCGAAGAACGACCGGTGCCGCGCTCGGACGTGCCCGGGGAGAAGGCGTCGCGCACACAGCCTTTTCCGGTGGGACTGGAGCCGTTTGCGCGATTGTCACTGAGCGCGGACGAGCTGAGTCCATATGCGGATCCAGCGGAGCTCGAAGCTTTGGCCGTACGGATCAGGGCCGCACGCAACGAAGGTCTGTTCACGCCACCCTCGTTTCAAGGCTCGGTCAGCGTTCCCGGCTCTCGCGGGGGTGCGCAGTACGGCAACGGGGCGGTGCTGCCGGGCGCCGGCATGTTCTATCTCGCGGTGATCGAGTCGCCGACCATTCCGAAGTTACAAGTGCGCCCGCAGATGTTGGCGGAGGACTGGCAGAGCGCGGGTGTGGCCAGTGTGTATCAGACCAACTGCGCGATCTGTCATGGTATTCAGGGTCAAGGCCAGCAACCCCTGTTTCCGGCCTTGGCAGATGTGTCTGAGCGATTGTCGGAGAGTGAGTTTGTAGAAGTGGTGAGTCAGGGGCGGGGAAGGATGGCGGCTTACCCCCACCTCGCCGCGCGCCTGCCTGCTCTGTACGGCTATCTGGATGAGATCGGCCGGGCATTGCCCCAGACGATGCCGCCGGCCATCTCCGAAACCCCGCAGCACTACCACAGCGGCTACCACCATTTCTTCACCTCAACCGGGCTGCTCGGACCGCCGCCTTGGTCGAAACTGGTTGCCTACGATCTCAACATCGGAGAGATCGTCTGGGAGAAGCCTTATGGGGATGTGCGGGAGCTTGCCGCTCGGGGAATTACCGGCACGGGCTCGCTGTTTCCCACCTGCAGTTTGATGGCCACGGCGGCAGGGTTGTTGTTCTCAACCACCAACGACGGCAAGATCCGCGCCTGGGATCAAACCGACGGGGCGGTGTTGTGGAGTGCCGATCTACCGGCTGATGCGGGGGGCATCCCCGCAACCTATGCGATCGCCGGTCGCCAGTTTGTGGTGGCGACCGCGACCAAGAGCGCGCGTCGCGCGGACGGCAGTCCTTCGGGGCAGCACGCCTATGTTGCGTTTGCGCTGCCGGAATAGATGATGGGCGAGTTGCTGAACTCGGCGCGAGAGGTTCTGTTCGGATATGCGGAACGGGGCGTTTTCGATGGTTGTGTGGAAACCTCCCAGCGCGGTCGCCATGCCTTTCGCTTCCGCTGGCTGCTTGGGCATCAGTTCTGCTGCGTGGTGGACGAAGCCCGCGGTGCGCTCACACTCAAGGATCTCCTGCCAGAGGTACCCACACGTGGGTTCATGGATCAGGACCTGCGACGCTTCATCAAGGCGCGTGGGGCTGCCGATCTCCCGGAGCATCGGCGTCTTGATAGCTCGGTGGGTGTGCTGATGTATCGGAATCGCCAGGCCCAGGTTTCGTTGGGGTTAAGGCTGGCAAGCGGACCGTCGGCTAGGGCCACCAAACGCCTGTTGGGCGTGTGTAACGATCTCTTTGCCCACCTGCATCTCTATCACATCGACTATTTGCATCGCGAATTCGGGTTGCCTGAAGAGTAAACGCGCGAGGCCTGGCATAGGGCGCGGCGGATACGTCGCCTGGGTTGCGAAGCCGGCGCTGTCGGCCGACGCCGTGGGCTGTAGGCTCGGCCGCCGTGTGACGCCTGCCGGTTCAGTATTGTGCGCGCAATACCGCCAATTTCGATGCGGGGGTCTGGCGTATCGGTGGCACTTCTATATGCTCTGGTTGGGTCGTGCGGGAGGATAAACATGCAGGATCAACCGTTGGCAGGGCAGGTCGCGCTGGTTTCCGGGGCCACGCGGGGAGGCGGGCGTGGGTGTGCGATTGCGCTCGCTGCAGCGGGTGCGCTGGTTTATTGCACCGGGCGCAGCGCCGCAGGACACAGCGGTGGCATGGATCGGCCTGAGACCATCGACGAGACCGTTGATCTGATCCGCGCCGCGGGTGGTGATGCCCGTGCTTTGCGGGTCGATCACACCATCGAGAGTGAGGTGGTAGAACTGGCGCGGCGCATCGGCGACGAAGCGGGTCGGCTGGATGTGCTGGTCAACAGCATCTGGGGTGCCGATGATATGGTGGGCTGGGGCAAGCCGTTCTGGGAGGCCGATCTGTCCAACCTGGGGCAGTACATGGATCAGACGCTGCACAGCCATATGCTCACCAACCGACATCTGGTCCCGCTCATGATCGACGCGGATCGTGGCTTGATCGTGGAGATGATCGACGGGCATCTGGCCGGCTATCGCGGCAATATCCTTTATGACTTTGTCAAAGCCGGCCTCGCGCGATTAGCCTATGGGATGGCCATGGAACTGACCCGCACGGGAGTCACGGCGCTGTCGTTGGCGCCGGGTTTTCTGCGTTCGGAGGCGGTGCTCGAGCACTTCGGAGTAGATGAGGCTAACTGGCGCGACGCGATTGTCAAAGATGAGTACTTTGCGCAATCCGAATCGCCACTGCTCGTCGGCCGCGCCGTGGTGGCCTTGGCTTGCGACCCTGACGTCCAGCGACGCGCCGGCATGAGCCATTTCGCCGCAGACCTCGCCCGGGACTATGGATTTACCGACGAGGACGGCGGCGTCCCCGATTTTCACGGCTTGTTCGACGCCAACGTGCGTACAATGGCCCAGCAGGATCATTTGGATCCCCTGAGCGAATACTATCTCTGGGCACGCTATTGCCAGATTCACCAGGACCCTTCCCGCCGGGCCCTGGCCGCGGAGTTATTGCGCGCGCTCGATATGGAGCATCTCGGCTCTGGCCTCGGGCCTGCGGCGGGTCCCTGACAACCGGATGATCCTCTGCAGAGGACACACACCAACGTCTACGGGTTTGTTATGCGCATCAAAATGCGAATGCCGTCAAATTAGTTGTCCGTATCGCGATTCGATCTTCTCCAAGAGCAGCAATTCGCAGGAACCTTGGCCGGTGTCTGTTCGGGACCGTGAGGATCGCCAACGCCATCCATCCTCACCCTGGACGTCGACCAACTGGCCGATGAGGCGTATGTGCTGATCAGCCGCAAGTTCCTTTAACTGAGCGCGCACCTGTTCGTCCCCAGGGATGATATGAATGTTCGTTGCGTTGCGGTTGATCTCGCGAGCAGGGATCGGTAGTTGGGCGGCGCGCCAGTAGAACCAGCGATTGCGCTGGCTGATCGACAGCTGGGCTCTGACCTCTGGGTTGCTCAGTGCCCCCCAACCGATGGCGATGTCCACGGGTGAGAGTTCTGCTTCGCGGTCATGACTGTAGGTTCGAGTGCTGAGCACGACACCCTCGATCTCGAAGCGCTCGTAATTGCTGAAGGTGTAATCGGGGTAGGCCAGACTGCCATCCGCTTGTACGACGCCGTGCTCGCCGGTATTGGCAAACCACCACCATACGCATACCGCCAGAACCACGGCGCAGATCGAACGAGCCATGTTCGCTCCTAAGACTGATCTGACCAGTCTAGCGCGGAGCAGGCCTTGCAAAGGTGTCGAACGTATCGAATCTTACCTTTGATCATCTGGAAGAACGCAATGCCAGCCTCCCGTGACGGATATCGGTGGCAAGGCTGATCAGTCGCAAGATCTCAATACTCGGTGGCATCGATCGCGTTGGCGGCGTCGGCTTGGACCTTGTTGCGCTGGCTTGCTTCTATCTGGCGGTCGGCCACCTCGCTGCTTACGGGTTGAGCCTGACATCGATAGAGCCTAACAAGCTAGGAGACGTTAACGTGTGTCCTCTGTGGAAAAGAGTGTGTGTCCTCTGCAGAAAGACCTGTCCTCTGTAGAAAGACCAGTTTCCGCTCGATTGGGTCATTCGCGCACGCGATCCCGGGCGGATCACGTGATTCCTGTCCGAATGATACTTCTCCGTAAAGTGTTTTAGTCAGCACGCTGCCGACTGATGCGGCGATGCTACTATTTTTAAACGAGTTCACTTCAGATTCGTCTTCACTGTAGTAGCCACTTATACCCCACAGGAAACCACCGTACTTGGGGTTTTTCGCCAGTGAGAAATCAAAGCCGTTTTCGGTGGACGACGCTGACTCGCTGACATCTTCAAAAAATGAAATGTGGTTCAGCCCGATATATAGATCCGCCAGTTCGCCGAATTCACGAAACACGAATAAGCGGCCCTTTAGATCCATGGCCGGTTCGTTGTCGTTGTTAGGTCGAAGAAACGTGCTGTCAGGAGCAAGTTTGGAGTAGGTGAAAGCGATATCGGTATATAGAAGATTGTCGACCAGCGTGCCGCGGGTCCGGGCAAATAATCTGGGGTCGGTGACGTCGCGCTTAGCGTCGGTGTAGCGGAAGTGCTCAACCTCGGCCACTATTACGGTGCCAAAGCGGTTGCCTGCAAATTTTAATTCGACGGAGGGTTTTACCGTTAGCACCAGCTCGGAATCGCTGCCGTTTTCGGCAAGATCCGGGTTATCGGTGGCGGTAACACCGAATTCAAGGTAGCGCGCAACCACGACTTGCGCCGAAGAGTTACCGGCTAAACCGAAAATACATATAGCCAGAAGGCTGGCCATGTTTATAAATCTGGTCACACTATCTCCGCGAACTTTGCCAAAGGGAACTTAGCGTTGGCGACAAATTGTCACTCACTATGCGAAGTCTATGCCTTTGCTCAAACGGAGTTGTTGAAGTTTTGCTAAATCTGTAAGTGCTGTGACCGGAAATTCTTTAAATTCAGCTTTGGTTCACAGGTCAACCAAGTGGCAGCGCGGAAAGTGCAGGTGGTGTGATCACCGCCTGCCGGGATTACTTATTTGTGACCGTATCCGTAACCGTACCCATAACCGTAAATATTCGACTGCTTCTTACGGGTTTTGTTGAGCACATACCCGACACGGCTGTGGTTGTTAATCATTTTGAGCGCGTCTGACACCATGCCCTGTGTGGTGGATTCTGCCGCCACTACAAACACAATCTGGCCTGCCAGGTCGGCAATGATCGATGCTTCACTGGTCAGCAATATGGGGGCAGTATCGAAGATGATGACGCGGTCTTTATAACTCTGCGACAAATTGTCCATCAATTCGCGCATGGCCCGGCTGGATAACAACTCTGTGACGTGATGCGTAGAGCTGCCGGCAGGCAGGAATTTGAGGTTTTTGATGTCTGACTGACAAACCACATCTTCGACGCGCAGGTTTGGATTCAACAGTACATCGGTCAGGCCGCGCTGCTTTGGACGAAAGCCCAGGCGTTCGCCTGCACTTGGATTCGTGACGTCGCCATCTATTAACAGGACTGTTCTGTCTCTTTCCATGGCAATGCTGATGGCCAGATTGATAGCGGAAAAGGTCTTGCCTTCTCCGGAAACACAACTGGTCACCATGACAAGGTTGGAATTTTTTATGCCGTCATAACGGGCTATGTCGATGGCTGAAAGAATCGGCCGTTTGATTGCGCGATACTCTTCTGACAGCTGGTTACGCGTACCGGCAGCTGCCACCAGTCCTTCGGCATCGAGCTGATCGTATGGTAGTTCGAAGTAGCCTTCGGCAGAATTGCCTGCAGGTCTTTGCCTGTGCAGTTCCTCGAGCCCTTCATTCGCAGCCATGTCGCGGTCGACAGGCGCTTGCAACCTTGAGACCGGTTCATCGTTGTGGTCGGCGTTTCTCTGATTTTGCCTGCCGCCCATGCGGGCCACTGCCTGTTCTATTGCGCTCATATCTGTGTTCTCGAAATAATCTGTGGCTGCGGCTCGTTACTTTTCCAGTGACGCGACAGTGGTGTCACCATCGGTGAACTTCAAATTGTCGTAGAGCGTTGTGTTGTTGAGCAACGTGTACAGCAGCACCGCACAGGTAATGGGGAGCAATGCTGCAAGCACAGTGAACTTGATGTGCTTCATGAAGTTCCCGACACGTTCAGATCGACTGTGGCTCAGTGTTACCACACCCAGCACTGGCAGTTGGGTAACGTGTTACAGCGCGCGCTTGTTGTAGAACACAGGGTTCAGCAGTGACAGGAAGAATGCTACCAGTACGCCGGCGACCATGCTGCCGATCAGCACCAGTACCGTGAGTAGCAGACGATCGGGATCGGTTGGTCGGGTTGGCACGAACGGAGGATCGATCGAACGGATTTTAACATCGTTTGAATCTCTTTCGATGTTGCCGGTCAGGCGTGCGGCTTCACGCTTGTTCAGCAGGATCTGATGTTGCTCGCGGACAGTTTCGTAGTCGCGATCAAGTTGAGTAAGTTCTGCTTCAACCGCCGGGATACTGTCTACGGTGCCTTCGAGTTGCTGGACTCTGGAGGAATAGCTGCCGGCTCTGACCTGAAGCTTGGCGACCTCGGCTTCGGCTTCTGCCAGCAAAGTCGAGAGTTTCTGATAGACGACGCTGTCTTGCAGAAGTCTGTTGGTATTGCTGAAACCACCGCCAGAGTTAGCCTTTTGAACGCGCAGATCATCGATTGACTGCTGAATGATCGATACTTGCGGGTGCCGCTGTGTATAGCGCACGAGTAACTCATCGAGTTGTCCCTGCAGCTCTTTTATCCGTGCATCATAGGGGCTGGAGTCCTGTGCTGTACTGCGAACCTTACGTTCTTCTTCTGAAAGGTTAGCCCGCAGCGTATTACGTCGGTTTATTGCTTCCCGAAGCTCGAGTTCGGGAAAGAGCGACAGCGGCGTGATCAACATTCCGCGGGACAAGACCGCATCGTACGATCCGTGCGCATGGCCGGGAGTGAGCGAGCCCTTGACCCGCTCCCACCCGAGAGTCGTACCCCCGAAGTCGACGACGCCGCTCAACTCATCGATCCGAGCGGTGTCAAACTTGAGTGACTGCTTGCCTCCCTCTTCGAACTGAGGACCGTCTTTGGTAACATCAACCTCGACGTGTAGGCGGCCAATCTTCACCTCCTGGGTTTCCACCTTCTTGCTAAGGAGCGGAGCAACCTTGATCTCCGAGACCAGGCCCTCCATCTCGATCAGGCGAATCATCTTGTCGCCGGTGGCGGTGAAAGTAGGCGCTTGCAACTCCATCCCGTCCCAATCGAACTTGTCAAACT
>JBCCHL010000163.1:0-10101 GCA_039028775.1 Pseudomonadota bacterium | reverse complement strand
CATCTTCCGCCGCCATGCGCTGCGCCGCGAATTCGTTACCCGCCTCCACAAAGCGCATGAATACCGGGTGCCCCTTGCGCGGGGACGAGGTAAATTCTGGATGGAACTGGCAGGCCAGAAACCAGCGGTGTTCCGGCAGTTCGATCATCTCCACCAATTCGCCATCCTCCGAGCGACCGGCCACGGACATGCCGCTCTCTTCCAGTTGCTCGACGTAGTGATTGTTGACCTCGTAGCGATGTCGGTGCCGCTCTTGCACCACCCCAACCCCGTAGACCCGCTCCGCCAGTGAACCTTGGTTGAGTACGCAGGTCTGCTCGCCCAGGCGCATGGTGCCACCCAGGTCGTCTCCCTGGGCGCGGTTTTCCACGGTGCCCGCAGCATCCTTCCATTCGGTGATCAGACCGATCACCGGGTGCTGCGGGTTGTCCTCGATCTCGGTACTGTGCGCACCTTCCAGCCCCGCCCGGTGGCGGGCGATGTCGATGATGGCCGCGTGCAGCCCATAGCAGATGCCGAGGTAAGGTACATCGTGCTCGCGCGCGTAGCCCGCCGCCAGAATCTTTCCTTCGAAGCCGCGGCGACCGAACCCGCCCGGCACCAGAATCGCGTCGGCTTCAGCGAGCCGATCCACCCCATCTCGTTCCAGATCTTCGGCATCGATGAAGTTGATGTTGACGTCGGTGCGAGTGTGGATGCCGGCATGGGTGATCGCCTCGATCAGCGATTTGTAGGCATCGAGCAGATCGAGATATTTACCGACGAAGGCGAGATTCAACGTGCGGGTCGGGTTCTGTTCCGCCTCAACCACCTCGCGCCACTCGCGCAGGTCGAGGTCTTCACACTCGAGGCCAAGGAACTCGACCACATAGTCGTCCAAGCCTTCGTCGTGCAGCATCTGCGGTGCCTGGTAGATCGAGTCCACATCGTAGCTGGACACGACTGCACGTTCTTCGACGTTGGTGAATAAGGCGATCTTATGTCGGGCGGAGCGCGGCAAGGGCTCCTCGGAGCGACACACCAGGATGTCCGGTTGCAGTCCGATCGAGCGAAACTCCTTGACCGAATGCTGCGTCGGTTTGGTCTTGATCTCGCCGGCTTTGCGCAGGAACGGTACGTAGGTGAGGTGGATGAACAGCGTCCGATCGCGTCCCACTTCCAGACGCAGTTGGCGGATCGCCTCGAGAAACGGTTGGGACTCGATGTCACCCACCGTGCCCCCGATCTCGACGATGAGCACGTCGAACCCTTCGGCCACCAGGCGGATACGCCGTTTGATCTCGTCGGTCACGTGCGGGATGACCTGCACCGTACCGCCGAGGTAATCACCCCGCCGTTCGCGGCGCAGCACTTCCGCATACACACTGCCGGTGGTGAAATTGTTATGCTTGGTCATGCGCACGTTGGAGAAGCGTTCGTAGTGACCGAGGTCGAGGTCGGTTTCAGCCCCGTCGCCGGTCACAAACACCTCGCCGTGTTGAAACGGACTCATGGTGCCAGGGTCGACGTTGATATAGGGGTCCATCTTGAGGACGTTCACCCGCAGCTTGCGCGCTTCCAGCTGCGCGGTGAGCGATGCCGTGATGATTCCCTTGCCCAAGGAGGAAACCACGCCACCGGTTACAAACACATACTTCGTCATGCCAACCCATCTTGTTTTGCGAAAGACCACACCGCGTCAGGCGGTTTCCATAGGTGTGCGGGGCTTAAGCCACACTCTTGAACCGATTGCGAAGCACATACTCACAACCTGCTGCTAAGTGAACGCCGGAGCGTGGGGCGCAGCGCAATATGGGGCCACGACATCCACAAACACGAGTTCGCCACGCGCCATTCTGCGGCGGTGGCAAGCGTTCTTTAACAACGGAAACTTTCTACACGCTGGGTGTTCAAGATGGGATTGCAAGATAGCAAAAGCCCTCTCTAAGCTCAAACGATCAGGCTGCTATTTTTTGTCTATCTCGAACCACTCGACTTCAAGGCGCCAGTTTTCAGGCAGAGGGACGCCGGGCAGCGGCAGGAACATTCGTTCCTCTCCATCCGAGCGATCCACACCATCCGCGAGCAGTGGCCAGTCGGCGCGCCACCAGGATGGTACCTTCGCCGTGCGCAGCGCTTCCGAAACCGTCAGCCGCTGGCCGGCTAACCTCTCCCGCGCGTGTTCGCCGGCGGGGTGCAGTTGCCAACCGTCGGGTCGGGTTGGCAGCGGACCGACCACGCGCAGGCGGTGCGGACCAAACTGTATCCAGGTGTCCACGCCGGTACGCTCGGGTAATGTCAGGGTCTCATCGACCCAGTAGATCATCTGTTCATGCACCCGCAGGCTATGGCTCGGACCGACCTGCAAGCGCGCCGCTTCCGCATCGGTCGCACGGCGGGAAAAATCGTCCAGCGCGGCGTCGCTGACGGTAAACACCTCCCGGGCGTGCAGATAGGCGCGCAACAAAGCATGGTCACGCCCGGTGGCCCCTTCGAGCAGCGCGCAAGGAAACCCATCTCCGAGGCGCCCGGCCAGCATGACCAAGGCCTGTTCGTTGGCATGTTGGGCGTTGGCTACC
Organism: Pseudomonadota bacterium; assembly: GCA_039028775.1. Taxonomy (GTDB): domain Bacteria; phylum Pseudomonadota; class Gammaproteobacteria; order Pseudomonadales; family Azotimanducaceae; genus UBA4421. The sequence goes on along the minus strand of JBCCHL010000163.1, from coordinate 7,543 downwards.
CGACCCAGCGCCGCTGCGTAGTTCGGCCAGAAACCCGCCAGCTCGGGGATGATCCGGGAGCGCAAAAAATTACGCGCCAGGGTTGTATCGCGATTGCTCTCATCCTCAACCCAGGCAAGCCCTTGTGCGGCCTGGTGCAGATCAGCACGGGTGAGATCCAACCACGGACGCAGCAAACCACCCGCGCCGAGCGGGCGATAGCGCTGCATCGGCAGCAGTCCACGGCCCTGTAGGAGCCGCAGGAGCAACGTCTCGCTCTGGTCATCACGATGATGTCCGAGCAACAGCAGGTCGCCTTGCGCCCGCAGCTGCTCGCGAAAGATCCGATACCGCGCTTCCCGCGCGTTCGCCTCCAGATTGCCTTCGGTAGGCACGCTAACCTGGTGCACCCGTATCTCCACATCGAGTTGCGCGCCGACGCGCTGACAGTGTGCCACCCAGGCTCCGGCGTCGGGCGAGAGTTGGTGGTCGATGTGCAGGCCGATCACTTCGAGCTCGGGCATACGGGTGCGCAGTCCGGCGGCGGCAACCAGCAGCGCGGTGGAATCGAGACCACCGCTGTACCCCACGTAAAGTGTGGTGAGATGTTGTTGCGGGGTGGTCGGTAACTGCTGCGCCAGGTGGGAGATCAGATCGACGTCAGGCACAAAAATCTCGGCTCACGTCAGCCATCGGCATAAGCGAGTTGCGCGCAGCTGCCAAATTCATCGTTCAGGGCGCGCAACAGGTCGTCGCTGGCATCGACGCGCCACTGTTGTCCGAGCGCGATGCGCGCCTGGGCCCCGGAACCGGTATAGAGCACCACGATCTCGCATCCTTCGTGATCGATGCGATGTGGATGGATCAGCTCCTTCAGGCGAGGGCTGAAGTCGCTGGGGAGGCTCTGCTGGCGAAAATCGAGCAGGACCCCGGCGCTGAACCGCTGACGCGCTTCCGCGATGGTCAGTACCCGCTCCGCGCGCAGGGTCAGGCCGCCGCTGAAGTCATCGTCCTGCACCTCGCCTTCAAACACCAGCAACTCGTCTTTGGCTACTTTGCGGCCAAACTTCTCATATGCTTCGGGAAACAGCGACACTTCAAGCCGGGCGGAGCGATCGTCCAGGGCCAGGAAGCACATTGGCGCACCTTTGCGGCTCTTCATGACCCGGATGCTGACCACCATCCCGCACACCCACTGGTTCTTGCGTTCGGAGCGCAACTGACCGATCTTGCGTTTGCAGAAGTGTTTCAGCTCGGCCTCGTATTCTTCGATCGGATGGCCGGTGAGATACAACCCGAGGGCGTCTTTTTCGCCGTTCAAGCGGGCCCGAGTCTGCATCGACGCACAATCCACCTCGGGCAGTGGCGGCGGCGCATCGATCGCCGCACCGAACATGTCACTCATACCCGCCGCCGCGTTATGGGCCGCCTGCTCGGCGTACTGCATGGCCGCGGGCAACTGGGCCAGCAGGCGCGCGCGGGTATCGTTGATCTCCTCGCCGGGACGGGCAAACTCGTCCATCGCGCCGGAGGTGATCAGCGCCTCGTTGACACGCTTGTTGACCTTCTTGCCGCCCTCGTTGCCACCTTCCTTGTTACCCAGGCGTACGCAGAAGTCCTGCAGATCTTTGAAGCTGCCGCGGGCGCGTTCTTCGACGATGGCCGCCACGGGCCCCTCGCCCACGCCGCGCACCGCACCGAGACCGTAGATGACGCTGCCGTTCTGGGTCGAAAACCGGTATTCGCTCAGGTTGATCGAAGGCGGCAGCAGCGGTAACTCCATGTTGCGCACCTCGTCGACCAAGATGACCACCCGATCGATGTTCTGCATTTCTGCCGACAGGTTGGCGGCCATAAACTCGGCGGGATAATGCGCCTTCAGCCACGCGGTCTGATAGCTGACCACGGCATAGGTGGCGGAGTGCGATTTGTTAAACGCATAGCCGGCAAACTTCTCCATGTTGTCGAAGATCTCGCCGGCGAGCTTTGCGTCCACCCCAAACTGGGCGGTTCCAGTCATGAACTGGGCGCGCACTTTGGCCATCTCTTCGGGCTTCTTCTTGCCCATCGCGCGGCGCAGCAGGTCCGCACCGCCGAGCGAGAAGCCGGCCAGTTCCTGCGCGATCTGCATCACCTGCTCCTGGTAGAGCACGACCCCGTAGGAGCCCTCAAGAACCGTTTCCAGCGCCGGGTGCGGAAAGCTCACCGGCTCACGCCCATGTTTACGATTGATGTAATCCTGGTCTGCGCCGGACTGCAGCGGGCCTGGTCTGAACAAAGCCACCAACGCGATGATATCGTCGATATTGTCGGGCTTGAGCTTGGTGATGAGGTCTTTCATGCCGCGGGATTCGAGCTGGAACACCGCGGTTGTATCGGCGCGCTTGAGCAGATCGAAGGTCGCGGTATCGGTCAGCTCGATGAGATCGATGTCGAGTTGATCGTCGGCCGCCCGCGCGCTGTTGATGTTCTGCACCGTCCAATCGACGATGGTGAGGGTCTTCAAGCCCAGGAAGTCGAACTTGACCAACCCCGCCCGTTCGACGTCGTCTTTATCGAACTGAGAGACCAGGCTACTGCCGCCATCTTCCGTGTAGAGCGGGACGAAGTCGGTCAACGCACTCGGCGCAATCACCACCCCGCCCGCGTGTTTGCCGACGTTGCGCACAATGCCCTCGAGCTTATAGGCCATGTCCATGATCTCGGACACTTCTTCGCTACCCTGCACAAACTCGACCAACTCCGGGCTGTCCTCCATCGCCTTGGAGAGGGTCATCCCCACTTCGAAGGGGATCAGTTTGGACAGTTTGTCGGCCAGACCATAGGGTTTGCCCTGCACACGGGCGACATCGCGCACCACCGCCTTCGCGGCCATCGTCCCGAACGTGATGATCTGGCTGACCGCGTCTAGCCCGTACCGTTCGCTGACATGTTGGATCACGCGATCGCGACCCTCCATACAGAAGTCGACGTCGAAGTCCGGCATCGATACCCGTTCCGGATTCAAGAAGCGCTCGAACAGCAGGTCGTACTCCAGCGGGTCGAGATCCGTGATGCCCAGCACATAGGCCACCAGCGACCCGGCACCCGAACCCCGCCCGGGACCGACCGGGATACGGTTATCCTTCGCCCAGGCGATAAACTCCATGACGATTAGGAAGTAGCCGGCAAACCCCATCTGATTGATGACGTCCAACTCGAAGCGCAGGCGCTGGTCGTAGTCTTCGCGGCTGGCCGCCGGCGCGCGCATGCCGCGCGTGGCGATGCGCGCCGCAAGGCCCTCCACGGAGGTGTGTTCGAGGAACTCTTCCAGCGTCTGACCCGCAGGGATGGGATAGTCCGGCAGGTAGTAGGTGCCCAGTCCCAGCTGCACGTTACAGCGTTTGGCAATTTCTACCGTGTTGGCAAGCGCGCCGGGTAGATCGGCGAACAGCGTGGACATCTCCTGCGGCGTCTTGAAATATTGCTGATCGGAATAACGCCGCTCCCGGCGCGGATCGTCGAGGGTGCGGCTGTCGTGGATACACACGCGGGTTTCGTGCGCTTCGAAATCGTCGGCGGCTGCAAACACCACATCGTTGGTGGCGACCACGCCGATGCCGAGCTGGCTGGCGGCCACCACCAGGCGGCGCAGCACCTTTTCTTCGCCCGTCCGACCCGTGCGGGTGATCTCCGCGTAGTAGCGATCGCCGAACTTCGCCTGCCAGCGGCGCATCAGCGCAGTCAGGCTGTCATCCTCCTGCAGGGCCGCATGCCACAGGTGGCCACGCACACCGCCCGAGAGGATGATCAGACCCTCGTGCAGATTGAACACACTCGTCTCGCACACCACCCCGCGCGTGCCTGTGCTGTCGGTGTAGCTGTTCGACACCAGGAGCGTGAGGTTGCGATACCCCTGTTCGTTCATGGCCAGAGCGACGATGCGTTGGCCGTCGTCGCCTTCGCGCTCGGGGTCGGATACCTTCAGTTCGGCTCCGAGGATCGGTTTGATACCCCGGCCAAGACAGTTCTCATAGAACTTCACCAGCGCAAACAGATTGTTGACGTCGGTGACCGCCACCGCCGGCATGGACGCAGCCAGGGTATCTCCGACCAGGCCTTTGATCTTGAGCAAGCCGTCCGCGAGCGAGAACTCGGTGTGGACATGCAGGTGCACAAAGGAGGCGGCGGACATGGCGGAGATCAGACCTCTAGCGTCAGCTTGGCGGTAGCGGTGGATTCTGCCCCAGGTGTCGGCAGGGTGCAAAATTCGGCGACCGGGGCGAAGCTCTTGCGGTGGATCGGACACGGACCATGCGCTTCGAGCGCTGCCATGTGCGCCCTGGTGGGATAGCCTTTGTTCTGGGCAAAACCATACTCGGGGTAGGTCGCGTCCAGTTCACCCATCAGCGCGTCGCGTGCTTCCTTAGCGAGGATCGAAGCGGCACTGATCTGCGGCACCCGCCCGTCCCCTTTGACCACGGCAATACAGGGTACTTCCAGGCTGATCGTCTTGTTGCCATCGATATAGACCAATTCAGGCGCTACCGAGAGCTGCGCTAGGGCGCGCCGCATCGCCAGATGGCTGGCCTGGAGAATGTTGACCGCATCGATCTCAGCCTCGCTGGCCCAACCGAGCCCAAAGCTGAGCGCGTAGTGCTCGATCTCCAGCACCAGCTCCGCCCGGCGCTTGGCGGTCAAGCGCTTGGAGTCGTGTAGTCCATCTATGGGACTAGAGGGGTGCAGAATCACCGCCGCCGCCGTGACCGGTCCGGCGAGGGGACCGATGCCGACCTCATCCACGCCCGCGTAGCGATCACCGCTGAAGAGATTTGCGGCATAGCCGAACAGATCCGCGTGGGTCATGGATTCGTGCGGGAGGTCCGACAAGGCTGGGCAATATCCTCTATCTGTTAACGCGCGACCTGTTAACGCGCGACCTGTCAACGCGCGACCTGTCAACGCGCGTCCTGTTATCCGGTTAAAGAGCGCCCTGTTAAGAAGCGTCGAGTCGCGAGAGCGCAGGAGCGCGCAGGATCAGGCGCTCGCGCGGGAGTGCATCAAGCCTAACACGCAACGCGCAGCCTGGGTATCTGCACCGCGCCGCAACTCGGTGTGCAACTCGGTAAAAGCCGTCTGCAGGTCCCCGCCTTGACCTTGCTGCCAGGCCTGCCACTGAGCTTCCAGCGCGGCGGCGAGTGCCGGCGCTTCACCTTCGTACTGCAAGAGCTCGGGAACGAGGGCGTGCCCCGCGAGGACGTTGGGCAGCGCGACGTAGGGTGAGCGGATCAAGCGTCGGGCGAGTTGATAACTCAGCTTGCCCATTCGATAGCTCACCACCATCGGTCGCCCGAGCAACATCGCCTCTAAAGTACTTGTACCCGATTTAATCAAGGCGAGGTCCGCGGCGGTCAAGGCCCGCCTTGCGTCTTCGCGTACGATCTTGATGTCGAGTTCGGGATGCTGGGCTACCAAGGCTTCCAACGGGGCGAGGAGTTTGTCCCGCACGCAGGGAATCACAAACTGACAGGCGGGAAAACGCTGCACGAAGAGCGCCGCGGTGGCGAGGAACACCGGCCCCATCAGCCCGACCTCGCCGCTGCGACTGCCGGGTAGAATGGCCACGACCAACCCGTCGCTCGCCAAACCCAACGCGGCACGGGCTGCACCCTGCTCGGCATCACCCTGGCCCGGCGCGATGGCATCAGCGAGTGGATGGCCGACGTACTCCGCGCGCAGCCCGGTACCGGCATAGAAACCGGGCTCGAATGGAAACAGACACAGCAGCAGATCCGCGGCGCGCGCTACCTGTCGGGTACGACCGCGCCGCCAGGCATAGACCGACGGCGAGACGTAGTGGGCGGTCCGAACGCCGCGCTTGCGCAACGCCTTCTCTAACAGAAAGTTGAACACATTGAAGTCGATACCGATGAAAGCATCAAGATCGCTGCGCGCAAGCTCGTGCGTGAGGCGCCGCAGCAGTGCGAGCAGACGTGGCAGTTGCACCACCGGTTCGTAAAAACCGTTGACCGCGAGTTCATCGATGGATGCGAGCCCGCGCAAACCTTGCGCGGTCATTAGTTCGCCTCCGACCCCGACAAACTCGAGGCTGTGCCCAGCACCCTCGGCCTGCTCCTTCAGGGCCGCCATCATGCCGGCGGCGAGGCGATCTCCCGAAGCCTCTCCCGCGAGCAGGCCCAGGCGCAGGCGCGCCACCGCGTCAGCCGCCGGCCTTGCGATTGCGGATAATGCCGCGCTCGGCGACTTCGATGGAGGTGGCGTACAGGTCCACCTCGGCAAACTCATCGCGCAGATCACGCAATTGGGCGAGCGCGTCAGCGGTACGCAAATTCTGTTGATAGACGACACGATGCGCCTGGCGAATCGCTTTGACCGTCGCCTCGTCGTAGCCACGCCGGCGCAAGCCTTCCATATTGAGCCCGACGGCGTAAGCGGGATTCCCGGTCACCGTCATATAGGCGGGCACGTCCTTGGTGACCAGCGCCATCGCGGCGATATGGGTATATGCGCCAATTTTGCGAAACTGCGGCACCCCACTGTAGCCGCCAAAATTAGCGTGGTCGCCCACTTCGACATGACCCGCCAGGCTTGCGTTGTTGGCCATGATCACGTGGTCGCCGACGATGCAGTCATGGCCGACATGCACGTAGGCCATCAACAGACAGTTGGCGCCGACCACCGTCTTACCGATCCCGCCCTTGGCCATGCCGCGGTGGATCGTCACCCCCTCACGGATCACGGTATTGGCGCCGATGGTAAGGATGCTCTCCTCCCCATCGTAGGCAAAGGCTGGCGTATCCTCACCGACGGTGGCGAACTGAAAGACACGCACCCCGGCACCGATCCGCGTGGGTCCTTTCACCACCACGTGGGATTCGACGACCACGTCGTCGCCGAGTTCCACATCGGCGCCGATGATACTCCAGGGACCGACGCTGACATTAGCACCGAGCTTGGCGCTCGGATCGATGATCGCGCGCGCATCGATCATCGCTGCTCTACCACGGAGAGGGTTGCGCTGCAGGCGAGTTCATCTTCGACGTATGCTTCGCAGTCAAATTTCATCATGATCTTGCGATCGGCGACGATCTGACTGCGCATATCGAGTCGATCACCGGGCACCACCGGCCTGCGAAAACGCGCTTTTTCCAACCCGCCGAACAGATAGTTCACGCCATCCGCAGGACGTGTCCCCTTGGTTTCAAACGCGAGCACCCCGGACAATTGCGCCATCGCCTCCAGGATCAGCACGCCGGGAAAGATCGGTTCGTGCGGAAAGTGACCTTCAAACAGCTGTTCGTTCATCGTGATGTTCTTATACCCGGTGACCCACTCCCCCACCGCCATGTCGGTGACACGGTCGATCAATAAAAACGGATAGCGGTGCGGCAGATAATCGAAGATTTCGCCGATGTGTATGGTCTTGGTCATGACGTTCTTAAGGCTCTCATATTCTTCTTGTACGCCGAACGGATCTATAGCTTTTCTGGCTCTGGGACGTTTGTCAGGCGACTCGCTAGTGCCAGGCGTCTTTATCGTCAGGCGTCTTTATCGCCAGGCGTCT
>JBCCHL010000162.1:0-10438 GCA_039028775.1 Pseudomonadota bacterium | reverse complement strand
GCCTGATGGACCCATTCGAGCGCGCACCCTGGAATTATGGGCGCGATGCTGTGGTGGTCACCGCCAGCGGTAGTAGTCAGCCGGTCAGCGCCTGGACCTACTTTGCCAACACGGCCTTCCGCCAGCCTGGGTTGCTGCCGAGCGCTGCGTATCTCGCCCATCTTCTCGCGGGGGATGACTTCCTGCCGCCGGCGTATGTAGCTTGGCTGGCCGCCTGGCAGGATCGCGATCCTGGCGCGTGGCGATCTGGTGCCTGGCGAGCATGAAGGCCGGACAAATCTGCACGGTATTCGACCGGTGCTTTGCTGAGACCGAGCATACCATTCTGCGTGGCGGGGCCGATGAGCCATTGTATCGGCCGCCCGCTGGCGCTGCGCCGGGCTGCTTGTTGTTTAGAGGTGACTACGCGGCCAGCGCGCTGCACGAAGCCGCCCACTGGTGCCTGGCCGGTGTGGCACGGCGCCAACAGGAAGATTTTGGTTACCCCTACTTGCCACCGCCGCGCAGCGCGTGTGCGCGATCTGCTTTCTTCCGCTACGAACGACGGCCCCAGGCACTGGAGTCGCTGTTCGCAGACGCGGCCGGCGTGCCGTTCCGGGTCAGCGTCGACGACTTTGTTCATGCTGATCAAGAAGGTTACCAATTGTTCCTGGAAACCCAGGCCTTTGCGGCGCGGGTGCATGCCAGCCGGGCGCAGATGTATGTGTGGCTCGACTCTCCGGCGGGGCAGCGCGCGCGCTGTTTTGCCCGCGCACTCGCGCGCAAGCGCACTTGGGCGCAAGCGCACCTGCCCGCTGAGCCGGTATGGATGAGCCCTGAAGAGCATGGATAAGGTCGATTGCATCTTGATCGGCGCGGGCGTTGTGGGGCTCGCCATGGCGGCCAGACTTGCTGCCGCAGGCCGGGAGGTCATCGTGCTGGAGCAGCACGATCTCATTGGCTCGGAAACCAGCTCGCGCAATTCTGAGGTCATCCATGCGGGCATCTACTATCCCACCAACAGTCTCAAAGCCGAGCTGTGTGTCCGCGGCAAACACCTGCTGTACGAGTATGCGCAAGAGTTCCATATTCCGCATCGCAACTGCGGCAAGATCATCGTCGCGGCGGATGATTCCCAGGTCGACACGGTGCGCAGCTATATCGATAAAGGGCATGCCAATCAGGTGCCGGATCTACATTGGTTGTCTCAGGCGGAGGTGGCCGAGTTGGAACCCGAGGTGCGATGTGTCGGGGCGGTGATGTCGCCATCGACCGGGATAATCGATTCGCACAGTTTCATGCTGAGCCTGCAGGGGGAACTGGAACGGCACGGCGGCATGATCGCCTTCAACAGCCCCGTGATACGTTGCGAGTTCAATCCGCTGACCGTCCATACCGACGCGCTGAGTCTGCGCGCGGACCTGGTGATCAACAGCGCCGGTTTGTGGGCTCCGGATCTGGTGGCGGGATTGCCCGGCGCACCCCAGGCCCATTATGCCAAAGGCCACTACTATGCCTATGCCGGCGCCCAGCCGTTTACGCGCCTGGTCTATCCGATCGCGGTGGCTGGAGGCCTGGGAGTCCACGTTACCCTGGATCTGGCGGGGCAGGTGAAATTTGGACCCGACGTGCACTGGTTGGAAGCGATCGACTACAGCTTTGACGAAACCATCAAGCCGCTATTTGCCGCTGCTATTCGCCGATACTTTCCCGCTCTCGACGACGCGCGCTTGCACCCGAGCTACACCGGCATCCGTCCAAAGATCGCGTCATCCGCGGACGGCTTTCGGGACTTCCGCATCGACACCGCCAGCGAGCACGGGGTGACGGGGCTGGTCAACCTGCTCGGCATCGAATCGCCGGGGCTCACGGCGTCGCTCGCCATCGCGGAATATGTCAGTGCCCGCATCTGACGCCCTGCGGGTGGGCCTGTTGATCAACCCGGTCGCCGGGATGGGCGGCCGGGTCGGTTTGAAAGGCAGTGATGGCGCCAAACGTCTGGCCGAGGCGCGGCGGCTTGGTGCGAAGCCAATGGCGGCTGCGCGGGCGCTTGCGTTTCTGCGCCATGTGGAGGCCACCGGGCATGCGCCTCAGTGGCTGACCTGTGATGGCGGCATGGGCGCAGACTGCTTCGCCGCCGCCGGGATCGTCTGCGAAGTTGTTTATACGCCGGACGCGAGCAATACCACGGCTGCGGATACGCGCACTGCTGCTGCCGCGTTGCTGCACGCGCAGGTCGACGTGCTGGTATTTGTCGGTGGGGACGGGACCGCGCGCGATCTCCTCGCCGCGGTCGCCGATACGGCCGTGGTGCTCGGCGTTCCCGCAGGTGTGAAAATGCACAGCGGCGTGTTTGCGGTAAGTCCGGTCGCCGCGGCAAAGATTCTCGCGCGCCTCGCGAGCGGCGGTCTGGTCGCGAGCGTGCGGCGTGAGGTGCGAGACTTTGTCAGCGATTCCGATACTGTAGAGCAGGCGCTCACTACCACCGGTTTTGGCGAGCTGCGGGTACCGGAAGCCGGTGGTTATCTGCAGCACACCAAGGTCGGCGGTAAGGAGCAGGAACCGCTGGCGGTGCAGGAGATTTGTGCCCACGTGCTAGAGCACCGTAACGCTGAGCGGATCTGTGTGCTCGGTGCGGGGGGTACCTGTCTGGCAGTGAAACAGCAGCTCGGTTTCGATGGAACGTTGCGGGGAGTCGACGTGCTGCATCCGGGTGGTAGCGTGGAGCTCGATGTCAACGAGGCGCGCCTGCTGAGCCTGCAGGACGTCGAGGTGTTTGTCAGTTTCGCGGCACACCAGGGGGTATTGTTCGGGCGCGGCAATCAGATGTTCAGCCCAACCGTGCTGCGGCGGCTCCTGGACCTTGCGGTGGATGCCGGGCCGCGCCTGCATGTGTTAGCAACCCGCACTAAGCTCGATACGCTGCAGGGACGTCCCCTGATTGTGGACACCGGGGATGTTGCCCTAGATCGGCGACTGTCCGGTCTGCTCGAAGTGCTCAGCGGCTACGAAGATCACCTCTTGTATCGCGTCGCCCGAGATTACGCCTAGGATGCGTGCTGTGATCGAAGTCTGTGAGGCGAAGTGGGCGAGTGCCGACGCGACTGAGCAACCTCAGGCGCGGCGGCTGTTCCACGGTCGTGGCCATAGTTATCCCGGCTATGAGCACGTGGTGGTTAACGAGTTTCCCCCGTATCTGCAGATCTCACTCTATGCGCAGACCGAGCCTTATGCGATCGAGCAACTCGTCGACGGGCTGCTCGCGGCGCGCCCCCAGATCGAGGGGATTGTTCTACAGCATAGAGATGGACGACGAACCGCGGCGCGCATCGTGCATGGCGATGTGCCGGAGGAACACGTTGTCTACGAGGATGGTTGCGGGTACTTCATCGCGCCGCAGAAGAATCAGAACATCGGCCTGTTTATGGATATGGCGCACGTGCGACGCGCGTTGGTGCCGCGCTTTGCCGGCGCGCGGGTGTTGAACCTGTTCGCCTACACCTGCGCGTTTTCAGTCGCGGCGATCGAAGCCGGTGCCGAACTCGTGGTCAATAACGACATGAGCGGCAATGCGCTGAAGATCGGAGAACGCAATCATGCGCTCAACGGCCACGATCAGCGCCGGGTGCGCATGCTGCCACACAACCTGTTCAAGTCGTGGTGGAAAATCCGCCAGCTCGGACCGTTCGACCTGGTCATCATCGACCCGCCGACCAACCAGCGCGGCAGCTTCAACGCCGAGAAGAGCTATGGCCAGATCTTAAAGCGTGTCCCCGAATTCACGGCACCCCAGGGCCGGGTGATCGCGTGTCTGAACTCGCCCTTCCTGGGGCCGGATTTCTTGACCCAGTTAATGGCCCGTTGGTGTCCGGCGTGCGAGTTTGTGCAGCGCCTACCTCAGCATCCAGATTTTCCGGATCAGTTTCCAGAGCGTGCGTTGAAGGTGCTCGAGTTTGTTTACCGAGGGTAAGGTATATAAATCAGATACTCAGAGTATCTCTCTCAAAAGGCGGTAACTCATAGGAGTTGCTAGGTCATCACGTCCAGCAGCTTTTGGATGCCGTCGCGCTGGGCCTCGAGCGACTTGTCTTGCACCGCCCGCTGTAACTGATAAATACGGGTGGCGCGCTCCTGTTGCACGCTCGGTGGCAGAGTGTTGTTGGTGGACCGGTCCGGCAGGAAGGTCTGCAGCTTGGCAAAACACCGCGGCGTGATCACCGCTTGATCGATGGCGTCCGCGCCGATTGTGTCTTGAAAGCCGATGAAGCCCGCTTCCTGCAGCCATTGGAAGGTCGCAAAACAAGCCTGGTAACGTGGCCCGTGCACGCCGTATTCATCAGGCTGATCCGGCCCGGAAATGTCCTCCACGTAGACCGTCACCGGACGCGGAAACACTCGGTACAGTTGCACGATGGTTTTGGCGGCATCGCGAAAGAAGTCGTCGATGTGCAGATCAGGCATGCTGCTGGCGATACTTGCTCAAGAAACGGTCCAGGCGCTCTATCGCGTCGCGCAATTGATCCTCCCGCGGCAGGAATACCACGCGGAAGTGATCGTGTTCCGGCCAATTGAAGCCGGTGCCCTGGACGACCAACACTTTCTCTTCGCGCAGCAGATCGAGCACAAACTGCTCGTCGTTGCGGATGTTAAAGCGCCGCGTATCGATCTTCGGGAACAGGTACAGCGCACCCTTGGGTTTTACGCAGGAGACACCGTCGATCTGATTGAGCATGTCCCAGGCGAGCAGCCGCTGATCGTACAGGCGCCCGCCGGGGGCGATCAGTTCGTTGATACTCTGATAGCCCCCCAGGGCCGTCTGGATGGCGTGTTGGGTAGGCACGTTGGAGCACAGCCGCATCGACGACAGAATGTCGAGGCCTTCGATGTAGTCGCTGGCGCGCAGCTTGGCACCGCTGACCACCAGCCATCCGGTGCGAAAGCCGGCCACGCGGTAGGACTTTGACAAACCACTGAACGTCAGCGTGAGCAGGTCAGGCGCCAGGGAGGCGAGGGGGACGTATGCGGCATCATCGTAGATGATCTTGTCATAAATCTCGTCGGCGAAGATTACCAGGTCGTGTTCCCGCGCGATCTCGGTGAGCGCCTCGAGCATCGCTTTTTCGTACACTGCGCCGGTCGGGTTGTTCGGGTTGATGATCACAATCGCGCGCGTGTTGGGCGTGATCTTGCTGCGTATGTCGTCGAGGTCCGGCTGCCAGTCGGCACCTTCGTCGCAAAGATAGTGCCGCGGCGTGCCACCGCACAGATGGACCGCAGCGCTCCACAGGGGGAAGTCGGGTGCGGGCACCAGAATCTCGTCGCCATCATTGACCAGCGCCTGCATGGCCATAACCACCAGTTCGGAAACACCATTGCCGATATAGATGTCTTCGACATCCACGCCGTCGATGCCGATCTGCTGACAATACTGCATCACCGCTTTGCGTGCGGAGTAGATACCCTTGGACTCACTGTATCCCTGCGAGTGGGGGATATTGTGGATCACGTCGCGCAATATCTCTTCGGGTGCTTCAAACCCCCAGGGCGCCGGATTGCCGATATTCAGTTTCAGCACCTTGTGGCCTTCTTCTTCCAACCGCACCGCTTCGCGCAATACCGGGCCACGAATGTCGTAACAGACCGACTCCAGTTTGGCCGACTTTGCAATCGCACGGGGGGTGGGGCTGACCTGGGGTAGTGGTTCTATGTTGCTGTCGGACGCGGGGTCGGAAAATTTGCTGCTCATGGGTTTCGTCTTTACGACCTTGCTTGGTTACAATTTAATCTGCCTCAAGAAGCCTATGATAGCACTCCTGTTATGAGGTAAATGCGGGACTGGTCGTGCAATCTGTGCGCTGATTCTGCGCCCGTGCTGTGCAAACGGCGTGCAAGATGGGGTGCGGCGGGCTCAGGGGCCGGCGCAGGCGAACTGGGTGAACCATCGTCTCCAGGGCCGACCGATAACCGACGAAGTACCAAACGACATAGCGTACGAGACCAAGAGTACGAACCGAACAATGTTCGAAGCGAATAGCGCGAGGAAAGCATGAGCGAAGAAAATAGACTCGAAGAAATCAATAAGACTGTCAAAACTGATGCCGAATGGCGCGAACAGCTGAGCGACGAGGAATACACCATTACGCGCCAGGCGGGCACGGAACCGGCTTTCTCCGGGGTGTATTGGGATACCAAAACCCCGGGTATCTACAACTGCAAGTGCTGTGACGTGCCGCTGTTCGACTCCAGTACCAAGTACGACTCCGGTTCCGGATGGCCCAGCTTCTATGCACCCATCGACGAGTCGCGGGTGAGTCTGCACGAAGACTTGAGCCTCGGCATGCGTCGCATCGAGGTTAACTGCGCCCTATGTGATGCCCACCTCGGGCACGTGTTTCCGGATGGACCACAACCCACCGGACTGCGCTTCTGTATGAATTCGGCCTCTCTGCAGTTAGACCCCACCGACTAAGTGCGCAGGTGCACGCTGCGCTCTGGCGGGCGGTGGGTGAACGCGTCGGTTTGTCCCCCACAACCGGTCCGAATGAACCGAGAGCAACTGCACCTGACCCAGGGGTGGGGTCGCAGGTGGGTATGGCGCTGCCCACCGACCATCCACTTCGCGAAGTCCTGGGCGAGTGTTTGGCCCCAGTGGACTGGGCGGATCTCGACGGCCTGAGCCCCGCGGCGTTGCCGGAGCTCAATCTCAGCCATCTCTTCTGTTTTGCAAGCCTGCTGTGTCGCCGGGATTTTCCGGCGGCCTGGTCCCGGCTGGGCGGGCCGTTGTGTGTGGTGCTCAACGGTGGCAATGCGGACGAGTACAACATCCCACAGGCCCGTGTGCGCACCGTGCTTATGTTGCGTACGACCTTCTTACTCGACGGCCGGGTAATGGACGCGGATGCGCAGATAGCCATCCACGATGGCGACGGCGCCACGGTACCCACTTTGCACAGCGGGCGCTTGGTAGTGACCCACCAGCAAACGGCGCTGATCACTCCGCATCTCGGTTACCTCGCAGGTGATGGGCGCTACATAGAACTGGCTCAGGGCCAGCACGGGGGTGGTCCATGGGACATCTGGGCCGGGGAACTCGAGCGTGTTCTGCTGCGCCGTGCGACGGTTGCGGATGCCGCCGTATTGGTTGCGTCGCCCTCCACCGAAGCATCACCGGGGGCGGCGCCTGAACCGGAGCTGACCGTCTGGGTACAACCGGAGGAGGGGGAACGCAGTGATGCGCTGCACGAGGTGGCCCTGCTCGACGATCTGCAGGGCCGGTTGGCCGGCTTCAAGCATCCGCAGGACATCCACTTCTGTGCGGCGATCCCACGCGATCGGTGTGGTTTCAGGGACTATATGGCATTGCGCTCAGCGACGATTTCTTAGCAGATTGGCAGGCGAGAATTGGTCGGTTAGCACCCGCGCTTCGGTATCCCAGTCCGGTGCTTTGTTACGCAGTCTGATCAGCTGGCGGGCATAGCGTCTGATCGGGACATCGTAGGGGCGCAAGGTGGCGCGCAAGGCAGTGGCACGCTCTCGCAGGATCTCATCCTCCACTGCTGGCGCAACGGTGATCATCCGATTGGCGGTCTGGACTACGGCAAAATTGATGAACCCACCGAACACATCGGCATAGGTTGCGGACTCGTGATCGTACAGATCGCTCACCGCAAACGTGTTGGCCATCAGGGTGCCGCCGGGCGCGAGCAAGGCCTGGGTCTCCTGTAGATATTCACGGGTCATCAGGTGTTCTGGAATGTACTCACCGTTGAACGCATCCAGGAAGATCAGGTCGTAACGCCGCGCCCCGCGCAATGCGCGCTTGGTCCACACTCGGGCATCGCGTATGTGTACCGCGATCTTCTCATCCGATCGAAACTCGAAGTACTGTTCGGCGACTTTCACGACATCGGCGTCAATTTCTATGGCGTCGATGTGGGCCTCGGGAAACAGGCGGGTGAACGCCATCGGCAAGGTGCCGCCGCCCAGCCCAACCACCAGGATCGCCTTCGGCTCCGGGGTGAAAAGCAGACTCGCCATCGCCATCTTGGTGTATTCGAAGATCAGCTTGCGGGGCTTGCGTTTGTTGATACAACTCTGGTTGCGCAGGTTGAGTTGTACGCTGAATTGCAGGCAGTAGATGTGGTCGTTGCGGTTGACCACCACCCGGGAGTACAGCGAACGCTGGTCGTAAACCTTCTCCGCGGCAGCGTCGGCCCCCGGTGTGACCAGCAGCATCAAACCCCAGAACAGGTGCGAATACCTATGCATGGCGCAGACGGCTCGCCGTGATCGCGCTGGCACCCAGCAATAGGAGCAGTGAGGTCAGTGCGCTCAGGATGCTGTTGATCTCGAAGTGCAGCACAAAATAAAACGAAGTCGCCAGCGTGCCGATGGCACTGCCCAGCGTCGACACAAAATACAGGCGGCCCGCGGTCTGCCCTGAGTGGGCAACGCTGTCGACCAACAGACGTACCGAATAGGGAGAGATCATGCCGAGGATGATGGTGGGGATCATGAACAAACCGGTGGCCGCAACCAACGAGCCATAGCGTGGATCCTCGATCCAACCGAAGACCAGGTCCATGATTGCATCAGCAAACAGAATCAGCGGAAACAGCAAGCCGCCGGCGATCACAAAGATGCTCCCGAAGCGCACGTAAGAAGGGGTTCGCACCGACAGGCGTCCACCGAGCAGATAGCCGATGGACAGGGACAGCATGAACACGGTGATGATGCTGCCCCACACATAGATGCTGTTGCCGAAGTAGGGCGCCATGACTTTGCCGCCAAGCAGCTCTAATGACATGATGGCAAAGCCGCCACCAAAAGCGAGTATGTAAGTCAGGATTGTCACGTCGGGGCGCAGTCTACAAACTGCGTGGGTAAACGCATAGAAGAAATCACAAAAATACCGGCGCGGGTGAGGGTTCTTGAGCCTTTGGACACCAAGGGTTTCGAAGCCTCGAGTGACAAAGAGAATTGAGTTGATTAACGCGGAGAGCGTGCGCTGTGCCAACAGCGTCCCGGGTAGGTCGCGAGAAAATGAGGAGAGCAGCATGAAACTGGGCGTGACGTTACGCAATATGGGACCGCAGTCGAGTCCGAGCACAATGCGCGAATGCGCACTTGCGGCAGAGGCGGCCGGTTTTGAATCGATCTGGATTACCGATCACATCGCCATCCCGCCCGACGATGCCCAAGGCAGCGGCGGCCGCTACACCGACACCTTGACCACGCTGGCGTGGCTGGCGGCCGCCACGGAGCGCATCGCGCTCGGCAGCGGCGTGTTGATCCTGCCTTACCGCCCGGCACTGCCGACGGCCAAGCAGATCGCCACCGTGCAGGAATTGTCCGGCGAGCGTCTGTTGTTGGGGGTTGGGATCGGGTGGATGGATGCTGAATTCCGTGCGTTAGGTCTCGACCGGCATCAACGTGGGCGGGTGAGCGATGAACTGCTCGCCTATCTGCGTCGCTGTTTCGGCGACGAGGTGATGACCGCGCACGACCAGGACTTTCTGTTCCTGCCGCGCCCGAAGTGCCCGCCGATTCTGATCGGTGGCCGGGCACCCCATGCGCTGCGACGCGCGGTGAACTATGGAGACGGCTGGTTGCCCATGGCCCAGGAGCCGGGGCAGCTCGCCGCGCCGATCCAGCAGTACCGGCAGATGTTGGAGGAGGCGGGTAAGATCGGTGCGGTGACCGTCATGAGCGGCCTGCCGCAGGGTACGGACGCCGCGCTGGAAAAGCTGGAAGCATTTGCGCAACTCGGCGTGGAGCGCCTGGTGGTGGGCATGCGCTACGATGACGTCAGTGCTTACCGCGATCAGCTCGGCGCTATTACCGAGCTAAAGTGGGATCAAGGTTAAGTCCTTACATCATTGTTTTGAAAGAATAATATACTCGGCGATTTATTTCTTAGCCGGTACCTCTTCCGTTGTGCCACCAGCGTCTTTCCAGCCGCGGAAGCCTTCGCCGATATGGCATACCCGTTCCAGGCCCATGTCCTGCACGGTCTTGGTCGCGAGGGCGGAACGCCAGCCGCTCTGGCAGTACAGCACAAATCGCTTGCCCGAACCGAATACATCCTTGTAATAGGGGGAGGTGGGGTCGATCCAAAACTCGATCATGCCGCGGGTGGCATGGAAGGCGTTGGGGATCTTACCCTCGCGTTGTAACTCCCGTGGGTCGCGCAAGTCCACAAACACCGTATCCTCATCGTCCAGCAGCGCCGCCGCCGCCTCATAGTCGAGGGTTTCGATCTCTGCCAAGGCGTTGTCGATCAGATCTTTATGGGTCACTTTGAGCATGAGGTTCTCCCGGTTTTTGTGTTTGTTGGGCTATTTAAGCGGATTATCGATGCCAAGGAAATTAGGCCCGCAGGGCCCGAAACGTCACAAATCGTCACTTAGTTGACACTTTAGGGCGCGCGTTGATTGTCGTGATCCCATGTTTAGCTGAG
>JBCCHL010000161.1:0-10506 GCA_039028775.1 Pseudomonadota bacterium | reverse complement strand
TGCCTGCTTTTTCAAGAGGACCTCGCGGATGCGTCTGGATACGTTTGAGCGCCACCCGCTAACCTACGGACCCACTGTGATCGAACACTTGCCGCGCATGACTGCGGCATTGGGTGGCGCGGTCGAAATCTACACCAAACGCGATAATTGCAACTCCGCCCTCGCCATGGGGTAACGAGCTGCGCGAACTCGAGTACATCGCGCCAGATATTCTCGCCAGTGGTGTCGATACGCTGGTCTCGATCGGCGGCGTACAGACGAACCACACGCGCATGGTCGCGGCGGTAGCGGCCAGACTCGGATTGAAATGTCGCTTGGTGCAGGAGAGCCGGGTGCCGCATGAAGATGCGGTGTATGGCCGAGTAGGTAACATCTTGTTGACACATTTGTTAGGCGCTGACAGCCGAGTCGTGGACGACGGCTTTGATATTGGCACTCGCTCGAGCTGGGAGGCGGCGATGGCCGAGGCGATGATCACGGACGCGGTGTACGAAGGTAAGTCCATGCAGGCTACACCTATTGCAACAGATAGCGCTGGCACTAATTCTTCTCCGTCGGCAAATGACACAAGTTGATGTTGTTCGCCAAAACATGCACGATGCTGCCTCCGCCGCCGGGTGGTTGTGTGCTTGTTTGCTGATCTGCAAATCCTTTGCAAGTACTGCCCGACGGATACGGAGACTAAACAAAATTGGAGAGACCTATCTATGCTAGACCGATGTAGTAGAGCTTTCCTCGTGTTTTCTTTCCTGCTCGGCGCCAATCATGCCCTGGCAGAAGCGGGAGAAATCGAGGAAGTCGTTGTAACCGGCACGTTTATCAAGGGCACCCCCATCGATTCCGAATCGCCGGTCACCATCCTGGAACGAGGTGATCTGGAGACCCAGGGAACGCCGTCAATTGTCGAAATGGTTCGCCGCCTGAGCGCAAGTTCAGGGGTTGATGGTGAATCGAACCAGTTCCAATCCAACGCCTCGGAAGGGGTCGCGAACATCAACCTGCGCGGACTCGGACCGGAGCGCACCCTGGTGCTGCTCAACGGCAAGCGTCAGGTGCCCGTTGCCAGCCGCCTGCCGGGCGGACGCTTTGTCGATGTTAACTCCTTTCCGCGCCAGGCCATCAAGCGCGTGGAAGTGCTCAAAGAGGGTGCGGCCGCGACCTACGGTTCTGATGCGATCGCCGGGGTGGTTAACTTCATCACCCGCGATGACTTTCAGGGTCTGGAATTCAGCGGAGGTTTTCAAGACATTGATGGCAGCGACGGCAATCAGGAATTCGGCGCGATCTTCGGAACTACCGTGGGCACGTTCGACTGGGTGACCTCAATCGGCTACGAGATCCGCAACGAACTGAGCCTGCGCGACGTATCCAACTCACAAGTTCCGTTCGCCACCAACCCGCAAGGGGGTTTCTCGTCCATTGGCAACCCCGGTGTCTTTTTTGATCCTGCAGAAGCGGCGCTTACCTTCGGGGCACTGGCTCCGCTCTCATCCAATGGCGTCAAGGACCCCAACTGTGAGCTTCTCGGTGGGGTCGATAACTCGCTGTTCTGTCGCTTCCGTTACACGGATTTCGACAATGCGATCGAAGAAGAAGAACGCTATCAGGTGTTCTCCGAGCTGAACGGTGAACTCTCTGAGGGTGTGAACCTGCACGTCGAAGCCCTGTACTCCAAGGTCGATGTACCGGAGTGGAAGACGTCACCGTCCTATCCGCCCCAGGCTCTGTTTGGCGATATTCAGTTTGTTCCCGCAGATCATCCGGGCTTGATCGACATGGCGAGCAAGCACTCGCAGTTCCAGCCCTACATCGACGATGGTGAAGGCACCATCTTCTACGGGCGCCTGCAAGGCGTGACCGGCTGGCTGGGTCAGGGGGTTGGCCGCGAAGCCAAGCGCGAATACGACACCTATCGCCTGGCCGCGTCGTTGGACGGTGCGTTCGACAATGGCGTCGGCTGGGATGTTGGACTGACGTGGTCGCGTTCCGAAGCCGAACTCGAAGGGGTGGACGCTCGCATTGGTCGTACCAAGCTGGCATTCCGCGGTTTCGGCGGCGACAACTGCGCCGCGACGCTTGATACCAACGGTGATCTGGTCACCAACGGTGCGATTGCAGGCCAGGGTGGCTGCTTGTACTACAACCCCTTCTCGAACGCGATCGCAACCTCTTTTGCCGAGGCAACGTTCGGGGCTGCGAACCCGGACTATAACCCTGCGGTCGCGAACAGCGAGGAAGTTCTTCGCTACCTTGATGACAAGAGCTTGAGTGCCTTTCAGGCGGACCTGTTGGTATTCGACGTCGTCTTCCAGGGCGACCTGTTCGATGGCCAAGCGGCATGGGCGGCGGGTTATCAGCTGCGCGACATCGCGGTGGAATCCAGCCTCGATCCGCTGATCGACATCGCGGTTAATCCGTGTCAGTTCGAAGGCCAGACCAATTGTGCATCGCAGACCGGCCTGCGCAGTTTCCTCGCCGGTTCTCGCGAAGTGGATGAAGATCAGGACGTACACTCCATCTTCTTTGAGACCGCGATGGATGTTTCCGAAAAGCTCGACCTGCAGTTGGCGGTGCGTTACGAAGACTACGGTGAGTCGGATACCTTTGATCCGAAACTGTCAGCCACCTATGACGCGAGCGACAACCTCACGCTGCGCGGTTCGGTCCAGACCACCTTCCGCGGTCCCGACATCGACGCGCTGAACCCGAGCCGTGTCACGGCGTTGAGCTTTGTTGGTCCAACCGCGGCGTTCAAGGCGATCGATGTTATCGGCAATCCCGATGTGGAGCCGGAAGAAGCGTTTACTTACAACTTCGGAGCGATCTGGCGGCCGACCGAGTCCAGCACCATTACGGTGGACTACTGGACCTACGAGTTCGACAACCCGATCATCGTCGAAGACTTCAACGCGCTGGTTAGCGCATATGTGGCCGGGGGTGATGCCCAGGACGCCGTGCAGAGCCAGATTTTCTGTACCGGTGCGGGCAACGATGGCAGCTGCGCGGGCAGCGGTATCGAGCGTATCGAAGTGCAGACCGTTAACGGTCCGTCCATCGACACGTCGGGGATCGACGTCTACGCCGGCTGGTACACCGACCTCGGTCCGGGTGTGCTGACCCTCGGTCTCGACATCTCCCACACCCTGGAGTTCGAACAGGATGCCTACGTCAAGAACGGCGTCCAGGTGGCGGACAGCTACGACGCTGCCGGTTTCCTGAACGCCGGTCGCGGCGCGCGTCCGATCCCGGATCTCAAGGGGCGCGTGCATGCCGAGTACAACATGGATAATCACAACATCCTGTTGTATGCGAATCACACTTCAGAGTATGAAGATGAGCGCAACGCCGGCGTTAACGTGGATGCGCACACGACCTTTGATTTTCACTACCAGCTAACGCTGTTGAACGAAGATCTGCGTTTCACACTGTCCGTGATCAACCTGACCGACGAGGAAGCGCCGGCCGCGCGTGTCGATCTGGGATATGACGCGTACACCCACAATCCGTTTGGTCGCATGATCAAGGCGGGTGTGATCTATCGCCTGGGCGACTAAGCAGTCGCCTGCGACCAAATGGTCGAGTAGGCGACCCACCCTCGCTGGGCGCCCCGGCGTGGCTATTAAGGGGGGTGCAGCCCGCGCGGCACCCGCTTCTGGCCGCTTGGCCACCCCAGCCCGGGTGCTCGCCCGGGCTGGTACCTTCCGATCTGGCGTTGCAGCCAGCACACGCTTCTCCCCTATAATTCTCCTACCCGGCCGTGCGCCGCGATTTTCGGGGAACCTGTGGGGATTATAGTTGCCGGTGGCGGTATCGCCGGTCTCAGCTTTGCGCTGACTTGTCATGAGCTA
Source organism: Pseudomonadota bacterium (assembly GCA_039028775.1). Taxonomy (GTDB): domain Bacteria; phylum Pseudomonadota; class Gammaproteobacteria; order Pseudomonadales; family Azotimanducaceae; genus UBA4421. Next base: position 6,658 of record JBCCHL010000161.1, on the reverse strand, counting down.
GGCATCGAGGTACGCGTCTACGAAGCGGTGGCCGATCTGCAGCCGCTGGGGGTGGGCATCAACCTGCAACCGAACGCGGTGCGCGAACTCATTCAACTCGGGCTTGAGGAAGACCTGCGCGAAATCGGTATAGAAGCCGAGGAGTGGGCCCTATTTTTCTATGGCGGCCACCCGATCTGGACCGAGCCGCGCGGGACCTTGGCCGGCTACCGGTGGCCGCAGTTCTCGGTGCATCGTGGTCAATTGCAGATGCGCCTGGTGCAACGGGTCAAGGAGCGCCTCGGTCCGGAGAGCTTCATCAGCGATGCCCAGTTGCTGCGCTACGAGCAGGACGACACCGGCGTCATCGCGCACATGCGCCGCAAGAGTGGCGAGCGGATGACCGTGCGCGGGGATCTTCTGATCGCGGCGGATGGGATCAACTCCAGTGCCCGGGCGCAGATGTATCCCGAGCAGGGTGAGGTGAACTGGAACGGCGCCGTCATGTGGCGCGGTGTGTCGCGTTGCACGCCCCCGCGTACGCAGAACTCCTTTGTTATGGTCGGTGGAATTAGCCAGCGCTTCATCTGTTATCCGGTAGAACCCCTCGATGGCAACGGCGAGACCTTGTTGAACTGGATCGCTGAACTGCGCCCGGATGGTGGGAAGGTCGATAAGAGCGATTGGAATCAGCGCGCTAGTGCTGATGCGTTCATGCACGCATTTACCGATTGGCGCCTGGACTGGCTGGACGTGCCGGAGATTGTCGCCGCCGCGCAGGGTATCTGGGAATATCCCATGGTCGATCGTGACCCGGTGGCGCACTGGGTAGACGACCGCGTCGCGCTGATCGGCGACGCTGCCCATGCGATGTTTCCCCACGGCTCGGGTGGTGCCAGCCAGGCGATCGTTGATGGTCGGGTGTTGGGCGCTTGCCTGCGCGAGGCTGGGGTCACGCCGGAGGCTTTGCAAGCCTATGAACGCCGCTTGCTGCAACCCGTCAATGAACTCGTTATGCGCAATCGAGGTGAAGGGCCCATCGGTGTGTTGTTGGAGATAGAGGAGCGCCTCGCGCAAGGACAAGAGATCGACGAAGCCATCGACCAAGCCGCGGTAGCGGCATTTATGGCCAGCTACAAGGAGGCCGCAGGCACGGCGATGGATAGCCTCAACGCTTCCCCACCGATCATCGACCCGGGTTAGCGCGAGGGGTTGAGTATGTCCTGCTCCGCCGCGGCTGCCTCGAACCAGACCTGTGGCACCTTGCCCGCGTAGGGTTCGTATTCGTAGCGACAGGGTTGCTCGGTGAGGCGCGGATCCTGCTCCGCCTCCAGAACATCCAGCAAGCGCCGTTTCAGCTCCGCTCTGACGTCTGCATAGTCCGGATCGTCCGCTAGGTTGTGCATGTAATCCGGGTCGCGGCGCAGGTCGTACAACTCCTCCCTTGGGCGTTTGCCAAAAGCGAGGTCATACAGCGGCTCCACGTCGTGTTCCTCCCGGTGGGTCACGAGCCATGCCTTGGTGGGACTGGCGTCCATGTCCCGGAAGGTGACAAAGGTGTCGTGGGTGAGGGCTTCTGCGCTCGGTTCCGGGCGATCCGAATCCGGCTCCAGGCCCAGCGGATCACCCATCGGCCAGCGATCCGGCTCAAAATTGATGATGTAGATAAAGTCCCGCGTCCGGATCGCACGTTGCGGATAGGGCAGCATTCCCTTGCGCGCGTGGGCGATATGCCGTTCGCGGCCCGTAACGACATAATCCCGCGTCTTATCCACCTGTCCACTCGCCGGGCTGGTCAGGACTGGCAGCAGGCTGCGACCGCTCATGGTGGCCGGTGGTTCGATACCTCCAGCGGCACAAAAAGTGGGGCCCAGATCCATGAGATTGACAAAGTCTTCCACAATCCGACCGGGCTCAATCTTGCCGGGCCAGCGCGCCGCGAGCGCTACCTCACAGCCGATGTCATACAGATTGCATTTGGCGCGCGGCATACCCGGGATGCCATGATCGCCGCTGACCACCAGCAGCGTGTTGTCCAACTTGTTGTATCGAGCGAGTTCGTCGATGAGGATTCCTAGGCCCGCATCGGTCGCCAGACACTCGCCCAGATAGTCCGCGGCGTCTTCACGTATATCGTGCACGTCGGGCAGAAAGGTGGGTAGGCGTCCCTGCAGCGCATCGGGATCGATGTCCCACAGCGCCTTTCCCGAACCGCGCTCCCAGGTGCGATGCGTGTTGGTGGGTCCCCACCAGTAACAGAACGGCGTATCGCCGGGGACCGAATCCAGAAAAGCGCGCACGTTGTCGCGGGTCTCGGCGAACATCTGTGCTTTTGCGGCTTCGATCCCGTCACGGCCGGAGCCGAACTGCCCGGCGTGTTCGGTCACCCAGTGAGAGAACTGATTGAAGTTGAAGCCGGCCGGATTGAACGCGGTGCGATGCGCACCCATCGGTGCATTCATCGTCATGCCCGGGCTCCAGACCTTGTAGGTATGGCCGATGAAGTAACCGGCCTCGGCTTCGAGCGTCAGCGGAAACGTCGGGATCTCCTCATCCCACATCGCACCCATCAGGATCGCCCCCATCCCGGTCTGCCAGAAATACTGTCCGGCCAGTATCGAACTGCGACACGGCGTGCAGGATGGCGCCGGAACCAGGGCGTTCAAAAACAGTGCACCTTCGGTCGCGACCCGGTCGAAGTGGGGTGTGTCGAGCAACTCGTTAAGGCCGCCCGCGGCTTGATGTTGCGCATAGGCGCTCGCATAACGTCCCCAATCGTCCGCAAAGGCGAAAACGATGTTCGGTCGTGTGCTGCTCATCGGAGGCTCCCTTTCGTCTCTTGTCGGCTAGCTTAAGAGGTTTGGCGGTAGGGTGGAAGCGGCTTGGCTTTGCTGCTGATCCAGCGGTGGTGCACAGGCTTTGCGGTTCACAATTCGCAACAGCCGGGGTAGGGTTAAACTCAAGGCAGCGTCCTGTCGTGGGGGAAAAGACGTCTATGAGAAAAGTGATGTTGGGCTTTGCGGTTGTACTCGTGCTCGGCGGCTTCCTCTATACCGGGGTGTGTCCCTGCGGGCCGGTGCCGGGCGCCTACCTGTTCGGCGAGGTCCAGGACGAGCCGGTAGGGGACTGGTCGTTTGTGAACGATCTCGAGGTGGTGCCACTGTGTCAGCTGCAGGTCTCAACCTGGCGCCCGCACTCGATCAATCTCAACTGCATGGCGGACGACGGGCGTTTGTTTGTCAGCTGCTCGAATTGTGCGGACAAGAGCTGGTCCAACGACGCGCTGCGTTATCCGCATGGGCGGTTGCGCGCCGCGGGTAAGGTCTATCCTGTGTTGATGCGCCGTTTGATCGATGGCCGTCGGCTGGACACCGCCTGGGCCGCGCGGCTGCGCAAGATAGGCAGCGAGACAAAGCCGCGGCCGGAACATTGGTGGTCGTTTGAACTCGCCTCGAGATGACGGCTGTTGGGCCCAGGTTGCGCCCGCACAATCTTCAACAGGTTCCTAGAGAGGTCGATGTGATGAGTTATCTGTTACAGGCTGGGTGTCCAGCCATTGAGTACATCAACGATCATGCGCAGACGCTGCAGAATGAACATCAGGCTTGTGACGATGAGGGGCAGCTCACCCAGCGGGTAAAGGAGGTGATGGTGGCCTCTGGTGGCATGCGTCTGATGCAGGCGAGCGAGCACGGCGGCGCACAAGCGCGGCTGCAGGAGTTTTTTGCCTGGGTACGTGCGGTGGCGCGGCATAATCCTTCCGCAGGATGGGTGGCAGGTGTGGTCGGGGTGCATCCTTGGGAGATTGCCTTGGTCGATGACAAACTCGCCGACGAGATCTATGGCACCGATGCGGACACCTGGGTGGCTTCGCCTTACGCGCCGCAGGGCAAGGCCACAGCGGTGGATGGAGGTTACCTTCTCACCGGAGAATGGCAGTACTCGACTGGTACAGATCACTGCAATTGGGTGGTCCTTGGCGGTATCGTCGCGCCTCGGGCGGACGGAGAACGTGGGCAGATGCGTCACTTCTTCCTGCCACGCGGGGACTACGAGATCGTGCCGGATTCCTGGCGGGTGATGGGGCTTGTGGGCACCGGCAGCAAGAACGTGCGCGTGGATGGGGCTTTTGTGCCCGCACATCGCACGCTGGTGCACGAGGAACTGGCGGAGGGGGCTCTCGGACACCGACGCCCCAAGACCCTGCTATATCAGTTGCCGTTCGGTTGTGTGTTCTCTGGGGCGATCGCCGCCGCCACCTTTGGTATCGCCGAGGGAGCGGTTGCGCAGTATCGCGAATACCTACGGACGCGGGTCTCTATCAACCGGGTGGTCGGCAAGACCGATCCCTATCAACAGGAAGCGCTGGCCGAGGTCGCGGCGGACCTGGCGGCCGGAATTGTGCACGTTGATGCCATGTTCGATGCGTGGCTCGAGCAGCTCGAACGTGGTGAGCCGATCAGCACCGCACAGCGCCTGGAGTTTCGACGCAACCAGGTCCGTGCCGTGCAGCGTGTGCTGTTCGGGGTGGACAAGATGCTCAGTCGTGCCGGCTCTGCGGCCATCTGGACCACGCGACCGTTGGAACACTTCTGGCGCGATCTACGCACGGCGGGCACGCATATTTGCGATGCTGCGGATCTGATCTACCGTGACTGGGCCAACCATGCGTTTGACACGGGCGAGCGTATCAGCGTGATGCACTAACGACCGGTCGTCCTTCCTTCTGGAACAACGCGACCGGGATCGTGCCGGCCGCAGCTTGGGCGTACGGTTGTTTCGGTTATCGCTGCGACCACCTCCCGGCCCGCGACTCAGGTCTGATACGCCGCGGCGGATGCCTTCATCGACCGACCTTGCATGCGCATGGTGGCAACCAGGCGCTCGGCTTCGTCATAAGCGAGGGTCTCGTACCACACATACTCGGTCTGCGGGCTCTGGCCGACGCAGATCACCTCGCTGGTCAGATGGTACTTGCGGTTCATCAGCAGCGGACCGTGGGTGTAGCCAACCTCGATCGCGCCAAACAAGCCAACCGACCCCTGAATATAGGGCGTCAGCGTCTGAATCGGATAGCCCCACAGATATTGGACAATCGTGCACGGAGCAGCGATCGGCTCGCCCCAGGGAGATGCGTCCCGGTACCAGTCAAGCGGGTCACTGATCACCCCCTGGTCGAAGCGATCGAACTGTTTGGTCGGGTCGGTGACGATGTCGTATTCGCCGAGCGACATCCCCGGGTGCAAGCGGTGCAGGATGCGCAGCTCGCTCGGATCGCACGGCCGCAGATCTTTGCGGCGCAATTCGGAGGCGCTGTGGTCGCCGACGGCTGCGGTGCCCTTAGAGACCAGCATGCCGTCGGCGCGTTCCATCCAGACCTTGGTTTGGTTCGCACCCGGGGCTAACGGTTCGGCGAATACCTGCACCTGTTCCCGATCCACGGTTGCATTCTTGAAGCTCAGGGAGAGATTGCCCGATTCGAACCACCGCTCGCCGAACACTTCCAGCAGCACGGGTGGAAACTGATTCATATGCACGTCGCCGGCCACAGTGCCGCCGCGGAAGCCGAGCTCTTCCGCCGTGGAGTCGTCGTGGATGCTGCCCGCGCCGGCGTCAGCCGACCAGTTGACCGCCGCCCACAGTGGGCCTTTGATGGGTTCGCTCATGGATATCTCCCTTTATGTTCAGGTGTCATTTTGTGTGTCCGCTGTTCCCCAGCGCGCTTGCAGTTCTTTCATGGCGCCGACGATCATCGCCCCCCAGATCTCATCGAGCTCGGCTTCCTGGTCTGGGTTCATGCGTCCTGCCGGCTCGAAGCGCAGCGCCAGACGAGTGGCCTTGGCTGCCAAGGTATCCGACAGCGCGTAGTGCTTGGTGATCTCCCGTCCCAGATATTTAACGACCTGGTCGCGCTGTCGGCGTTGTTCGGCGGTCACCCGCGGTGCCAGGAGCGGGTCGCTGACAAGACGTTCCACCAGTCGTTGACGCTCGTCCATGGCGTGCCGACTGATGCTTGCTGTCGCACGTACCATCTCCTCGAAGCTGTGGGTAGCGGCCAGCACGCGACGATGCTGTTGATTGAGCAGCTTCGTCTCGCGTTCGTACACCGCGTAGAGCAGATCCGTCAGATTGGGGAAATAGGCATAGATCAACGCCTTGCTGACACCGGCGGCGCTGGCGATGGCCGTCATGGTGAGGTTGGTCATGCCCTCGTCGAGCACCAGCCGCGCCGCGGCATCGAGGATAAGGGCCTTGCGCGCCGCGGGTGTCAGGCGCGTCCGTTTGCGGGTGGTCGCGCTCATCAGTCGGGGAGCCCCAGCACGCGCTTGGCGATGATGTTCAATTGGATTTCGTTAGACCCGCCGGCGATGGAGATGGATTTTGCCTCCAGCCACAGCCGCGTCATGTACAGCTCTTCCGCGTCGAAAGTATCACCTGACCATCCGAGCCCCTGGGTGCCGCGTAGGCGAATCTGCCATTCCAGTTGGGCTTTGACGTACTCCGCTTCCACATACTTGAAGATCGAGGTTGCGGCGCCAGGGGTCTGCGCCTGGGACTCTTGCAGGGCTCGCTGCTGGGTCAGCAGGAAAGCTCGCTGGGTCATCTCGTTGTCTATCAGCTCCGCGCGCAGGCCCGGTTCCAGCGGTTCATCGCCGGTATAACTTGCGGCCAATTGCGG
>JBCCHL010000160.1:0-10564 GCA_039028775.1 Pseudomonadota bacterium | reverse complement strand
GCCAGTCCATCTTCTGCCGATAGTCGCGTGCTCGGGGATCTTCGTCGTCATCACCTTTGTACGTCCAGTGGGCGCAGACCCCGAGTTCTGCATCGGCATGCATCTCTTCCGTGCGGATCTGGATCTCCAACGCGCCGCCATCCGCGACAGTGACAGCGGTGTGCAGAGATTGATAGCCATTCTCTTTCGGGTTGGCGATGTAGTCGTCGAACTCCCTGGGGATATGTTCCCAGGTGGTATGTAACAGACCGAGTGCCGCGTAACAGTCCGCCAGACGGGACACCACGACGCGGACGGCGCGCACGTCGTACACCTGGGCAAAGCTGACATCCTTGGTGCGCATCTTGCGCCAGATGCTGTAGATGTTCTTCGCGCGACCATTGACCTGGGCCTCGATACCGCTCCCGCGCAGCAACGCCCGGACCTGATCGACCATGAGTTCCACCTGGGACTCGCGTTGCGCGCGTTTGCCCTGTAATTGGCTGGCGATCGACTGGTATTCCTCAGGATGCAGGTAGCGCAGACTGAGGTCTTCCAAAGCCCATTTGATCTGAAAGATCCCCAACCGACCGGCGAGCGGGGCGAATATCTGGGACGCCTCTTCCGCCATGCGGATACGTCGTTCCGGGGCATCGTCTTTGGCCGATCGCAACGCGAGCGTGCGTTCCGCCAGCTTCACCACCGCCACACGTACATCGTCGATCATCGCGACCAACATGCGTTTGACGTTCTCTACCTGGTCGACCTGAGCCTTCTCCAGCCAGGCGGCGTCGCTGAACTCGAGCAGATTGGTGGCGCCCATCCCCACCACTGCCTGTACAAGTTCCCATGGCCCGGACCCCAGCTGCACGCGCACCTCCGAGCGCGGCAGACGCTGTTGGCGAACGGTTCGATAGAACAGTCCAGCTAAAATCGCATCCGTGTCCATGTCCAGCTCCGCGAGCAGGTCCGCCAGCTCCAGACTCTGGGCTTGCAGGCCATCCATAGGCAACTCGTCATATTGCGCGTGCAGCCACAAGAGGCAGGCATTGACCCGCTCGATCTCGATACGCGGATGCCGCGCGTGCAGGCTGGCCAGCCAGCTCTCCAGGTCGAGATCACCTCGGCTCGTACGCGGAGGCGTGCTTGCTATCTGTACCATCAGCCATCTCCTGGCTCGTTGACAAAATGCCCCACGGTTTCCACGTGACCGGTGTGCGGAAACATGTCGAACACACCCACACTGGCAAGGCGATAGCCCGCCGCCTGCAAGACCACGGCATCGCTGGCAAAGGTTGTGGGGTTGCAGGACACGTATACCACCTGAGCCGCGCCGCATTCCCGCCATCGCGCCGCCCAGCGGTCCGCGCGTGGACCCAGGCCGCTGCGCGGCGGATCGACCACGAGGGCATCGACCCGCACGGGGAGTTGTGGATCATCGCTATAGAGGTCCTGGGCGGCAAACTCGCAACGTTCTGCAAGTCCGTTGAGACTTGCGTTCTCCCGCGCCTTAGCCACCGCATCTTCCGCCCCTTCAATGCCGGTAACCACCGCCCCGCGACGGGCGAGCGGTAACGAAAAGTTGCCGATGCCACAGAAGAGATCAACCACCTGCCGGTCCCGCAGATCGCCGAGATAGCCCAGTACCTGGCGGATGAGGCGCTGATTCATGGCCAGGTTCACCTGGGTGAACTGCGCGGGGTGATAGCGCATCAACAGACCCCAGGGTGCGAGCCGATAGCTAAGTTGACGCACCGGATCGCCGAGGATGCAGGTCAAGGTGTCATAGCCCTTCGATTGGAGCAATAGTTGCACCCGGTGGTTACGTGCAAATGCCTGCAAGCGTTTAATATCCCTCGCAGACGGTTCTGCGAGGTGGCGCAGCAGCAAAGCCACCTCGTCTTCACCATCACCCAACGCGACCTCCACCTGCGGAACCTGTGCGGCGATACTGAGATCACTGAGCAAAACCTTCAGAGGCGCGATCAAGGCACTCAGGCGTGGGGCCAGGATTGGGCACGCCGAGACTTTGGCGACCCGATTGCTGAACGACTCGCGGAAGCCGACCAGCACCTGCTCACCGACCTGACGCACCCCCAACCGGGCCTTGGTGCGATAGCCGAAAGGTTCCGCCCGCTCCGGCGGTCGCCACAGACCCACCGCGACGCCATGCGCTTCGAGGGCGTCAGTCAGCGCCTGCTGCTTCAGTTCCAGCTGTGCGTAACCGCTAACATGTTGCAACACACAACCACCACAGCGAGGATAGACCTCACAGGCGGGCGGCACCCGCGATGGGTGCAGGGGCTCACCCTCCAGCGGCTGGGCATCCGCATAGAAAACACCCTTGCGCCGGCGCAACACCCGCGCCGTGACGGCCTCGCCCGGCAGCGCGTTGCGCATGTGCACTCGACGGCTATCGTACGCCGCCACGCCAAGCCCGTCCGCGCGCAAGGTTTCGGTCTGCAGGGTCATCTCCGGTGGCAGGCGGCGTCTAGCCATCGGTGCCCGCCATCGGTGCGAGGAGTGTGCGGCTGAAGAGCGGTTTGCTGCCGATCAAAGGTTGCAGTGCCTGAGCAAAGATCTTACGCGCAGCGCCGGCGGCGCCGGCTTCCGCATAGTTGGCCGCGCCGATCGCTAACAATAGATGGCCGGAGACCGCCTCCGCGTGTTCCGCATGAGTGCGTTGCAATCCCAGCTCGGCATCGAAGCGATAGTGTTCCGCGGCGATGAGCGGCGCACCCTGCTCATCGCGAGAGAAGTCGATACTGAAGCCCAGCAACATCAACAGCTGGTGTTCGAACACACGCAGGCGGGCGCTCAGCGCGCGGCTGACTTCGATGCTCTGCAGGTCGGTCAGCACCTCTACCAGGAGATGGAACAGCTGGGCTTCGGATTGCCGCTCGTCCACCACTCTGGTGACAAGCTCCAACACGTAAAACCCGCCGCTGAGCGCATCGCCGCGAAGATCGAAGCGTGCGGTGACATCAAACGTGCGGACCGTCTGCAGACTCCCGCGCCCAACCAGAATGAGCTCGCCGGCCATAAAGGGTTGGACGGTGTGGCGCCGCTTATCGCCGCGGACCCCGTGCATGACCGCCACCACCCGGCCGACGTCACGGGTAAAAAACTGTACCAGGGCGCTCGACTCCCGATAGGGTCGCACGTGCAGGACAAGGGCCGGACTACGCTGGGTTGCCATGTGCTAGCGATATCCCAGCCGCGCCATCAGCCGGGGATCATTGGTCCAGCCTTTGCGCACTTTCACCCACAGGTGCAACATGACCTTACCGTCGATCAGCGTCTCAATCTCTGTACGGGCTTCGCTGCCGATCAACTTCAAACGCTTGCCCTGCTGGCCGATCACTATGCGTTTCTGACTGTCCCGCTCGACGTAGATGTCGGCATGAATCTCGGTCACCGCACCTTCCGCGTAACGCTCGACCACAACTGCGGCACTGTGGGGAATCTCATCGCCGATCTGGCGCATGAGTTTCTCGCGCACGATCTCCTCCACGAGGTGGCGCATGCTCTGATCGGTCACATCGTCGGCGTCAAAATGATGCACACCCTCGGGCAAGCGCTTGAACACCTCCGCGCGCAAGCTCTCGACACCATCGGATTTCAGGGCGCTCAACGGGATGATCTCATCGAAGACCCCGCGCTCACTGAGCTGCGCGATCTCGGGTAACAGATCCGCTTTGCGCGCTAGCAGGTCGACTTTGTTGAGCACCGCAATACGCGGCACCGCATAACGTGCAACCTGCGCCAGCACCCAATCATCTTCCTCCCGCCAACGGCCAGCTTCCACTACCATAACAATGACATCGACGTCTTTGAGCGCAGCCAGCGCGGCGCTGACCATATACTTGTTGAGCGCCTTGTTGACGTTGCGATGCAGACCGGGCGTATCGATATAGAGCGCCTGGCGATCCTGCTCGGTGTCGACCCCGGTCAGATTGTGGCGAGTGGTTTGGGGCTTGCGCGACGTGATGCTGATCTTCTGGCGCAGCACGTGATTGAGCAGGGTCGACTTGCCTACATTCGGACGCCCGACGATCGCGACAAATCCACAGCGCTGCGTCACGGCTCTACCACCTGAGAGTCCGAGACCTCGTCCGCAAATCCTTCTTCGCCGCTGAGCGCTTGCAACATCAACGCCGCCGCCGCTTGCTCAGCCCCGCGCCGGGAGCTGGCCGTGGCCCGCACCGACAGTTCTAGATCGACCACGTTGCACGACACGCTATAGGACCGCTGATGATCGGCGCCGCTGGTGTCCTCCACCCGATACTGCGGCAGCGTGTAGCGCCGGCCCTGGAGCCATTCCTGCAGGCGGGTTTTGGCATCTTTGAGCTGATCAGGCTCGAGTTGCTCGATCAAGGGCGCAAAGCGCGCGGTGACAAATCGACGACAGGCCTCGATGCCGCCGTCCTCATGGATGGCGCCAACCAGCGCCTCAAAGGCATCGGCCAGGATAGAATCCCGCTGGGCGCCGCCGCTTTTGCGTTCGCCTGCGCCGAGTTGCAGATGCCGCGACAAGTCGAGCGCGCGCGCATGCTCGGCGAGCGCGCTGCCGCGCACCAGGTGCGCCCGCATCAGAGACATGGCGTCTTCACCCAAAGCGCGACCTGCGCCGTACAGCAGCGCACCCACTAGATAACCCAGGACCGCATCGCCAAGAAATTCGAGTTGTTCGTTGTTGTCGCGTCCAACGCTTTTGTGGCGCAGGGCGCGCTCGAGCAATCCCGGGGTGGCGAACTCGTAGCCGAGTTGGGCCTGCAGCCGAGCGAGATCAGGCATGATAAAACGCAGATTTTTGGGGATGGACATTAGGAGCCTGTTGAAAAACTATTTTGAGGCTCAGCGCGCCAGAGCTGCGTTTCCGCAAGGCGCTCGCTGCCGCGCAGGTCGGGTACCTTCGCAAAGCGGGCAACGCAGCGTAAACGCAGCTCTGACGCGCCCTGCGGGTCAAACGCTCCGATCCTTGGCCCGCGTTGCGCCTCTTGCCCAGCATTGGCCTCTTGCAAAGGTACCCGACCTGAGCCGCGAGACGCGCCTTGCCCAAGAATCGGTGAGCTTGACTGAGTCCTAAATAGTTTTTCAACAGGCTCCTAGACGGTGGATTGTGCATTTTCGAAAATTCGCGCGCCTGGTCGAAACAGCGACTCAGACGTTCAATTGGAGATCGCCGCAGTTTACCACGTCGTTTCTCGATCGACGTACGTAGCCACGCAGGCTCAGGGTTTTGCCGTGAGGGGGTCTACGCTCGGCTTCAGCGATAGGTCCGTGAGGTGGAAAATACCAGGACGACGTCGATATTGTAGACCAACGGCTCGCGGATCTCGTAGTTGATGTTCAACTCGGTCTGATCACGATCGCGGTTTATCTTCAGCAGATCTTTGACCGGGTAGCGGAAATTTTCTACCCGAAATTGCTTCTGAAAATGCTCGGTGATGTCGCTCTTGGACATCCGTTTGTGCACTTCGATGGGGTCCAGACGGTCGAGCACGCCTTCCACCATCTGAAAGTCGATGTAATGCGGGCCGAGACGCAGCACCACAGTCAGGCTGGAAGCGATCAGTGCAATGGTCATCAGCCAGCCCCACATGCCCATTCCGCGCTGTCGGGTGCCTACATTCAATAGTGTCTTCATGCCGTCCTAATCATCGGTTTCACTTATCGCTGCAACTTCGCCCTCAATCCATTGATTGCGATCAAAATTGGGCCAAGCCCAACCCGGCTCCTTATGCAGCCAGATGGCCACCGCCTTACCCACAATATTCGCTTCGCTCGCCAAACCCCACTCCCGAGAGTCTGCACTGCGATCACGGTTGTCGCCGAGCATCAGGTATTGTCCGGGCCCGAGCTGCCATTCGTCCGGCTGCGCATATTGCGTCGTTCGACGAATCCGGTGCGCACGCCCATCGATGGTCTCTACATATTCTCGCATGGGAAAGCGTCGGGTACCGCCAACCACATCACCAACCAGACGGTAAGGGACCGCCTCGCCGTTGATCGTTAGCGCTTTGTTGTCATAACGGACATGATCACCCGGAATGCCGATCACCCGTTTGATGAAGTAGCGCGGATCGTTCGGCGGCACAAACACCATGACGTCGCCACGCTGCGGCTCGCCAACATCCAGGATCTTGGTGCCGAACACCGGCAACCGCAGGCCATACGCATACTTGTTGACCAGGATAAAATCTCCTACTTCGAGCGTCGGCACCATCGATTCTGAGGGAATCTGGTACGGTTCGGCCAGAAAACTGCGCAATAGAAGGACCAGCAACAGGACCGGGAAGAACGATTTGGCATATTCCACCAGCAGCGGATCTGGTGCATCGATATCTTCGGCAAGGCGCTGGCGGCGCAACAACACCAAATCGGCCAACCAGATCAGGCCACAGGCAAGGACCGCCCAGAACAGGATATAGGGTAGGTCTATGTCCACGCAGCGTCCCTGGAAACGTCCAACAACAGCGCCCTGTGAGGGATAGGCCTGTTCACCGCTCGACCTTCAAAGCCGCCAGGAAGGCCTCCTGGGGGATCTCCACCCGGCCCAGTTGCTTCATGCGCTTCTTGCCTTCTTTCTGCTTCTCCAGCAGCTTTTTCTTACGCGTGATGTCCCCACCGTAACACTTGGCCGTCACGTTCTTGCGCAGCGCTTTGACGGTCTGTCTGGCGATGATCTGCCCGCCGATCGCCGCTTGCACCGCCACGTCGAACATCTGCCGTGGGATCAGCTCTTTCATTTTCTCCGCCAGCGCGCGGCCGCGGCTCTGGGCCTGGTCGCGATGCACGATGCTTGCTAACGCATCCACTTTGTCGCCATTGATCAGAATGTCGAGCTTGACCAAATTGGCGGCCTCAAAGCGGGCAAACGAATAGTCCAGCGAGGCAAACCCTCGACTGACCGATTTCAATCGATCGAAGAAGTCCATCACCACTTCGTTCATCGGCAACTCCCAATGCATGCTCACCTGCCCTTGGGAGAACTGCATGTTCTTCTGCACCCCGCGGCGTTCGACACATAGGGTCATCACATTGCCCACATAGTCCTGGGGCACCAAGATGTTCACCTCTGCGATCGGCTCGCGCATCTCTTTGTGATTCGCGGGCAGTCGCGATGGGTTGTCCACCTGTTCGATGCTGCCGTCTGGCATTTCCACCTCATATACCACGGTCGGCGCAGAGGTGATCAGGTCCAGACCATATTCACGCTCAAGACGCTCCTGCACGATCTCCATGTGCAGCATACCGAGAAAGCCGCAACGAAAGCCGAAACCGAGCGCATCGGAGGTCTCCGGCTCGTAAAACAACGACGCATCGTTTAGAACCAGTTTTTCCAAGGCTTCGCGGAAGCTCTCGAAATCATCGGACGACACGGGAAACAAGCCTGCGAACACCTGAGGCTTGACCCGCGCGAAACCGGGTAGCTGCTCGACCTCTGCGGCTTTGGCGTGCACCAGCGTGTCACCCACCGGCGCGCCGTGTATGTCTTTGATACCAGCCACGACATAACCCACTTCCCCAGCATGGAGCTGTGTATCTGACAGCCGTTTGGGGGTGAAACGGCCGAGGTCGTCGACGATGTGGGTCTTGCTGGTGGACTTGACGATGATGCGGTCACCCTTCTTTAAAGTGCCCTGCACCACCCGTACCAGCGAAACCACGCCGAGGTAGTTATCGAACCACGAGTCGATAATCAACGCCTGCAGACCGGCTTCGGCATCTCCCTCGGGAGCGGGGATCGCGTCGACGAGATACGCCAGCAGCTCGTCCACACCCTGGCCGGTCTTAGCGCTGACGGTCTGGATGTCGGTGACGTCGAGACCGATGATGTCCTCGATCTCACCCGCCACCCGTTCTGGTTCGGCCTGAGGCAGATCGATCTTGTTCAGCACCGGCAGGACCTCCAGGCCCTGTTCGATCGCCGTATAACAGTTGGCGACCGACTGCGCCTCCACCCCTTGTGCGGCATCCACGACCAACAGCGCACCTTCGCAAGCGGACAGCGAACGGGAGACCTCATAGCTGAAGTCCACATGTCCCGGCGTGTCGATGAAGTTCAGTTGAAAGGTTTCGCCGTCACGCTCGTAGTGCAGCGTGACGCATTGCGCCTTGATCGTAATCCCGCGTTCGCGCTCGAGATCCATCGAATCGAGCACCTGCTCGGCCATCTCCCGCTCTGATAGCCCGCCGCACATCTGGATAAAACGGTCGGCCAGGGTCGACTTACCATGATCGATGTGGGCGATGATGGAGAAATTTCTGATCTGGCCGATGTTGGGCACTTAACCGCTGCTCGGATGGTTTGTCACGGCGCGCGAGTTTAGCTGATACCCGCACGCCGAGAAAGCTCAACGGTCTATGATTAGGGTACTTTCAGGGCCAGAAACAATGGGTTACGTTCGCGCAAAACCAGCACCGGGACGCTGCGCCCGGCGGACAAGTCTGCCGCGATTTCATCCAACGCCGCAGGACTGTCCACCGCGCGATGATTGAGGCGGGTGATCACATCCCCGACCCTTATCCCAGCCTCTTCAGCGGGACCATTCACGGCGGTGACCATCACCCCGTTCTGCCCATCCAGGCGCGCCAATTCTGCTTCAGACAGCGCCTTGGCGTCCAATCCCAGGCGATTTTCGTTGGTCTGACCAAGCAAGGGGCGGCTGCCATCCTCGCGCAGGTCGGCGAGTTCTCCGACCTTGATGTCGAGGGTCTTGGCACGGCCATCGCGCATGATGTTTACCTTGGCAACACTGCCCGCCTTCACCCGGCCTACGTAATGCGGTAACTCGGAGGATCGCTCGATCGAGCGGCCATTAAATTTTGTGATCACATCACCTTCAAGCAGCCCACCCGCAGCCGCCGGCGTATCCGGATACACCCCGGACACCAGCGCACCAAAAGGTCGATCCAAGCCGAAGCCTTCGGCCAGATCACGCGGGACATCCTGGATGACCACGCCCAGCCAACCTCGCGAAACCCGTCCGTCGCTGCGCAACTGGTCCGCCACCTCCATCGCCACATCGATGGGTATGGCAAACGACACACCCATAAAACCGCCGCTATTGGAGTAGATCTGGGCGTTGATACCGATCACCTCACCCTCGAGATTGAACAGCGGCCCGCCGGAGTTACCCGGATTGATCGCCACATCTGTCTGGATGTAAGGCACATAGTTTTCGTTCTGCGCGGTGGGGAGGCTGCGGCCCTTGGCGCTGACAATCCCGGCGGTGACCGAGTAGTCGAAGCCGAACGGTGAGCCGATCGCCAATACCCAGGCCCCTACCTTGAGCCCTTCCGAGCGCCCGATGCTGACGGTCGGCAGCTCTTCGTCCGCGCTGACCTTCAGTACCGCAAGATCCGACCGCACGTCTCGGCCGACCAGTTCGGCGATCAGCTCGCGCCGATCCGAAAGACGCACGATGATCTCGCTGGCCCCTTCCACCACGTGATTGTTGGTCAGGATGTACCCATCTTTGCTGACGATAAAACCGCTGCCGAGACTGCGCGAGGGTCGACTGGAACGCGGGTTATCGCGACGCTCACCCGGCGGTCCGAAGAAGCGAAAGAAGTCTTCCAGGTCATCGCTGCGACGCCGGCTGCGCCGATTTTCACCGACTGTGCTGATGTTCACCACCGCCGGAGCATTGGCATCGACCAGGTCGGTAAAATCCGGCAGGCCGGCAGCACCGGCCCGTGCAGACCACAGGATCATGCCCGCGATGAGACAGAGCAGAGGGAGGGGCATTCTTTTCATCAAAACAGCGTTTCCTTCAGTTTGGTTTGTACCGGCGGTCTGCGTGTAGCGGACCGCTCAAGCCCTGCGGCGTAGCGCTACCGCCAATCGCAATCCCAGGGCACACCGGACGAATTGGCACCTGGGTTCGTGCGGTACCCGCAATTGCAAACTACGCCGGTCGGGGTTGCAGCGAGCGTACGATCTTGCGCGCGGTCGCCAGGGGAATCTCACCGACCAGTGTGACCAGGTAGCGATTCTCGCCATGGGCGAGCGCGTGGGTGAGCGCCAACGTGGCGCCATTTTGCGAGGTCATATCCGCAGCACCTTCGCTCGGCATGGGTTCGATAAAAATTGAGAAGTTGGCCAGGCCATCGCTGTACATAAGCGTATTCATAGGCCGCGCTGCCTGCTTCGCCTGTCCGGTCGCCTCACCGCTCATGCTGAAGCCGGCGGGCACCCAGTGCGCTTCCCAGCGCATCATGTCATCGGTGGGCATCGGCATGATCAACTTATTCTGCTGTGCCAGTTGCAGGTGACTGACCATGCTTTCCTCGACGTTACCGGGCTCCAGGCTGACCGCGTCCACCCCGGGACCGATACGCAGGCTGGCGAACTGAAAAATCTCCAGCCGCCGGCCATCGTGATCGACCAGTTCCGAGCGCAGCAGCAGCGACGTTTCCTCATCCACCCAGAGGCGGTAGCCGTAGCGATGCGTATCCTTCGGCGCAACCGCCAGGCGCAGGGCCACCCGATCTGCCACACGCCCATGGCCAAAGGTCTCGACCAGATAGTGATCGGACAGGCGTTCGAAGAGCGGGGTGAACGAGCGCGCAAACG
>JBCCHL010000159.1:0-10631 GCA_039028775.1 Pseudomonadota bacterium | reverse complement strand
CGCTCAAGCTTGCGACCTCAAACGGCAGCACAATCCAATCCTGGGTCGCATGGACAAAATAGTCGGGTTTATTCTGCTCGCCGGATTCGTCGCTGCGGTACCAGAGACTTGCTACCCGCACCTGCTCCGGCATATTACGTTTGAGGCCCTGCTCGAGCGCGCTGATCACCGCGCGCGTGTGGCGCCCGGAACTGTAGACATCGTCTACGATCAGTAAGCGGTCATCGCGGTTCATGGTTTCGAGCAGGTACTGTTTGCCGTGCACGCGTATCGCGCGCCCGCTGCGGGCGGTGCTCTCGTATTCTTCGCGGCTCTGGTAAGAGGTGCGCAGTGCGATGTGATCGGTCTCGACCCCAAATGTGGCCAGGCACTCCTGTACCACAATGCCCACGCTGGCACCGCCGCGCCAGACACCCACGATAAACGACGGCCGAAACCCGCTGGCATAAATCTGAGTGCCGAGCCGGAAGCCGTCGAGAATGGTCTGCGCCTCGCTCGCGAAGTGTTTTTCCATCGCCCCATTATAGGCGGCGCGGCCGTTGCGGCGCGATGGGTTTGCGTGGGTTCTGGTCTCTATAGGTGTGTCTTCCAAAGAATTCCTCGGCCATGTCATGGCTGCTCAACCGGTTGCACCTGCATGGCGAGCAATACGCCCAGCACGATGGTTGTGTGGCACCCAGGCGAGCGGCTCGCCCGTCCGGTCACAGAGACCTTAGTCTGGCCCAAGCTTGCCGCGTGATTGGACATAAATTGGAGGAAAATTGTACTTTTTTGGCAGGTATTCCTCTCAAACGACGCGCAAGATACCTGGCCAATCAGGGGCTTAAACCCGTACCAGGAGTAAGTGTGGTGTATCTGAATCGACTTATATCAACCGCTTGGCAACGCGTTCCGCGTGCAACGCTATTCGCAACGTTTGGTTTGCTGCTGACGTTGTTAAGTGGTGCTGCTCATGCCGTGTTGCTGACCTATCAGGGCAACAATTTCACCAGCGTCTCCGCGCAGGGCACGCCCCCGGACCTCTACACGACCAGCGATTCTGTTCGCGTGACCCTGGATCTGCCGACGGTGCTAGGGGCGAACCTGACTCTGGCCGCCATTACACCTACTGCGTTCCTGTTTGAAGATGGCGTGCAGCAGATCGATCAATCGACTGCTACCTCCAGTCTGTTTTTGTTCTCTACCGACGCGATGGGCGCGATCACTGCGTGGAGTGTGCTTGCCCAGGTGAGCAGCTCAGGTCTAAATCTCATCGTCTCGGACAGCCGACCTAGCTTCGGCGGGGATCGTGGGCAAGTGATCCAAGCTAGACCAGACTTTTACTCCCAGAGTGCGATTGTTGAACTCAATCCTGGGACTTGGCGTTACGTGACGGCGGTCTCTGAGCCCAGCACAATGCTGTTGCTACTGGGCGGATTGTTGGGGCTTGTTTGCATCCGTAACAGGCTGGCGCTGCCAATGCGGACCAACTGATTCGCTTGCGCTGTCCCTACGAGCGCATGACATGCGTCTGCGCTCACCCCTCGTCGATGTAACCGTTCCGCCGCTCGAAATCCCTGCTGGCAGAAGGCAGTGAAAGAATATGCGCACGCATAGATCGGTGCATCTTCCCTGTGCATCTTCCCACGGAGGATGGCAGTTGCACTACAATGATGCTCTGCCAACGTGGAGAGTGGCGTGGCGTTGCCGGACAACAAGCTTTACCTCGATGCCCAGCAGCTGCTGGACGACAGTTTTACGCTCGCGGCCCAGGCGTATGACGAAGGCCTGCGGCCAACCTGCATTGTGGCGGTATGGCGGGGAGGGACACCGATTGGCCTTGCGGTACAGGAGTACTTTGCCGCCCGGGGCTGTGCGACCGATCACATCGCCATCCGCACCAGTTCCTATCACGGCATCGATAATCGCGCGCGCGAGGTGGCGGTGTATGGCCTCAGTTATCTGATCAAGAACCTGACCTACGACGATTCGTTGTTGATTGTCGATGATGTGTTCGACACCGGCCGTTCCATCGAAGCCATCCTGAGCGCGCTGCGCAGCAAGTTGCGGCTGAACATGCCACGGGAGGTTAAGATCGCGGTGCCATACTACAAGCCGTCACGCAACGAAACGGCGCTGGCGCCGGACTACTTCTTGCACGAGACCGATCGTTGGTTGAAGTTTCCGACGTCCCTGGAAGGGTTGAGCAACGCTGAGATCGCGACGCACCGTCCGGACATCTACGCGATCATCGAGCCGTATCTGCCGAACTGAACGGTCAGCCGTTGGCTTCCTGAGGCGCGTCGATCGCACCAGCGGCCAGCACCAGATCGGCGATCGACATTTTGTTGTCGGCCACCTCGTCCGGGGTCAGGCCGTCCAGTTCATGCGGGAACACCAGCCATTGCGCAGTTTCGTGCACAAAGTAGTCCGGCTGGATCTGGGTAACGTTTTTGGACGGCTTGTACCACACGGTGGCAATCTTGATGTTGTCCGGCATATTGCGGCGGCAGACGCGCTTGAGCTCAGCCAGGATGGCTTCGATAGAACGGCCGCGATCAAAGACATCGTCGATGATGAGCAGCGAATCGTCGTGGTCCAGATTCTCGATCAAGTAGCCGAGATTGTGCACCTGGACCTGCTGAGCGGTCTTGTCGATGCCCTGGTAATAGGAGGTGCGGATTGCGATGTGATCGCTCTCCACACCGGCATAGCTCATCAGCTCCTGCACTGCGATCCCCACCGGCGTACCCCCGCGCCAGACGGCGACGATGAAGTTCGGGCGAAACCCGCTCTGCAGGACGCGCAGGCCCAGCTCAAAAGAGTCGCGGAGCAGTTCATCGGCTGAAATGTAGATCTTTTCGTCCACTTGATGACGACCTTTGGTAGATGGGAATGGCCGAGTGAGTCACACGGGCAGGTGCCGAGCGGCTCGTTCGCGATTGGCCATTGGACCATAAACCGGCCTGAATGCAAGAAATTCGCGCAGGTTTACCCCTGCAGGTGGGCGGCAAACCCTGCCGCGTAGCGCTCCCACCCCTGGGCGTGACGCGCGTGGGAGGCCGCAGTTTGGAAACCGTCGTGGTGCAGCGCGACCGCGCATCCATCGGGGTGTTCGGCAAACCCCACGGTGATGGTGGTGCGCTCATCCTCGCCCTGCCACTGCCAGGTGTAGACGATCCTGGTTTGTGGCTCGACCACGCTGAAGGTTCCGGCGCAATAGATCTCGTCATCGCCGATGTCCATATAGAGTCGATAGGGGCCGCCCACCTCCGCGCGCACTTCCATGCGCGTGGCGGGTGCAATCACCGTGGCGGATGAGACCCAGGCGGCATACACCTCACCCACGCTGTGGGGGAAAACGTACACTTTTTCGATCGCGGGCTGTGCTGACATAGACCCCTCGGCGTTCAGGCGATGCTATCGATCTGTGCGAGCCACCTGGCCTTGTCGGGTGCTGCGGCAAAGCTGGCGCTAAAGCCGTTGCGCACGAGTTGCACCATCTGGGCATCACTCATATCAAGGTTGTCAGCCAGCGCGACAAAGTTCTCTTCTAAGAAGCCGCCAAAGTAGGCGGGGTCGTCGGAGTTTACGGTCACCAGCAGACCGGCGTCCAGCAAACGCAGGATGTTGTGGTCGCGCATGTGATCGACCACCGCCAGACGCACGTTGGACAGAGGGCAGACGGTCAGCGGGATCTGTCGCTGCGCGAGGGTGGCGAGGAGTGCGGGGTCTTCCTCGCTGCGCACACCGTGATCGACGCGCTCGACCTGCAAATCTTTAAGCGCGGACCAGACAAAAGCGGGTGGACCTTCTTCGCCGGCGTGGGCGACACAGTGCCAACCCAGGGCGCGGGCTTTGGCGAAGGCGTCGACGAACAGTTGCGGCGGGAACGGCGCTTCGCTGCTGTCGAGGCCAATGGCGATGATCTCCGCCCCGGCAGCCACCGCCTCGTCGATGGTCGCCAGCGCATGGTCCTGGGGCAGATGGCGCAGAATATTGAGCATCAGGCCGCTTTCCAGGCCCCACTCGCGCTGGGCATCGCGCAGGGCGTTGTGGATGCCGTGGTAGGCGGTCGCAAACGCGATACCTCGCTCGGTGTGGCCCTGGGGATCGAAGCCGATCTCGACGTAGCGGATGTTTTGCGTGCGGCAGACATCGAGATAGTCCTTGGTCAGTAGATAGAAGTCCTCTTCGTCCTGCAGGACGTTCATGCCCAGGTAGTAGAGGTCCAGAAACTCCTGCAGGTTGTTGAAGTCGTAAGCGGCGGCCAGTGCTGCCTCGCTTTCATACTCCAGCGTCACGCCGTTCTTGGCCGCCAGGGCGAACAGGCGCTGGGGCGTGAGGCTACCCTCGATGTGCAGATGCAGCTCGGCCTTAGGCAGGCGCCGTAACATGTCCAGCGACGCATCGTTCATGGCGCGGTTCCACATAGCGCGTAACGGCGGCAGATGAAGCCGCGGTAGATGGGTGTGACTTTGTCCAGCGCGCGCTCCGGGTTGCGCCGCATACTGCGCTTGAAGCGCGTAAGTTCGGTGTCGAGGTCCGCCAGCATCTGTTGCTTCACGTCTTCTTCTACAAAAGCGTAGTGCAGAGAATTGTGCAGAAGCATCTCGATCTCGATGAAGCTGAGATTAAACTCTTTGACCGCCACAAAAAATTCGTCGGTCATGGTTGAATCCCACATGCCGCGATCGTCGGTGGACAGTGCGACCGGGATGCCCGTGCGCAGATACTCCGGGAAGGGGTGCTCTGAATAATCGCGCACGTATTCGAGCAGCAGGTTGGAGACCAGGTTGACCTCCACCATAAATTGGTTATGCCGCATCAACAGCATCGTATCTGGGTCGGTAATCAGGTTGACGCCGTGGCCGATGCGCTTGGCGCCGAGCAACAGAGTGTCGCGGATGTGCTGGTTGGGCTCATCCACTTCACCCGCATGGATCGACAGGTTCACCCCGGGCAGCGTGCGGCGCATCTCCCGCATCACCGGCAGAAAGCGCAGGGGATAACCCTTGTCGTTGTCCTCGCGGCCGACCATGTTGATCGCCACCAGATCCTCGTTGGCCGCAACCAGTTGATACGCGCGGCGCAGCGCGTCTTCGGCGTAGGGCATAAAGCGTAAGATCGCAACCTGAAAGCGGATCTCCACCCCGGTCGCCTTGGCGTCGTCCTGGCTAATGCGCGCACGGTAGATGTCGAGCACCTCATCGACGGAGATCGGGGTGCCGTCCGGTTGAATGAAACCATAGATCGGAATCTGTCCTTCGATATAACGTACCCCCTCAGCGCCGAACGCCTGCATGTTGAGGAAGATAGTCTCGGCCATGATGTGCGGATCCGATAACAAGCCACCCAGGCGCGGCCAGTGGGCCTCAAAGAACTCGGCGCGGCCTTCGAACGGTTGATCCAGGCGCAGCGCGTCGTGCCATTGCTGTTTCTGTTGCGGGCTCAGTTCGGCCATGGCGGTGTACTCGCCCCGCTCGCACTCATCGAGCTTGTTCCAGGCCACTTCCGGGATGGTACGGAACAGCAGCAGATACGGCGCGCCGCCGTATTCGTTGCTGCCGAAGCGGCAGTTGTTGATCCGCGTCTTGGTGAAGTAGCGATAGCCCCGGTCTTGTGCCTTCAGTGCTTCGTCGTACAACCATTCCGGATGGATCGATCCGCTCAAATGGATGTGCAGATCGCCCCCCTTGGGTAGCGCATAGAGGAATCTGTAGAGGCGCTCGTCATCGGCTTCGTTCTTGAACTGTGCAAACCAGGCATCCATCGATTGCGCCAGTGCCGGGAGCGGTGTAAAGCTCACCAGCGCAAACACGATGGTGGCGAGGGTCTTAGAGAGAAGGCACTTCATCTGCGTATAGAGACCAGTTGTCGAGAATCTTGTTAATGATGTGAGCACCGACGACGTAGGCGCTGTCGAGTGCGGGCTCGCCCTCGTTCGGGTAAGGCGCGGTGGTGCTCCATGCGGCGGTTTTACCGTTTGGGGGCGCAGTGTAGTTGCTTACCGTGCGCAACACCATGACCCGCGCCATGTCCACCTTGTGCAGGCGCTGCAGGCGCTCGAGTGCCGTCAACGTACCGCTGTCTTCCATGTTGGACGTGACAAAATTGGCCTGTTCGCCGGCGTATAGGGCAACCCAGTCGTTGGCCCAGCCGTTGAGTAGGTTGCCGTGCCAGTAAGTGCTCGATGACAGGGTGTCTCCCATCTGTACGCGTGGTGGCAGGCGGGCGGCCTTGTGTTGGGTAAACTGTTGCCGAAAGGCGGCCAGTTGCGGCGTGTCCTTCAGTTTGAGGTGCGCACTATGCGCATAGGCCCAACCGGCAAGCTTGTGGTTCAAAGCGAAGTGAATCGTATCCAGGGTCCAGCCGGTCTGGATGTCGGTGGGTTCATCGGCTGGGGCCGTGCCACCGAGCGGGATTATGCCATACGGCCAGGCAGAGGGAATCTCGCGAGCATCGATCTCGTAGAGCAGATCCCCATCGACCACATGGCGCGCCCACACCGCACTGCCCAGAGACGTATCGGCGGGATCGCCGCCCGCAATGCCGGCGATCAGCCAATAGCTGTGGCGCAGATCGAAGCGGGGGTCGAAACCCAACGCCATAATGCTGGCGGTCGCATTGGCGATTCCGCCGCCCACACAGATCGCCAACACGTCGCCGCGCGGGTTGGAAAAAAGCGGGAAAGGGCCGGCTGGAAAGTCGAGGATCTCGGGTAGCGGAAAACGCTCGACCCAGTACTGCAGCTCGCCGGGAAAGTCACCCTGGGGTTGGCCGTCTTCAAACATGGTGACCACCACCACTTTGACCCGGTTGGGGGACTTTGCCTGCAAGCCATACGAAAACGCCATGCTGGAGACCAGCATGGCGCTTAGGGCTACAAAGCGAAGCTTCATGTAGAAGCCTTCAATAGCATCGACTTCACTTTTAGAAGACGTACTTGAGCGTTGCCGTGAAGTTTCTCGGCAGTTCCGGTAACACGATGGTGCTACCGAACAGGTTCGGGAAGTTCGAACGGAAGTACTCTTCGTCGGTGATGTTTTTGAGGTTCACGCTGAACTGCCAGTCCTCGGTGTAGTACACCGCACCGATGTTGAGCAGCGTGTAGCCAGGCAGCTCTACCGCGCCGGACAGGCCCGAATCGACCTCTTCGGCATCAATAATGCTGAAGTGCGCGGCAAAATTGTCGCTGAAGTCGTAGGTTCCGGTAACCGAGAAGATGTTCTCCGGCATCCCCGCACGACGCGGATCGTTGGTGAACACCAAACCGATCGGTGCCCCACCGTAGAGCAGTTCACCGGGTACCAAAGGCAGATCATCGTTGCCGATGAAGCTGAAGCGGTTACCGGCGGATTCGGTGGCCAAGTTGATCACTTCGATCTTCGAGTAGCCAAACGTGGCGAGGAAGCGGTCGGTCACCTGCCAGCGAGTCTCGAATTCCAGACCTTCGGTGTTGGTCACCTGGTTGGTGACAATCGACTGAGCGGAACGATCGGTACGCTCTTGTTCATAGAAAGACAGTGCGAAGTAGAGGCGGTTCTCCAGGTAGCTGCCTTTGATACCAAACTCGAATAGCTCAGAGGTATCGAACACGGCGTCGCCGGCAATGTCACCGGCGTCGAGTTCCGCTCCTTGGCCCGCGATCAAGGTCGATTGCTCAGATGCGGTGACGTAGGGAATCAGACCGATCGGAGTCTGGTAGCTGATGCTCGCAGTCCAGGAGACGCCGTCCACGGTGTCGTCTTCGGTGACGGGTACGCCACCATTGGAGGGGAACAGCAACAGGTCGTCACGGCTCTTTGCTTCGACGTCGATAGTGTCATACCGCACGCCGAAGGTCATATCCAGACCCATCTCGAAGTCGAGGTTGACCAGCGCTGCGATCCCGAGGTCGGTGTAGTCGCCCACGTGGTATGTCGAGTAGTCGGTACCGCTGCGTGTCGACAGCAGACGGCGGTCAAGTGCGGTGGATGGACCGGTCAGGTCGCGACGGTCGAAATACTCGTTGATGAAGTCATCGCCGTGTTCGAAATCGGTGTGGCGGATCGACGGCGAGAGCTGCCAGGAGAAGTCCATCGCGTCTGTTTCATGGGTAGCTGAGATCACCAACTTATTCTCGATCACCCAGGTGTCGTGGAACTGGGAGAAGCCGTAGGCGTTCTCGTTGAGGTTGTCGTATTCCTCATAGTAGAACTGGTTTTTGACCTGAATGCCGCTATCCAGCGTATAGATTGTGTCGAAGTACAAAACGATCGACTCGTTTTCCAGCGTGTCGTCGGGTGCAACCAGCACTTGATCGCCGTCGAGTTGGGCGACACCTGGATTCACCAGCGCCAGATTGGTTTGCTGGGCGGGGGTCAGTCCGCCGAGTACCCCTGTCACGGAGAGGTCGGAGAAACCCGCCAGCAGAATGAATGGGCTCGATAGCTGCGCGTTGTATTCATCATGAGAGATCGAACCATCACCGTTGGTGTCCAATGCGGTCGGAGAACCCGTGATGTAGGTGCCGTCGTCGATGAGATCCTGGGTAAGACGGTTCCAGCCGGCCACTTGGTTACCTTTGAAATCGTGGTACATGCCTCCCCACTGGAAACGCAGCTGGTCGGAGACGTCCATATCGAACGAAGCCTGCAGCAGGGTCTGCTCGGTGGAGGAGTTGTCGTAGTACGAACCGGAGTCTTCGATCTCACCGTAGATGTAGAAACCAAAGTCGCGCCCGGCAATCTGGCCCGGACCCCCGACCTCAGCGCTGAGGATACTCTTATCCCAGCTCCCGCCGGTGTAGGAGATTTCGCCTTCGTTTTCCGATAGGTACTGGCCTCCGTCGGCGCGTGCAGACTTGGGCTCAAAGTTCAGGTAGCCACCAATTTTTGACGGCCCAGAGATCGGCGAAGCGGGTCCGCGGACAATGTCGATACGGTCAGCTGCACCAATAGGCGTCGGGTAGTTACCTGGGTTGTCCAGACGGCGAATGCCGCGGAAATAGGTTTCGCCAGGCGTACCGCGAACATCCAACGCTCCGGCAACGCCGAAGAAAGACTGGGTGAACGAGCCGGGTGCCAGGGCGACCAGCTCGTCGATGTCTTTGATGTTGAAGCGTTCGATCTGCTCAAACGAAACGGTGGATGCCGAACGCGGCAGTTCCAGGAGTGATTTCTGGAAACCGAGCACGGACTCCACGTTTTCACCGGGTTGGCTGCGCAGTTCGCCGGTCACCACAATTTCTTCGACGATCTGATCGTCGCCAGCGGTTTCCTGGGCGAACGCGGATGGACTGATCGCAGCCCACAGGGTTGCAACAGAAATGACTAACAGTCTAGTCAACATGGTCTCAATACCCCCTTGATAGGTTTTTGATTTGCCTTTTGCAGGCGTTCTTGAACTCTTAACGGTTCGTTTGGTGTACCTGACACTCTCTTCAAGTTGTCAATAACATCATCCCTAACGGTGTTCGGGCTCTTGGTGGCCCTTGACCCGACCGGGTACCTGGTCGGCGAATAGGGTCCAGTTGCCGGTGATCTCGTCCACCACTACCGAACCCACTGCATACAGCGCCTCAAGGGAGGCGGTCATACCGCTATAGCCCTGATTCTCCGCAAGCAGATTTTCTGCAGCCGTCACACCCGGTGGCGGCATCGTGTAATTGCTACCGGCGCGCAGTACCAGCGCTCGGTGTTTGTCGACCCGTCCGGTATTGTGCAGGTAGGTCAGTGCTTGAAATGTGCCGGTGTCTTCCATCGCCGACGTGACAAAGTCGGTGGCACCGTCGGACCAGTAGTGCACCCAGCGATTGGCCCAGTCGTTCAGCAAAGCACCATGCCAGAACGTCATGGCTGCGATGTGGCCACCGGTCGTGACAAACGGCGGGCGTTGGGCGTTGGGGTGCTCGGTATAGGCACTGCGCGCTGCCGCCAGTTGCGGATTGTCCGGCAACGGTGTGCGACGGGTGAGTTCATAGGCCCAATCCCGCAGGCCCTGATTGGTGACCAGCAATTCACCGCGCGCCTCTGGGCGGGGTTGTTCGTAGGGTGTGCGGGTGCGACGCGGCAGATAGCCGTCCTCCCATTGCGCGGGCATTTCCCGTGGATCGATCTCGTGGGCGAGGTCGCCATCGACCAGGTAAGCGGACCAGACCGCCGAGCCCAAGGAGGCATCCTCGGGATCGATCCCGGCGATACCGGCGATCAGCCAGTAGGCTTGACTCAGGTCGAAGCGCTGATCGAGCCCCAATGCCATGACGCCGCTTGCGGAGTGCAGGGTGCCAACGCCGGTGACCATACCGAGGATTCCCCGGGACGGGTTGAAGTAGAGGTCGTGATGGCCGTGGGGAAACGCGAAGCGGGTATCGAGCTCAAGGCGTTCCTTCCACAACTGAAATTCGCCCGGACGGTCCCCTTCATCAGCGCCGATCTCGAACATGGTGACGATCACCATCTTCACCGGAATCGGGTCGGCACAGGCGTAGCCGGGGTTACAGTCCTGGGCACTGGTCGCCAGGCTGCGCTCAGGTTCGATGGGGCGGAGCGCCGTGTCTGCCGCACCGCCGCCGGTCGGCGCGCTGCAGGCGCTGAGCAGGAGTAGGCCGGTTAGGCATAGCCCAATCCTCATGGACGCACGCTCGATGTGCCGCAGGTATGTAATTGTTG
>JBCCHL010000158.1:0-10678 GCA_039028775.1 Pseudomonadota bacterium | reverse complement strand
GTCAGGTCAGGTCAGGTCAGGTCAGGTCAGGTCAGGTCAGGTCAGGTCAGGTCAGGTCAGGTCAGGTCAGGTCAGGATTCTGCATAGTTTCAATATAATTCAATAATTATTGAAATATAGAAATATTTACCCTATCATCGCGTTCATGTTTGGAATGACAGTAAACGAAGATCAATCGGTCGCAATGCTCAGCGCCCTGGCGCAGCAAACCCGCCTGCAGATTTTTAAGACCCTGGTCGCAGCGCATGCCGAGGTACCCGAGGAAGGTGGCCTGGCAGCCGGAGCGCTGGCCCGAACCCTGGACATCGCGCCGTCGCGCTTGTCATTTCACCTGAAAGAAATGTTGTGGAACGGTCTGGTGACCTCACGCCGTGCGGGTCGCAGCGTGATCTACAAAGCTAACCTCAATGCCATGAGTGCGCTGATCAGCTATCTCCTGGAAGACTGCTGTGCGGGCGCCTGCGACGTCTCTGTAAATGCCGCACAACCCCACCCAACCACACGGAGTGAAGGATGAAACGACTACATATCAGTTTTAACGTCACCGATCTGGAGAAGTCCGTCGGATTCTACAGCACCCTGTTTGCCGCCCCGCCAACGGTGCGTAAGGAAGACTATGCGAAGTGGCTACTGGACGACCCACGGGTCAACTTTGTGCTGGAAGCAGGCGATGCGGCCACCGCCGGGTTTGGTCACGCCGGCATCCAGGTCGAATCCGATGCGGAGTTGGCGACGCTGTTCACCAGCATGCAGAACGCCGAAGCGCCGTATCTGGCGGAAGGCACCACCACCTGCTGCTACGCACGATCGGACAAGAGCTGGACCAGCGATCCGGACGGCGTGATGTGGGAGGGTTTCTACACCCATCACCAGACCGAAGAGCGCGGTACGCCGGGACCCGCTGAGCTGCCGAACAACTCGCCCTGCTGCTGAGTCTGAGATCGCGAGCACGGTTAGCCGGGTGCCGACAAACACATCGACGGGGATCGGTCACAGGCCGATGCACAGTTTGCGTCGTAACAGGCGAACCAACGCCACCTGCTGGAGACGCTTGCGCTTTCCAGCTCCTCACAACCCGGCATCGACTTGAATCTAAACTCAGCCGCCAGAGCCCAACGCCTGGCACACGCCGGTCAAGCAGTACACCGCTTTGTGGCTGCAGGCTTGCCCAGGGTCTAGAGGGTGAAGAGAGGGCCGATGCGGTCTACTCCTGGCACTGCTCCGGGAGAATCTCGGCGGGCAGATTCTGCCCATAACAGAACCAGTTCAACGTCCCTTCATCACTCACCGCCGGCTCGATGACCAGATACGCATTCTGCTCCGCATCAATACCTGCGCCGATGACGCCGCCCTGATACACCGCCAGCGGTATGCCACCGTTCTGTGCTGGCACGACAGATTGGGTCCAGCCCAGTTCGGTCAAATCCGTGGGCAATGCGGATTGGGCGGCGTAGTACTCTTCGATCGCCGCGCGCATGGCGCCGGTCTCGCGTACGATACCACCCAGATTCTCCACGGTTGCCGCCTCCCAATAGCCTGAAGCAGGCGCTTCCACCGCCGCCCCACGGGCACTCTGGCTCAACTGTTCCGCAGCCTGCTGCGCGGCCAACTCCGCCGTGGCGACGTATTCTTGATACGCCGGCAATGCCACCGCGGCGATGATACCGATGATCGCGATCAGCACGATCGCGCCGCCGAAACCACCGGGCACACTGGGCACAAACAGCGACAGCACCCAGGCGCGCCGACTGCGACGCGGAAACTGGGGTTCGCTGCCTTGTCGCAAGGCCAGCACCCAGGCCATCCGCTTACACAACCAGGGATAATCGCCGGTCAGTTCGTTAAGCGACATGAAGAAACCACCCGTCCCATCGACCTGCCGCAGGTACGCCGCCACGTCGATATCCCGCCAGCGGGTATCTCCGGCCACGATGGTCGCCATCGCCGCCACCGCCGCCGACTCGCGCTCGCAGCACGCATTGCCGTAGCGGTCGCAGGTATATTCTTCCGCGCGTCGGTAGGCGCTGCCGAGTACCGGCAGCCAGGTCACCGGCGCCAGCACCCAGCCCCAACGAATGTGATTGCGGTGGATATGACCCAACTCGTGGCCAATGTAAAAACGCACCGCCTCGGGGTTCTTCTTGCAGCGCATCCACCACGTCGGTAAAGAGGACCACGTAGTGGCGCCGCAGGAAGCGCGTGGCCAAGGCATTGAAAAAGTCCGTGCGCAAAAGATACATCTGCGGCACTTCCTCCAAGCCAACTTTGTCACAGCACTCGAGCAACGCCTGATGCAGATCCGGGTATTGTTGCTCGGTGATTTCTATGCCGTTGCCCTTGATGTGGGAGATAAACCCGGATTGAACAAAGATTGCAAAGATGGCAAACAGGCCGATGTATAGTAGCGCCACGCCAAAGGTGCCGACAATTATGAGCAGCCATAACAATACTGCAAACACCATTGCGATACGAAAGAGCTTGGTTTCGTTAGGATAGACAAGGTCCATTTGATCGGTGCTCCAGGCCAGTTTTGCAAAACACTCTACGCCGCTTTCGTCAGGAAACAAACCTAGCCGGAGCTCCGGCATCGAGCGACCAACTCATATAGACTGTGGTAACAAAACGGAAGGACACGGGGAACCACGCCATGCAGACGTACGATAACAGTCACTCCGAAGCTCTGTTCAAACGCGCCAAGTCTGTCATTCCAGGCGGCATCTACGGCCACTACGCCGGCACCAACCATCGCCGCGCACCACGATTCTTCTCTCGCAGCGAGGGTGCTCACTTCTGGGACGTCGATGGCAATCGCTATATAGATTTCATGTGTGCCTATGGACCGATGATCCTCGGTTATAACCATCCGGAAGTAGACGCAGCCGCCCAGGCGCAGTATCGAGAAGGCAACACGGTCAGCCTCGCAGCCCCGGTGATGGTGGAGTTGGCCGAGACCATCGTCGATATGGTGGACAGCGCGGAGTGGGCCCTATTCGGCAAGAATGGCGGCGACAGTACCGGACTCGCTGTACGCATCGCACGCGCCGCCACCGGACGCAACAAGATTGTAAAAGTTGAGGACGGCTATCATGGCGTGGTGCCTTGGATGATGGCCACGACGGACGACCCACGCACCAACACCGGCACCATCCGCGAAGACGCCGCCCACGTCCTGCAGGTCCCCTGGAATGACGCCAGCGCCTTCGAAGATCAGATCAGCGCCTACCCTGGGGACATCGCCTGTTTCATTTCGTCACCCTACGACCACCCGGTCATGCGCGACAACACCCTCCCCGCCGACGGCTACTGGGCGCGTATCGAGCAGCTGTGTCGCAAACACGGCATCGTGCTGATCATCGATGAAGTCCGCAGCGGGTTTCGCGTGCATCCCAAGGGTGCGCACCTGAGCTATGGCTTCACCCCCGACATGGTCTGTTTTGGCAAAGCCCTGGGCAATGGCTATCCCATCTCTGCGTTGGTCGGCAGCGACGCGCTCAAGCAGGCCGCCACCGACGTCTTCTACACCGGCACCCAGTTCTTCAACGCAGCCCCTATGGCCGCCGCCAAGGCCACCCTCGAGGCACTGCAAGACGGAGCCGCCACCGAACACATGACGCAGTTCGGCACCGCGCTCAACGAGGGTCTGGTCAACATCGCGGCGCAACAGGGCTTTGAGCTGATCGCCTCGGGTATTCCCGCCATGCCCTACTATCGTCTTAACAATGTTTCGACCGAAACCCATTTCCAATGGATCGACGAATGTGTGGCCCGTGGCGCTTACCTGCTCGGCTACCACAACCACTTCATATCCGCGGCCCACAGCCAAGAGGATCTGCAGGAGACGTTCGCCATCGCCAATAGCGCGTTCTCGGCATTGCGCGAGCAGATGGACTGAGGCACCGGCCTTACTCGTCGCTGCCGATGGCAAACAGAAACACATGCGCTGAGGAACAACATTGATCAACCGTGCCGTACTGCTCCTGAAGTACAAAGAAGCAGCAATTCGATGGATAAACGAGGCCGATCCGTCTGACGATATCCCCGGCATCACGCTGGAAGAAGCAAACGAAGAACGTATCGTCTACCTCATCCCTGAGGACGTTGCCGAAAGTCCTCAGGCGCTCAGATCGTGGGTTCAATTGAACCTGGACGCACTGTTCGTAAACGAGCTGGAAGGGTGGTACACGGAAGAATCTCTGTGGCCAAAAAAGCGCAACATGAAGCTCTTCGACCAGTGGTTTGATCTCGAATGCCACACAATCGTGATCAATACCCACAGCAGCCCCATCATCGATGATGACATTTGAGCGAATGGGATTCGTTGACCCGCCGGTCGTAAGCCGCCTAGATAAGGCTCCATATCACAATGTCCGGCAAGCACCGGTCACGCCGGTGATGGGGTTTTCACGTGGTGCCGGCGTTGGGCCGCCTAAGCACCCTTGTCCGACTTCAGCGGCGACATCGCGACCAGCTCGCCATCCTCCATGTCGATGGTCAGCGCGTAACATCCGGGCGCCAGATCCAGCTCGGAGCGCCCCCGCGTTGCGTCGCTGATCGATCCGGCGTATGCGGCCACCGATTCGTCTCTGAGACGTTCCGGCAGCACCTCCGCCTGCACGTCTGCCAGGCTCGCCCCATTGGCGTAGGCCTCCACACGCTGAATATGATCGATGAAGCTCTGGCGATCATAGACCGCGCGCACCGGCTGAACTTCGCCGTCGCCAAAATCCACCATCTGCATTTGTGGTTTCCCGCGGGCGGACAGCGCGGCCTGGCTCCGCGCACGATTGCGCCGCTTGTTGCTCTTGTTGCGCGGTGTTTTGCGCCGATTGATTTTGCGCTGATTGGTTTTGCGCTGATTGGTTTTGCGCTGGTTGGCCATCACAACCCTCATGGGTGATCGAGGGTTTACCGTGCCTGGCTGTGATCGAGGTGTCTGTAAGCCGATGCCCCCACGCACGCCGGAGATCTCGCATGCCGCGTTTTAGCATCGGCCGGATCGTGTCCACCCCTGCGCCGGGCCACGAGACCCGGCGGGTGCTGCGGCATCGGCGCTGTCGGCCTCAGGCCTGGGAGCGACTCTGGGGTTTGCCCAGCATGTGATCGGAGATGATGCGCAGTTGTATCTCCGATGTGCCTTCAAATATCTTGGTCAAGCGCGCATCGCGCCAGTAGCGCTCGATGGCGTGCAGTTTGGTATACCCCGCGCCGCCGAAAATCTGCAGCGCATCCGACATCACCCGCTCGGCCATCTCGCTGGCATACCACTTGATCATGGACGCGTCTTTGTCCGAACCACGTCCCGCGTCGATCTCGGAAGCGACGTGATACATGAGCTGGCGGGCCGCCTCGATCTCGGACGCCATGCGCGCAAGCTTGAAGCGGGTTTCCTGAAATTCGGAGATCGGTTGCCCGAATTGGACACGCTCCTGGGAGTAGGCCATGGCGTCCTCCAGCGCGCCGCGCGCGAGGCCGATCGAACGCGCGGCCGTATGCACACGCGGGACCGACAGTGCCGCCAGCCGACGACTGCCACCGCCCCTGGACTCCGCGGCGGGTCGCTCCTCACCCGGGATCGGGCCAACGATATTCTCTTTCGGCACCCGCACCCCTTCGAACCGCAGCTCCCAGGTTTTCCAGCCGAAATAGCCGATCTTCGGAATCGGCGCCCCGGAACAGTTCCCCGGTAACTCTCCGGCCGGCTTTTCCACCGCGATGCTGCGAATGTTACGCCCGGACAAACCTTCCACCCGGCACAGCGCGTTGATCACATCGGCCCCGTCCGCAAACGTACACCAGTACTTGTTGCCGGTGATCACCCATTCATCGCCATCGAGCACCGCGCGGGTTTTAATGCTGCCGTAGAGGTCTGAACCGGCGTCCGGCTCGGACAGCGCCCCGGCATGCAGATACTCGCCGATCGCGGCCTTCTGGGTCAGTTCGATACGCTTCTCCAGCGGCCAGTTGACCATGTGCATCATGCTACCCGAGCGGGCGATGATGCTGGCGCAGCTCATCCAGCCGCGCGCGATCTCCTCGGTGATCATCGCATATTCGAAAACCCCCAGGCCCAGGCCCCCATGGTCCTGCGCGATGCGGATGCCGAAGTAACCCATCTCGCCCATCTTGCGGCGCAGCTCCATGGGGATATCCCCCTGCACCGGATCGAGCTCGTTGGCCACCGGCAGAATCTCTTTCGCGGTAAACTCGCGCGCAGATTCCTGCATCATCTGGCGCTCTTCGGTCATATATTCGCTCATCAAAATCTCCTAACGCAGCCCCGCCACCGCAGAATTCTGCAGCATGGGCAAAACGGTCTTTTTCTTGAAAGCGCGCGGGTCGGCCAGGTACTGCATGACCACCCCGCGTAACAATCCTACGATCAAAACGGCAGCAGCGTCCGGGTCGACGTTAGCGCCGAATTCTCCTGAGTCGATACCGCGCCGCACGATGTCGCCCAAGCGCTGGCGCATGCCGCGGTTGAGCTGCGCGATCTTTGGCCGCACCTCGGGCACCGATCCGAGCCCCTCCCCCATGATCACATAGAGTGCACGGATGTGGCTTTCGCGCACAAACACTTCTTCAAAATAGGTGGAGATGTAGTTGCGCAAGGCCTGTTGCGCACTCTGTATATGCTCACCTTCTATCGCGGGCCGCAGCTGATCTTCAAAGAAACGCGTACCGGCATTGTCGATCACCGCGTTGAGCAGTCCCTCTTTGGAGCCAAAGCGGTGGCTGACCAGCCCGCCGGTGTAACCGGCCGCTCTACCCACTTCGATCAGCGTGGTCTTCAGATAACCCTGTTTCGCGAACAACTCCACCGCGGCACGAATGATCCGCCGCTCGGATTCCGCCTTGCGCTCTTCCTGCGTACGTCGCTTGGCATCGCTGGCCGACGCCTTGGCCACGCGCAGCTCACCTGTATCTATCTGCACTTTATCCATCACGCCCAAAGGCATGTCCAGGTTTCCACACCAGGACCCTATCATAATTATTGGTTGACAAACAAATATCTTATTGGTTTGATGACCAACAATTCCCGGGGAGACATCCAGTGAGCGACGTAACCGCCGCCCAGCAAGCCAACGGTCCGCTGCAAGGCGTGACTATTATCGACTGCTCCATGAACCTGGCAGGCCCTTACGGCGCCGCGATGCTGGCCGATCTTGGGGCGGACGTGATTAAAGTTGAACCGCCCGGCG
Source organism: Pseudomonadota bacterium (assembly GCA_039028775.1). Lineage (GTDB taxonomy): Bacteria > Pseudomonadota > Gammaproteobacteria > Pseudomonadales > Azotimanducaceae > UBA4421. The sequence goes on along the minus strand of JBCCHL010000158.1, from coordinate 3,479 downwards.
GCGATCCCTCTCGCAGCGGGCCGCCGCTGCCCCCCGACTACGCCAACGTCGGCGCCGAGACACCTGCGGCCGTCGACTTCGGCGGCTACTTCGCGTCGATAAATCGCAACAAGCGCAGCGTGATGCTCGATCTGAAAAACCCGGACGATTGCGAAACTCTGCTCCAACTCTGCGAGCAAGCCGACGCGATCATCGAGAACATGCGCGCCGGCGTGATGGACAAACTCGGCGTCGGCTACGATGTGATCAGGCAGCGCAACCCGGCGATCGTCTACGCCTGCATCCGCGGCTTCGGCGACCCGCGCACCGGCGAATCACCCTACGCCCAATGGCCCGCCTACGACATCGTGGCGCAATCCATGGGCGGCCTGGCCCACATCACCGGGCGGGCCGGGGACGGGGGCTACCCGAGCGGCGTGAGCGTGGGGGACATCTATCCCGGCACCCTTATGGCGCTGGGGCTCGTGAGCGGCGTGCTGCACGCTCGCACGACCGGCCAGGGCCAGTTCATGGACCTCGGCATGTATGACGTGATGCTGCAGTTCGCTGAGACCGTGGTCGTCAACTACGGCTATGACCAACACACCTTAGGGCCGCGCGGTCAACACCACCCCTACCTCATGCCCTTCGGCATCTACCCGACTAAAGATGGCGGTATCGCCATCGCGGCACCAGGGCCTAAGCACTGGAAGGCGCTCTGCCTAGCGATGGGTGCGGACGATCTGTTGGACGATGAGCGCGCGGCCAACACCTTCAAGCGCAACAACCATCGCGAATATATAGATGCACGCATCATCAATTGGACGTCCACCCTCACCCGGCGAGAGATCATGGATACCATCGGTGGCGAGGTACCCATCGGCCCGGTCAACACCGCAGAAGACATCTACAACGATCCGCACGTCAGAGCGCGAGACATGATCACCACCTTTCAACTGCCGGGCGACAACCCCGAGGTGTCGATCGTGAGCACCCCGTTCCGCTACACCGAAACCCCTGCAGGGTTCTATCGGCGGCCACCGAAACTCGGTGAGCACAACGACGAAGTACTCAAACAATTTGGCATAAGTAAAAAGGCGACAGAGGAAGACCATGAGTGAATTCGAGGAGATGCTGGAGTCTGCCGTGCTGCGCAAGCGCGGCCAAGGCTACCACGCGTTTGAGGTCGGCGAGACCATCCACCACCACTGGGGCCGCACCATCACGGAGAGCGACGCCATTCAATTTGCGCACCTGACGCTGGCCTACAACCCGCTGTACTTCAATCGCGAGTACGCCAAGGCACATGGCCACCCCGATATCGTGGTCAACCCGCAGCTCGTGTTCAACATCATCCTGGGCCTGTCGGTGGAGATCTGCTCAGAAGGTCTCGGCGGCCCGTTCCTGGGGGTTTACGACCTCAACTATCTCGAGCCCGTCTATCCCGGCGACACGCTGACCGCCGTGTCGGTGACCGAGGCCAAGCGCGAGTCCGAATCCAGCGAGGGCCGCGGCGTGGTCACCTGGTTCAACGAAGGCTTCAACCAGCACGGCAACAAAGTCATCGAGTTCCGTCGTTCGAACCTCGCCATCTGGAAAGGCCAGATGGGCGGCGAAAAAATCAAGAAGGGGGGTTGAGCATGGACAAGCAATCCATCGCGCGATTGACGAGCCGCGACAACTACTTCGAAGATTTCGAGGTCGGTCAGACCATCCGCCATGCCCGCGGCAAGACCATGACCAACCTGGAAAATGTCAATATCACTAACATGGTGATGAACACGGCCCAGGGCCACTTCAACGAACACCAGATGTCGAAGACACCCGTCGGCAAGATCCTCTGCTACGGCGGCGTGAACTTCTCGCTGGTGCTTGGCCTGGCCTCTCAGGACACGGTCGAGAACGCGCTGGCGGAGCTCGGCCTGCACAACATTCAGCTGAAGACCATGGTGTTCCACGGCGACACCTTATACGCCTATTCCCGCGTGCTCGAGAAACGCGAGAGCGACCGCGAAGACGCAGGCATCGTCGTGTTCAAACACTGGGGCGTCAACCAGGATAAGAAGCTCGTGGCGGAAGTCGAACGCACCGCGCTGATCAAGAAGAAAAGCCATTGGCTGCCAGAAGCATAGGAGATAACAAGTGACCAAACTAAACGCCCACGGCCAACCCCGCCGTCACCGCCGCTGCCAGCTCTCCGTCCCGGCCAGCAACACCAAGATGATCCAGAAGGCCTCCGAGAGCGGCGTGGACCATGTCTTTCTCGATCTGGAAGATGCGTGCGCGCCGAACCAGAAGGTCAACGCACGCGATAACATTGTCGATGCGCTGAACAACCTCGACTGGGGCGATACCGTGCGCTGCGTGCGCATCAACGACACCGGCACCCAGTGGTGTCACGACGACGTCATCACCGTGGTTGAAAAAGCCGGCGAGAATCTCGACTGCATCATGCTGACCAAGCCCTACGATGCGTCCGACGTGCGGTTTGTCGACAAGCTCCTCACCCAGCTCGAACTGAAGCTTGGCCTGAACAAGAAGATTGGTCTCGAGCTCCTGATCGAGGAGACCCTGGGCCTGCAGAATGTGGAAGAGATCGCGTCCAGTACCCCGCGTCTGGAAGCGATGATCTTCGGCATGGGCGACTATTCCGCCAGCCAGGGCCTCGACTTCGACGCCATCTACGGCCCGGCCTACAAGTACCCGGGCGACGTTTTTCACTACGCCAAGTTCCGCGTGGCCATGGCTGCCCGCGCCCGGGGCATCGACGCGATCGACGGTCCCTTCGGTAACATCCGTAACACCGACGCCTACCGCGATTCCTGCAACCAGGCGCGCGCGCTGGGTATGGTCGGCAAGTGGGCACTGCATCCGACGCAGATCCCCCACGCCCAGGAGCTCTTCACGCCGGCTGCCGCCAAGGTGGCCAAGGCCCGCAAGATGACCGATGCCTATCGCGAATCCGAAGCCCGCGGCGAAGGTGCCGTGATGATCGACGGTGAATTCGCAGATGCCGCCACCGTGCGCCTGTACGCCAACACCCTCGACCTCGCCGACCTCTACGGCGTTTAACCAAGCAGTAGGACAACAAGTAATGAGTCAAGGTTACTGGACCGAAGAGCGCCGCATGATGCAGCAGGCGGCGCGGGAATTTACCACCCACGAAGTGCTGCCCGTGGCCAACGAGTTGGACCCGGAGAAAGGCGTCATCCCCCGGGATCTGATCGACAAGATGGGTGACATGGGTTACTTCGGCATCACGATTCCAGAGGAACGCGGCGGCCTCGGCCTGGGGGCCTTTGAGTACTGCATCATCGCCGAAGAACTGGCTCAGGGCTGGATGAGCGTGGCCAGCATCATCGCTCGCGGCAACAGCTTCTATCGGTCCGTGCCCGGCTACGGGGCGGAACGCGACGAGAAGATCGTCAAGATGGCGGTGGGTCAATATCTCGGCGCTTTTGCCATGTCCGAGCCCAACGCCGGCTCCGATATGGCGGGCG
>JBCCHL010000157.1:0-10681 GCA_039028775.1 Pseudomonadota bacterium | reverse complement strand
GAAAATACGAAACACATGCAACCGTTGGAGTTTCTCGTCAATCTGCTTCTGCTGCTCGTGGGCGGCAACGACCCCACCCGCAACTCGATCAGCGGCGGGGTGTTGGCGCTGAACGAAAACCCGGCCGAATATGCAAAATTGCGGGCGGATCACGGGCTGATCAATTCGATGGTGCCGGAAATTATTCGCTGGCAGACCCCGTTGAGCCACATGCGCCGCATTGCCAACGAAGACGTCGAGCTGAATGGCAAAACCATCAAGGCGGGGGACCGCGTGGTGATGTGGTACGTCTCTGGCAACCGCGATGGAGAGGCGATCGAGAATCCGGATACGTTCCTCATCGATCGCAAACGTCCGCGCCACCATATGTCGTTTGGCTTTGGTATCCACCGTTGCATGGGCAATCGCCTGGCGGAGATGCAGTTGCGCATCCTGTGGGAAGAAATCATGGATCGCTTCGAATTTGTTGAAGTGGTTGGTGAGCCCAAGCGCACGCCGTCCGTGTTTGTGAAAGGTTACACGGATCTGCCCGTACGACTGCATCGCGCATAAGTATGGCGACATTCCCGAGCGCGGATAGCGTCAGTCCGGACTGGCTGACCGCGCAGTTGCACGCGAATGGCATCGACGGGCAGGTTGTCGATTTCACGGCTGCCCGGGTGGGCACCGGGCAGGTTGGCATGTGCCAGCGTTACGAACTGCGCTATGCTGAGCCGGTTCCGGGGGCTCCAGCCACGCTGGTGGCCAAGTTTGCCTCCGACGACCCGACCAGTCGTGCGACCGGCGTCCTGCTGCGCAATTACATCAAAGAAGTGTCCTTCTACCAGCAGATGCAGGGACGCCTGGGGATTCGTACACCCAAGTGTTATTTTGCCGACATCGTCGATGAGGGTCCGGAGTTCATCGTCCTCATGGAAGACCTGGCGCCCGCTGAGCAGGGGAATCAGCTGGAGGGCACCTCACCCGACATCGCGCGAGCAGCGGTGCTGGAACTGGTTGGGCTACACGCGCCTGGTTGGCGTGACCACTCACTGCAAGACCTGCGGTGGCTGGTGGGCGATGACAGTGCGCTGGAGAAGCAGCACACCAATCTCTACGCGCATCACTTGCCGAGCTTTATCGACCGTTACGGGGCGCATCTGAGTGACGATCAGCGGCGTATTATCAAGCGCGTTGGCGAGGCTGCTGACACCCCCCTGAACGGCGAACTGCCCGAGCATTTCAGCCTGGTCCACATCGACTACCGCCTCGACAATATGATGATTCTGCCGGTCGCCGATGGCTATGAAATCACCGTGGTCGACTGGCAGAGCATTTCTCTCGGTGCCCCGCTGAACGATGTGGCGTACTTCATGGGTGCGGGTCTGTTGCCGGAGGTTCGAGCGGAGGTGGAAGAGGACATCGTGCGCGCCTACCACCAGGCGCTGCTTGCCGCCGGGGTTGAGCGTCTCGGCTGGGAAGAGTGTTGGCACGGTTATCGTCGCGGGGTGTTTGCGGGTTTTGCCGTGACCGTAATCGCCTCTATGGTGGTCCAGCAAACCGAGCGCGGTGACAAGATGTTCATCGCCATGGCCCAGCGCCATGCCCAGCACGCCCTCGACCTCGGCAGTGAGGAATTTCTGCGCGATTGATGTCGCGCAACGCCAGCCCCTCGCGCTACGAACTGGTCAGTCGTCCTCGACGGGTGGCAGGGTCAGATTGCCGTTTTCAAAAGCCCCGATTGGGGTTTCCCAGGTTGTTGGATCGTCGAAGATCAGGAAAGCGGCGTCCTTGTCCGTGGTCAAACGCGCCGGATTGGGCAGTGCACCGTTGTCCAGGTCCGCCTGATTGCCCGGGACTATCCACTTGGCACGCATGTCGTACCCGATGGAATCGTTGGGTACATCGACCTGCCCACGCTGTCCCCATCCGTTGAGTTCGCCGGCGGCGATCACCACCACGGCATCGGTGATGCGGGCGTCCGCGGTCACCAGCGTGCCGCCGGACAGGATCAGGTTGTCCGAGGTGGGCGGGGGTGGGGGCTCGTCGAGAAAGCCGGGCATGGAGGGTTCCTCCGGCTTGGCGGCGCTCGCGCCGGTGGTCTGCTCGCCCTGACAGGCACTGAGCAGCCACAGCGATAACAGGACCATCAACGCGTGTGTTTTGAGGTTTGTTCGAATCATCAGCGTATGCCCTCCCACGCCTGCCGTTCCACGGGTGCCGGGTCCCGCACCGCCGCCGACGCATCAGCGAACATCATCGTCGTGCGAGCGTCTGTTTCGTAGGTCGCCCAGCCCGGATCGCCCATGTTGATAAAGTCGATCCACGCCGTGTGCATCGCCTCGGCCACGTGTTGCGGCTTGTCGCCAGGGCCGATAAACGCATCTACCCCGGGCTGGTGTAGATTGTCGAAGGCGAAGGGAATTTCAAGCGCGTGTGTGGCTTTCAACTTTTCGACCCGCGACGCCCAATCGAATTGATACAACCAGGTTTGGTCGGTGTGGCCGAGGCGTGCCTCGGCCAGCCTGATGGCGGGAATACGGAACATGTGATCTGTGGTCATGGCGATCGCCAGGGTTTCCGGATCGTCGGTCGCGCGGGTTTTTTGATACACCTCAACCAGTCGCTCCGCGTGCAAACCCGCGGCGATGCGCTCGAGCTTATCCTCATCCACCCGGCCGTAGCCCCACAGGGTGGTTTCGTCGCTGTTACTGCCGGTGAGCACCGCAACTTCCCTACCCACACCAGCCTTGATCGCATCGAGCGGTGACTCGGGTAGCAGCGGGGTTTCGTGGGCGGGGTAAAAGGCGGAGACCGGGACACCCAGTTGGTTGTTGAGTCCGGCGCCGCCTTCGAAGTAGGCACAGGTTTCGGCCTGCGCGCGGAGGATCTCGTCCACGCTGACACTGGCGAGACCGATCGCGTCATCGATTCCCAGGCGCTCGAGAAAGACTTCGGTGACGCGCGCCGACGCAGCTTTGGGCAGGGTGTGTTGCGCTGCGCCGCTCTGGGGAATGGCGCGATGGAATAAGCCTTGGGCCGAGCGGCAACCGATCAGCGTGGCCACGCTGAAACCTCCGGCGGATTCTCCTGCGATCGTGACCTTGGCGGGGTCGCCGCCAAAGGCGGTGATATTGTCTTCGACCCAGCGCAGCGCGGCGATCTGATCGAGCGTCCCGAGCAGGGCCGAATTGGCGTATTCCTCGCCGAGATGACTGAGGTCGGTAAATCCCAGAGCGCCGAGACGGTAGTTGATCGAGACCACCACGATGTCACCGTTCTGACAGAAGCTGGCGCCGTTGTACCAGGGGATGCTGCCTTGCCCGGTGCGATAACCACCGCCGTGGATCCATACGAGCACCGCACGGCCGGCAGCGTCGCACCCGGGGGTAGAGATGTTCAGGGTCAGGCAGTCCTCGTCCCAGCGCACCGGAACGGCATCGGTCATGCCACCCGTGGCGATCTGAGGTGCGGCGGGGCCAAACTTGAGGGCTTCCTGCGGCTCGACCCAGGGGGTGTGAGGCACCGGGGGTTTGAAGCGCAGGTTCTCTAGCGGGGGCTGAGCGTAAGGGACGCCAGCGAACAGCAGGCAGTGGTTCTTGCTGCGCCCTACGACCGGACCGCTGCTCGTCTCGACGGTGGTTGTGGTGGTTGCCACGATTAATCTCCCCCCAAAGCTAGTCTCTATGCTTTGATTATGACGCTATTGGGCGCAACACGCGAATGTACCCCGCGTCCTGAGCTCCCTGCGCCTGTAACGCTGGAAGCCGCTTGCTTTAAGTTCCTCCGTGGTCGTCACACACTGTTCGCACCTCATTTGACCGGGCGGCGCGAAGGCCCTACATTGCCTGCCAGACTTAGTTTGGGATATGCCGCATGAGGGCGATCACAAGATGGGGCGGAGCAGCGTTTGTACTTCTGTTACTGAGCCCACTCGCTGGTGCTGACGACGAGGTACGCTTGGGCCGGACGATGGCGTGGAGCGCCTATAACCTGGGCACGACGGGCTACAATCAGGCCGTCGCCATCGGCAAGGTTATGAAGGATCACTACGATGTGAACCTGCGTGTCGTACCCGGCAAGAACGACGTGTCGCGGTTGCTGCCGCTGGTGAAAAAGCGGGTCCAGTTCTCCGCCAATGGCATTGCGACTTATTTCGCCCAGGAGGGTGTATTCCAGTTTGCCGATAAACAATGGGGACCGTTGCCGGTGCAGATCGTGATGATGTCCTATGGGGATAGCAATCAGGCGCTAGGGGTTGCCAAAGACACCGGGGTGCGGACTTACGCGGACCTCAAAGGCAAGCGCGTACCTTACGTGCGCGGCGCGCCGGCGCTGAACGTGACCACGGAGGCGTTTCTGGCCTGTGGCGGGCTGACCTGGGCGGACGTGGTCCGCGTCGACTTTCCAGGGTATGCGGCGATGTGGACCGGCGTCGTCAACGGGCAGGTGGATGCGGCTTACGCCACCACCGTCAGCGGGCCCACGCGCAAGCTGGAAGCCTCGCCGCGAGGTATCTTCTGGCCCCCGGCACCCCACGACGATGAACGTTGTTGGGCGCGTATGCGCGCGATCGTACCGTTCATGACCCCACATATGGGTACCCGCGGCGCGGCGATGAGCGTCGATAACCCTCACGAGGGGGCGACCTATCCGTATCCGCTCTTGATCGCGCTGGCGGATCAGGACGAGCAGCTTGTGCACGATCTGGCCAAAGTCATCCACCTGCATTATGACGAGTACAAGGACGCGGATCCCGGTGCCGTCGGCTGGGCGCTGGAGCGCCAGATATTCACCTGGGACGTGCCTTATCATCCTGGGTCCGTGCGCTATCTGAAATCGCTGGGCGTTTGGGATGCGGATGCCGAGGCCCACAACACGCGACTATATGAGCGTCAGCGCGTGCTCGCCGCGGCCTGGCAGGCCTATCGGGCGGGTGGGGCTGGCGGCAAACCCGTCTGGTATCAACAGCGGGCGGCTGCTTTGCAGGCCGCCGGTTTCGATCCGATCTGGCGCGACCTGAAAGAATAATGCCCCAGCAATATCTGCGTTATGGGGTGGCGACGCTCGCGCTGCTGGCCCTGCTGCTCGCCATGGATACGCTGCGGTTGTTCGGCGACGAGCAGTGGCTGGGCGCCTGGATTCGGGTGGAGTCGCAGTTCTTCTATGGGCTCTTTGCCTTGCTCCTGCCGCCTGCGTTTCTACTCTATCCGCGGCAAAACTATCTGGATATCGCTTGCAGCATCGCTAGTTTTTCCGTGTTGATCGTTCTGTTTGCCACCGCCGAACAGGCGTTGGATGAAGCCTGGGAGTTCGGCGCGCCACAGTGGGCGGTCTATGCGTCCGCAATCCTGTGGCTGCTGCTGTTGGAAGCGCTGCGCCGAGCCGGGGGTCTTGCCCTGTGTCTGATCGCCGCAACTTTTTCCTTCCTGCCGCTGGTCACCGAGTTTCTGCCCGGGCCGCTCAACGGGCTGGCGGCCAGTTGGCAAGACACCGCCGCGTATCATGCACTCTCGATCGAGAGTATGTTCGGCCTGCCATTTCGGGCCTTCGCCAACCTGGTTATCGGCTTTGTGCTGTTCGGGGTGGTCTTGCAGTACACCGGCGGAGGGCAGTTCTTCTTGAACATCGCGTTCGCTTTGCTGGGGCGGCAGCGCGGTGGGCCGGCCAAGGTGGCGATTGTGTCGAGCGGGTTGATGGGGTCGATGTCTGGGAGTGTGGTGACCAACGTCCTAACCACCGGACAACTGACCATCCCCGCGATGCGCAAAGCTGGGATGCGCGGCAGCGTGGCCGGGGGGGTGGAGGCCTGTGCCTCCACCGGCGGAGTGCTGTTGCCACCCATCATGGGTTCCACCGCCTTTGTCATGGCGACGCTGTTGGAGATCCCCTATGTGGAGGTCGCCACCGCCGCGGCGTTACCCGCTTTGCTGTACTTCTTTTCGCTCTATCTGCAGATCGATGCTTATGCGGGTCGGGAAGGTCTGCTGGGGCTTGCGGAAGAGGACACCCCCAGCCTTTGGCGGACCCTGGCCGACGGGTGGTTCTACGTCGGTGCCTTTGCGCTGCTGATCTTTTTGCTGTTGTTTCTGCAACGCGAGGCATTGGCGCCTTACTACGCCACGGCAGCGCTCCTGGTACTCAACCAACTCTCACCACAGTATCGCCTGAACCTGGACGGCTTTGTGGATCTTGCGGTCGGCGCGGGTAAGTTGCTGATCGAACTGGTTGTGATTCTCGCGGGTGTTGGACTGATCGTCGGCGCGTTATCGCTCACGGGACTTTCCGGGACCCTGGTGAACGATCTCCTGAGCCTCGCCGGCGAGCAACTCGGACTGTTGCTATTGATGGGCGCGCTGACCAGCTTTGTGTTGGGCATCGGTATGACCGTGACGGCAGCCTATATCTTTCTGGCGGTGGTGCTGGCACCGGCGCTGGTTGGGCAAGCGCTGACCCCGTTGTCGGCACACTTGTTTATCCTCTACTGGGCGATGCTGTCCTACATCACCCCGCCTGTGGCGCTCGGTGCCTATGCGGCGGCATCGATCGCCAAAGCCAATCCTCTGGAAACCGGATTTGCCGCCATGCGTATGGGGAGCGTGATCTATGTCATTCCGTTCGTGTTTGTGCTCGATCCTGCGTTCATCCTGCAGGGTTCCTGGGTCGCTTCTCTACAGGCGCTGGGCGAAGCGCTGCTCGGGGTCTGGTTGATCGCCGGCGCCATTCAGGGATTTGTGCCGTTGTTAGGCCGTGTAGATGCGTTGCTTCTGCGCGGGATGCTTGTGTTGGCAGGTTTGTTGATCGCGTTCGGCGACGTGTCTCTCATCGCTCCGGGCCTTTCCAGCAATCTGATCAATCTGAGCATTGGCCTTGCGCTGGCGGTATTGGCTTTGCTGGCCAATCACTTCCTCCTGCAGCGCACGACTGTCTGAGAAATCCACGAGACTTGCAGTCGCGCCGTTGTGCGGGCATGGTATTGTGACGCAGAGGAAACTGTTGGGCGCGATGTGACCAGTCGTGGTCGTCAATCGTGCTGCTCTTTCGTTTCGAGAACAAGCTGCACCACCACCGCAGACTATCGGGAGGGTCCCATGGATAGAGATCAGGTCCAAAATGCGCTGGCTGGATTCTTCGCTGCGCGCGTGCAGAATCGGCCGGAAGATGTGCTGGAAAAGTTCGCCCAGGGGGCGTGCGTGCGCATGGCCGGGGCGAGCGAGGCGAGTCCGATTGCGCACTCCGCGCAGACCAAGGACGAGCTACACGACAGCATCTTCGGTCTGGTATCCATCTGGCAGTGGCACGATATCGAGATCCTGGCGACGGTGATCGAAGACAACACCGCCGCGGTGCGCTACCAGATCAAAACCACACATGTGCCTACGGGTAGCGAACAGATCTCCGAGTCCATGGACCAGTTCTATTTCGATGAGAGTGGCAAGATCATCGAGCTCATCGAGTTTGTGGACACGGCTCTGGTCGCGCAGATCGAGAAGACTGCCACGGGGTGAAGCCACTCAGGTCGTCAAACCTCGGGGGGTGACGATAGGAAAACGGCGCGGAAAATAGTCGCGGGCATCCAATAGATCGTGAAGTAGCTGAACCTCACCGGTCAACGCGATGGTCTCGAGCGCGTCCAGCGTGGTCAACCCCAGCAGGAGTCGCTTGATGTCCGGGGCCGGTCCGGTGAGGGTCAGGCCGGCGGTGGCGGTAGAATTGCGGCGCGCGTGCAGCACGCTGTTGTGGACGATCATCTGCCAGGCTTCGCCCGCATCCGTCAGGCGGAGATCGATCGCATAGCTGCGCCCATCCACTTTATCCGGTAACAACTGGATCGCCAGCAGCTTGAAGAGATTCTCAAACGGCATGCCCTGCGCCACTCCCTCGCTGACCCGATAGCGCGATCCGGCGGGGAGCCCATGGCGCAGTTCAAGAGCGCCACACAGATAAAAGTTACGCCATGGTCCGGATTCGGCCTGATAGCCCAATTGCTCGTAGGTATCCGCCAGCAGCGCACGCGCGTCGAGATGTTCGGGATCGCTCATCACCACGTGGTTGAGTACCTCGGCCACCCAGCGATAGTCACCCTGGGCGAAGCTGTCCTGCGCGCGGGTACAGATAGCATCTGCGCCGCCCATGTACTCCACGTAGCGGTGCGCTGCAGCTTCTGGCGGTAGCGGGTTCAAATTGGCCGGATTGCCGTCGAAGAAGCCGAGATATTTGACGTACACGGCTCGGCTGTTGTGACTCACGGTGCCGTAGTAGTCGCGATTGTAGAATTCCATCCCAAGACTGTCCGGGAGGGAGATCTGTTCTGCGATCTCCTCTTTGTTGAATCCCTGGTTGGCCAAGCGCAAGGTCTGATCATGGATGTACTTGTACATGTCGCGCTGCTTCTGCAGATACTCCACGGCTTCTTCCCGCCCCCAAATCGGCCAGTGGTGGGACGCAAATTCGATCTCCAGGCGATCCCCAAAGCGTTCGATGCTCTCATCGATCTGCTCCGCCCAGGCCAGAGCGTCGCGCACCTGCGCGCCCCGTGGAGTGTAGACGTTGTGCAGGTGGTGGGAGGTGATCTCCGACATACACAGAGCTTTGAAGCGGGGGATGTAGAAGACGAACTCGGCTGGGGCCTCGGTGCCCGGGGTCATCTGAAACTCAAACTCTACCCCGTCCAGAGAGCGGACTTCGCCGGTGGTCCGCACGGTATCGGTCGGCACGGCTATGCCGGTCGAACCCAGGGCCAGGGTCGCGCCGAGGCCGTTGGTGACGAACCCCTGTGGCCCTGGCGATAACAAGTTGCCGTACATATAAGTGGCGCGCCTGCCCATGACGTTGCCCGCCAGAACATTTTCGCTGAGGGCTTCGTCCACGAAGTGTTCCGGAGCGACGATCGCGACCTCGCCGCGCGCGATCTGTTCCGCGCTCGCCACGCCGTATACGCCGCCGTAGTGGTCGATATGGCTGTGGGTGTGGATGACCGCTCTCACCGGACGTGTGCCCAGATGTTCGTTGGCCAGTGCGAGCCCGGCCGCGGATACCTCGGCTGCGGTCAGCGGGTCGATGATGATCCAGCCGGTATCGCCTGCGATCAGGGTCATGTTAGCCATGTCATAGGAGCGCACCTGATACAAACCGGGAACCACCTCGTAGAGTCCCGAGTGCTGGGCATTGAGCTGCGCCTGCCGCCACAGGCTGGGATTGACCTCCGCGGGTGCCTCAGCCTCCAGAAAGTCGAATTTGGACAGGTCGTAAACCGGATGGCCATTGGGACGCTTGACGATCACCGGTGTCATGCCGGCCAGGCGTCCGCGGGCAGCGTCCGCAAAGCTGCGGCGATCCGCAAAGGGCAGTCGCTCGCGCACGTCAGCCTGGGCCTCCCGCGTGGTCTGGGTAGCGGCCTTGGGCTGCGCCAGGGCCTCGGGGAGCGGGGGATAGTCGATCATGTATAGAACCTGTTGTTGTGCACCGAAAGAACGCAATTTAGCAGGCCCGTCGATGCGGCGCTAAGGCTGTATCAGATCGGGCGGACCGCCACCTCAACGTCCACTTTCTGTCGTCCACCGCCGAGTATAGCGCCGCGGGTGGGGGCGACGTCTCCGTAGTCGCGGCCCCAGCCCAGGGTAATGTGCTGATCGCCGGTCATCTGATTGTTGGTCGGGTCGAAATCGATCCAGCCGAATTCCGGACAGTAGACCGATATCCACGCGTGGGAGGCCTCCGCGCCCTGCAGCGCGGGCTGCCCGGCGGGTTGCGAGAGGATGTAGCCGCTGACATAGCGTGCCGCTAGACCGAGGGCACGTAACACGGCGAGGGCGACGTGGGCAAAATCCTGACAGACGCCGCGCTTTTCCGCGATCACATCGCCCACCTGGGTGTGTATGTCCGTTACGCCGCCCTGATAACTGAAATCGCGATAGATCGTCTCGGTCAGGTTCAAGGCCAGGCGCAGGAGCGGGATCTCGGGGGCGGCAAATTCTTGGGCATAGGCGCGTGCGGCGTCGACATCGACCAGGGGGGAGGCGAATGCGAACTGCACGGCTTCCCAGGCCTCGATACTCTCCGGGTCGCGCATCTCGGCCGCGACCTGCTCCCAGGGCGGAGAAAGGTCGAGCAGAATGTTGTCCCGCGGTGCGATGTCGATCTCCGACTCGGAGCGGATCGAGAAACCCTGATGTTGGGCGTAGAGCCGGACTTCGAGCAGATGATTGCCGAAATAGTCCAGCAGCTCGGTGTTGTCCGCACCCTGCATGGAGAGCACCAGCCTGTGTTTCAAGACCTGCTGACGGTTGATGACGTCTCTGGGCTTGAGACGTAGCACCTGATGCGCGGATACCACCGGCATCTCGTAGTCGAAGAAGGTGTTATGGATCACGCTGTAGCGCATCAGGACCTGCCATTGCTGCCCGGCAGCGTGGTGTGCGAGAAGTAGGTGGCGGTCAAGAGCTGTGATAGCTGCGCGAAGGTTGCATCCAGACGTTGCAGAATGCGCCGTAGCTGGGTGCGATTACCCGCCTTGCTGATGACGTCTGCCAGTTTGTTGGGTTCGGCGAGGATCAACTCGTGATAGGCGGCCAACAGCAGCCGCTGCGAGTCGCTCAACTGCTCGTCTTTTTGATCCAGGGGCATCGATGCCATGAGTGCGCGCAGCTGTTCGACCTGATAGATCAGCGAACGCGGATTGGATTCGTCCAGCACCAGCAGG
>JBCCHL010000156.1:0-10738 GCA_039028775.1 Pseudomonadota bacterium | reverse complement strand
TTTTTAGGCACAAAGCCACTAATTAGGCAAAGAAAGTGCAGCCCGATCCGGGCGCAAAAAGGCGCGCAGTTTAACATTGTTCAGGTCGGGCAAGACACCGCTGCTAGGTCAGGGGCGCATACCAAAGCGGATCGGTCCGGTCAGGGTATCGAGTTGCGGCTGAATCCAATCCACCCACTCGCATAAGATCGGCCGGGTCTCCCGCGGATCGATCAGTTCGTGCACCGCAAAGGACTCCGCCCGCGGGAACGGTGAGCGACCTTCACGCAATCGGGCCTCCAGTTCCTTACGCTTCGCATCCGGATCTTCGGCCGCCGCGATCTCGCGATGAAACGCCACGGCCACGCCTCCTTCCAACGGCAGGGCACCGGATTCCACCGAGGGCCAGGCGAGGACATAGTTGCCCGGCGCATAATGCGCTGCTGTCGCCACCCCAAAGCCTTTGTGCACCTGGATGACGGCCCAGGGAATGGTCGCCTGGGCAGCGGCGGCCACCGCCGCCATGCCGTACCGGATCGTGCCGTTTCGCTCAGACTCCGGTCCGATCATGAAACCGGGTTGGTCGACAAAGTTCACGATCGGCACATGGAAGGTGTCGCAGGTCTCTACAAAACGCCGGTATTTCTGCGCCGCCTCCGCTGTCATCGCGCCGGCATAGTGCATGCAATCATTGGCCATCACACCTACCGGTTGACCATTGAGACGCGCAAAGCCACAGACCTGGCTCGGACCATAAGTCGCGCCAATCTCGAAGAAACTGCCGAGATCCATGATCATCTCGATGATCGCGCGGACGTCGAAGCCTTTGTTACTGTCGCGCGGGACGATGGTCAGGAGTTCCTGCTCCATGCGTTCCACCGGATCATCATTAGCGTAACGCGGGGTGCGCTCATGGATGCTCGAGGGTAGATAGCTCAAATAGCGCCGCAGTTGACCCAGGGCATCGTGCTCGTCTTCCGCCAGGTTGTCCACGATGCCACTGGTCGCATGGACCGCCGCGCCGCCCAATTCGTCTTTGGACATCGACACCCCGAGCGCGCGCTGCACCAAAGCCGGCCCGCCGATCAGAATCTGCGCGGTGTGTCGCGTCATGACCGAAAAGTGCGAAGCGACCAGACGCCCTGCAGGGAAACCCGCAACCGCCCCCATCGCGCCGGACACAACCGGCACTTCGGACATCGCATCTGCAATAATCTTGAACCGCGGCTCGGTAAATACCGGTTCGCCAACGGTGCCCCCTTTCCGGGCCGAGCCTTTCACACTGCCGCCACCGCCTTCCAGCATGCGCACCAGCGGCACTTTGTATTGCACCGCGAGGTGTTCGGCATAGACGCTCTTGCGCAGCCCGGCGGCGTTGGGCGAACCGCCCTTCAAGGTGAAGTCTTCTCCACCGACCACCACCCGCCGATCTTCGATCTTGCCGAACCCGACGATGTAATTGGCGGGCACATATTCGAGGATGTCATCATTGTCACCGTAGACCGGACTGGCCGTTGCTCGGCCGTGCTCGCGAAACGAGCTATCATCGAGCAGCACGTCGATGCGCTCGCGTATCGTCAGCCGTCCTCTGGCATGTTGCTTGGCGATGCCACTCTCACCGCCTTGCTGTTGCGCAAGATAGCGGCGGCGTTCGAGTTCTTTTACCTCGGCTTCCCAACTCATGAGGCTGCTCCTGTCTATTGCGGGTCGCTGAATTTCGGCGGACGTTTCTCAAAATTGGCCGCGATGGCCTCCAGCTGGTTGGCGCTGCCGATCAGTTCGCCTTGCAGGCGCGCTTCGAGGGCGAGACCATCAGCCTCGTCGGCATGCCAGGCAGCCTCGAGCAGTTGTTTACCCGCACGGATGGCATCCGGTGATTTGCTGGCAATGTCCGCCGCGATCTGGTGGGCACGGACCAGCGCATCTTCGTCGACTTGGGTGATCAAGCCAAGGCTCTGAGCCTCTTCAGCGTTGAGGATGCGCCCGGTAAAGGTCAGTTCTTTCGCCACGTCCAGGGGCACAAGATCGCGCAGCGTCTGGGTCAGACTCATATCCGGAATCAGGCCCCACTTGATCTCCATAATCGACATCTTCAGATCCGGCGCCGCTATGCGAATATCCGTGCCCAGCGCAATTTGGGCGCCACCCCCGTAGGTCACGCCATGCAGCGCAGAAATGACCGGGACCGGCAGGCGCTTCCAGACATAGGCCGGGCGCTGAGCGAAATTCTCGGGACCGTCACCGCGTGCGAGCAACACGTCAGTGGTGTCTGAGCCGCTCGCCCCGTCATCCGTCATGCCCGCAAAGCTGGCCATGTCCAGACCGGCACAGAAGCCCCGGCCGTTCCCCGACAACACCACAGCTCGCACGTCTTTGGCCTGGGACAAGTTCTCGCCCGCCTCGACAATGGCCCGGAACATGTCCGGGCTGAGCGCGTTGTATTTCTCCGCACGGTTCAGTCGCACATCCGCAACGCCGTCAGATACCTCTATCGTCACCAGATCTTCCGCCACAAGCTCCCCCTTTTGTTGTTATTGCGGCCATGGCTTGTTGTTATCGCGACCATGGCGCCGTTCGATGTGATCCACCGGGTACGGTGGGGACCAGCCCACGGTAAATGCGCGGGTAGTCGCAGGATGCTACTTGGCTACTCAGAGATTGTCGACCGAGCGCCGGTCGGTGCTTTTCACTGGCGGATGTAAACGCATCGACCGTGTTTCAACATGACTTTAAACAAAGCAAATTAATTGTAAAACCGAATGTTAATCGGTGGAGTCTTGGGGAGCTCCCAGGCAACATCTTGCTGGATGCCAGCACATCAGCATACCTAAGCGGGCAACGTCGGCACGTTTGTGTGCTTTGAGAAGAGTCTTGATGAACGTAGTACATTTGATCAGTCAGCACCCGATGCTCAACGCCGACCTGCAGCGTCTGGGACTGCCAAACACGCGCCTGCGCGCCTTGGCGGAGAACATCACCGCGCAGCTCGGCGGCGATCAGGATCAGAACTTGTACGATGTCTTGGCACAACTGAGCAGCCGCGAATTCGTGCTGCAGGTGGACACCAGGAACCTGGCGAAGGCGGTGGATGTATCCCCCGTGCTCGCACAGTCGGCGATCTATATGATTGCTCCCTGGGTTGGGCAATTCAGGGGCACCAGCGTACATTGAGGGCTGCGGGAACTGTCCTCAAGAACTAACACAAGAACAACTATAAGAGACTGTTATACTACCCAACAATGAATATCTGGCTATTGGAAGACGATCCCGCCCAAGCGCAGATGCTGCAGAATTGGCTCGAAGAAGCCGGGCACACGGTTCGCTTGTTCACGGAAGGGCGAGCTCTCGTTGACAATCTACCCAACGGCGACTTCGATCTGTTGGTCCTGGATTGGGAACTCCCTGACATCACCGGCATCGAAGTGCTCGCCAGCGTGCGGGCATCGATCAGCTGGCATGTACCGATCCTGTTCGTTACGCAACGCGAATCTGAGGCGGATATTGTCAACGCGCTGGCCAGCGGCGCAGACGACTACATGGTTAAACAAACTTCGCGAGGCGAATTTCTGGCTCGCATAGACGCGTTAGGCCGTCGGCTCGCGGCCGAGGAACTCGATTTTGAGATCGAGCCCTACACCTTTAAACCGCAAAGTCAGACCATTCTCCTCAACGGCGAGCCCTGCGACCTCACGGCCAAAGACTTCGAATTGGCCTGGTACATGTTCCGACATATAGGCAAACTACTTTCGCGCGAACAATTACTGCGCGACGTGTGGGGGGTGAGCGGTCTGAATACGCGTACCGTCGACGTCCACGTCAGCCGCATACGCAAGCGCTTGTCTATCAGTCCAGAACAGGGGTTTCGCATAAAAACGATCTACCAGCACGGCTACCGACTAGAACAGGTCTAGCCAGCGATGAAGCGCAGCGTTTTCACGCTGATCCTTTGCTTGAGCGCGCTCGTAAGCAATGCCGCCGACTGGCAATACACCGTACGCCCCGGCGACGACATGTGGAGCATCGTCAAGCGCTACTGCGGCGATATGTCCTACCTGCAGGCGATCGCTTCGCATAACAATCTGGTCGACAGCAACGGCATCATCTCGATCCGCGCCGGACAGCGTATCGCCATCCCCACAGAATATCTGGCGTTCGCACCTTCCCAGGCGCAAGTCCGAGCCGTAAATGGGCTGGTTCGCATCCAGCAGTGTCTCAACTGCGCGTCCCCGCAGATCCGCGCGAAAGGTGGCGAGGCACTGTTTATGAACTATGTGCTGATCACCGCGGACAACGGTGCTGCCCTGATCGAATTCGCGGATGGATCGCTGCTGGCGGTCCAGCGCGACAGCCGGATAATTTTTGACAAACTCACGGCGTTCGGCCCCGCTGGCATGGTCGATACTCATCTACGTTTTGTGCATGGCCGCGGCCGCGCATTGATCCAGACTCAGAGTCTGTACGGGGGGTTTAGGATCTCGACGCCGGAGGGCATTGCGGCGGTACGCGGCACACAGTTCCGCGTCGGTTACGAAGCAGACACCAGCACAGCGAGCACCGAGACGCTTGAGGGTGCGGTGAACTTCACCCGCAATACCCAGGCCACGGACCTGCCCGCGGGATTTGGAGTCAGCGCCTCCCCCGCCGGGGTGATCAAGGAGAGTCTGTTGGCGGCGCCCAGTGGGTTGGCCGGCCATGCGAGCATCGGTCAACAACAAACGATCTCCTGGCAGCCACTCGCCGGCGCCAGCGCGTACATCAGCGAATGGGCCAGCCAGGCAGAGCCGGACGTAATCCTCACGAGCGCTACCCACGTCACCACTGAACTCACAGTAGATGTGCACCCCGGGCCCTACGTCCTGCGGGTAAGAGGGGTATCGGCAGCGGGAATTGAAGGCTACGACGCAAGCCTGCCCCTGCAAGTTCTTGCCCTGGCACCGACATCACAAACCGCCGAACACACGGGCACCGGCGCTACCCGCTTCACCTGGGACTTTCCGCAACCGGATGCAGAATTCTCGCTGACCATAACGCCTGAGCACGACGCCCCAGCTCAGATCATCACAGCCAGAGGCCTTAGCACGCAGACCATTCTGGCGCCTGGGCGCTACCGGTGGCAGGTAACGGCCACCGACTCCGCTGCGTCGCCGGAGTTGCCACTGACAATCTTGCCGACGGAACCACAAGGGTTGAGCGTTGTGCGCGACGGGAAGGTGGCACGCATATCGTGGGCGGCAGACCGGGAGCACCAGTACGTTCTGATGCTTCGCCACATTTCACGCGACGAGCTGTTGGTCGAAGAAGCGATCAGCGGTGATAATCACCAGGTCGACCTTCCGTATCTGGGGCGCTACGAGATTGAACTTGCAAGCCGGATCAACGGTGTGCAGAGTCCGACAACATCGACCAATATCACGAGGGCCTGGCCAGCATGGTGGCTTCTAATGGCGCTGCCGATACTCGCCTTCTAGACCCAAACCCCAGCGCACTCTCCGGCAATCCGCAACTGCGCTTTCGCGTCGAGTCGTTTGTTCTCTTCTGCATAGCCAGCTTGTTCGTGTTCGTCAGTCTGCGACAAGCCTGGTTTGAAGAGATAGACTTGCTGATCTATGACGCTGTTGTAGCTCGCAGCGCAGCACCGATGGCGGACGACATCACTTTGATCCGTATCGACGAGGCGACCCTCTTCGAGCACGGCGCCTGGCCCTGGCCCCGCTCGCTGCAGGCGCAATTGTTGGGCGAGATCAATCGCTATGCGCCCACCACGGTGGTGATGGACATCATCTACGCCGGTCACCAGCAGGGAGACGCTGCGCTGGTCGAAGCCGCCGCCGCGACGAAGCAACTCGCGCTGCCCATGATGGTCGACTTTCTGCAGGCTGATCAGCAGCATATCGAGGTCACGCCATTTCCCGACCTATATGAACACACCGACGCGCTCGGACACATCCACGTGGAATTCGATAATGACGCGGTGGCACGTGGGACCTATCTGTACCAGGGAACTCCCGATCCCGTCTGGCCGCACCTGATGCTCAAGCTGGCATTCCCCGCCGGTACGGCCCAGGACTGGGGGTGCACTACGCCCGATCTCGCACAGCTCATGTACCTGCAGAAATGCGGCTATGTGCGGGTGCCCTTCGCAGGCCCCGCTAACACCTACGCCGGGGTCTCGGCTCAACAGCTCCTTACCCCGCAGGATGACCAGAACCGCCTGGCCTTAACCGCCGCCATCGAGGGCAAAACGGTGCTCGTCGGGCTCACCGCCGCCGGTCTCGATCAAGTGGCCACACCGACCACTACAGATCACACGACAATGTCCGGCGTGGAGTTCAATGCCAACCTCCTGAGCGCTCTGCGACTGGGCACGCTGATCGACGGAGTTTCCTGGACCACCCGTTTGTTATTCTGTCTTTTGATCGTGGGTCTATCCACATTTCTTCTGCCACGGCTGCGGCCAACCCAGATGCTGCTGATGACGTTTGCCCTCGCTCTGGTCCCGGTGATCATCTGCGCGTCCTTACTGGCCGGCCTGCGTATCTTCCTACCCGCGATCACCGCGACGATCGCGGTGATCTGCATCTATCCGCTGTGGAGTTGGCGCCGGCACGAGATCGCATGGCAGTTCATTTCCGCGGAAGTGGCGCGCATCGACTCCGAACAGCAGACCTGGATTGGCTACGGCGATCGCAGCGCCGATAGCGCACAGATCTCCCGAACCGATCTATCGCGCTTACTCGGCGAGGAGTTGTCGTCGGCGACCGATGGCACGGCTACACTGACGGCGAAGGCAACCCTGACCGCTCCCGCTGCGGCACTGCTGGCCGATGTCAACGCACGCATCAATGGCCTGTCTCAGGATGATCAACCGGGGCTACCTGGGGAAGTCCTGGCGCGACGCATCAGCCGTCTGGAACGGCGTGCGCGCGAAGTTCGCGAAGGCCGCGCTATGGGCCTGGCCGGTCTCGGCCTGATGAGCAATGGGATCGTGATCGCCTCGGCGCTGGGTAACATCGAGTTCGCTAACAGCGCCGCGCACCGTTTTCTACGCCTCGATCCAGAGGCGACCGACCTGCTCGAAGCTCTGCAATCTCTGCAACCTCCGCTGGGTAACAGCTGGCTTGATATCGCACGAGCGGCGATACTCGAGCAACGCAGTATCTCCTTCGAGGCCACTACCGAAACACAAACTCCGGTGTTTGTGGCGGTGGAACCGCTGACCTCACAGGCTGCCCCCTACGCACCGCACTGGATCATCTCCCTATCGGATTTGAGCGCCATTCAACAAGCGCGCGCACAGCGTGAAGAAGCTCTGGCGTTTCTGTCCCACGACATCCGTTCGCCGCTA
This sequence comes from Pseudomonadota bacterium, assembly GCA_039028775.1. Classification (GTDB taxonomy): domain Bacteria; phylum Pseudomonadota; class Gammaproteobacteria; order Pseudomonadales; family Azotimanducaceae; genus UBA4421. The sequence goes on along the minus strand of JBCCHL010000156.1, from coordinate 3,414 downwards.
CTCTCAGTACTGGCGATCATTCGCAGCGAGGAGACGCCGAGCCAGGAGTTGGACACGATCAGCAACTACACGCAGAAGGCGCTATCCACTTCGGAGCAGTTTTTGCAGCTCTCGCGCTTGCAGTTGCAGGCAGCCTTTGAAACCTACGAACTGGAGTTGGAACAGGTGCTGCGCAATGCGATCGAACAGAGCTATTTCCTCGCTAAAGACAAGGGCATCGTTCTTAGCTTGCAGGTTGATCCAGGTTTTCCCGACGAAGGCGCGTGGATGGAAGGCAATGGTGAGCTCCTCGAGCGAACTTTCATTAACCTGTTGTCCAACGCCATAAAGTACAGTCCACCGGATACCACAGTGGAAGTAGATCTAGCGCTCGACGAGCAGAACATCCGAATCGACGTGCGCGATCAGGGTTTCGGTATTCCGGCAGAAGAACTGGGCCACATCTTCGATGCCTATTTTAGGTCCCAGGAGGAAGTCCTCGCCCGCAACAAGGGCGCGGGGCTGGGTCTGCGCTTCGTGAAAACCGTGGTTGAACGCCACGGCGGTCGCATTTCCGTAGAAAGTCAGTGGGGGCAAGGCACCAGTTTTTCGCTGCGCCTTCCAGTCATGCGCGGCTAGGCCCCCGCTCAGGCTTGGATAACGGCGACCACATCGTCTTCTTCGACCTGGTCCTCGGGAGCAACCTTGATCTCGACGAGTGTACCAGCCACCGGCGCCTCCACAGGAATCTCCATCTTCATAGACTCCAGGATCATGATGACATCGCCCTCACTAACTTGGGCACCTGTTTCCAACAAGACCTTCCACACGTTCCCGGTAACCTCACTCTCCACATCATGACGCGCCATGGGTTCCTCCTCTTGTGATCGTTTATGTGATTATGTTTGTTTGCTGTCCAGTTCATGGTCGGCCTACCCGCAGCGCTCGCCGCGCCGTGACCGCATCCCTACGATTTTACCTGGTTTCGCTCGGCTTCCCAGGAGTTCTCTGTCCTGAGTCTCTCACCTCGGTTCTAGAATTCGTGCGAGCAGCCCCGTATCCACCTGCCCGGCGAGAAAGGTCGGATCCTTTAGAACCCGCATAAGGAGCTGGGCGTTGGTCTGCACCCCGGATACTTCAAACGCTTTTAGTGCCACCAGTACCCGTCCGATGGCCATCTCGCGGGTCGTACCGTGGGCTAGAATCTTCGCCAGCAGCGGATCGTAGAAGGGTGTGACGCTCTGCCCTTCCTGGTAGCCGGTTTCGATCCGTACGCCGGTGAGTTGCGGCGGTCGAAACACGGCCAACCTACCCGTCGACGGGAGCAACGTGTGGGAATCTTCGGCATACAGGCGGACTTCGATGGCATAACCCTGTCGCTCCGCTGGCGCTGGCAGCGCCTGACCTTCACTGAGCGCGATCTGAGCCTGCACGAGATCCACTCCGGTGACCAGTTCGGTCACCCCATGCTCAACCTGTATGCGCGTGTTCATCTCCAGGAAGCCGCTCTCCCCATCGCGGGTGTAGAGCGTCTCCAGGGTACCGACGTTGTCATAACCCAGTCGCGCGCAGGCCGCGGCTGCAAGGCGAGCCTGTTCTTCGAGATAGGCTGGCGCTATACCCGGCGCGGGCGATTCTTCTATGAGCTTCTGATTGCGACGCTGGATGGAACAATCGCGCTCATACAGATGCATAGCGCGACCCTTTCCGTCCGCGAGGATCTGATACTCGATGTGCCGTGGCCGATCGATCCACTGCTCCAGGTACATCCGCGGGTCGTCGAATGCGGCCCGGGCGACGGCTTGTGAGCGCGCGAACGCATCGGCTAGTGCATCGGCATCATGCACGATCTCCATGCCCATGCCGCCCCCGCCACCGGATGGCTTCAACAATACAGGGTAACCTATATCCTGCGCGGCCCGGGCTGCGGCGGTTGCGTCCGCGAGCAACTCCGAACCGGCAAACACCGGAAAATTCAGTCCGGCCATCAGCTGCCGCGCGGCCACCTTGTCCCCCATCCGCGCCAACCATTCCGGCGCCGGGCCGATGAACCGCATACCGGCTTCGATCACCCCGGTTGCAAAATCGGCATTTTCGGCCAGGAAGCCATAGCCGGGATGCACCGCGTCGGCACCGCTATCGCGGGCAGCCTGTAACAACGCATCCTGATTGAGATAGGTTTCCAGCGCGGTGTTGCCGACGAGCGCGCAGGCATGGTCGGCTTCGGCGAGATACGGTGACAGCGCATCCGCCTCGCTGTAGACGACCACACTTTCATGTCCCATTTCGCGCACCGCGCGGACGATACGACGCGCGATCGCGCTGCGGTTAGCGATCAGAATTTTCATAGTCGCAGTATTCCTGCCAGGCTTCGACAAAACCACCTAAACCCCGCTCGCGCGTCGCATCGGTGGTGAATTCCTTATCCAGGGCTTGATGGATACAGGCGAGGATCGCTCGCCTTACCCGAACATCCAGGTCCAGTTGCACCAGGGCCGCCTGGGGCGGACCCCTGAAATCAAGCGGCGTCGCGATGCGTGGGTTGCGGGCGCTGCATTCGAGTTGACGCGCCAGATCGAACGCACCGCACTGCCGCAGCAGATCGCAGCATTGTTCCAGCATCCATACGGTCCAATGATCAGGGCGTTCGGCCCTGGCTTTGTATTCGGTCCAATTCATGCGTCTGCCAACCTGGGCTTTACGCTGCTGCAGGCTGTTGTATCGGCTCGCTTGTCTTGGAAAAACTAGGCAACATTGCCGCCATCAGCCATGTACACAGACCCGGTGATAAAAGCAGCGTCATCGCTCGCCAGAAACAGCATGAGCTTGGCGATATCATCCGGTTCGGCATAGCGACCCATCGGGATCGACGCGGCGAAGTTGTCGTGCGCGCCTTCGGGATCGTCCGGCACGTATTGCGCTTCTATGCTGCGCATCATGCGGGTCTCCACCGGAGAGGGGTTGACCGTGTTCACCCGAATGTTGAGCGGCGCGCACTCTTTGGCAGCAGATTTCATCAGGCCGATCACCGCATGTTTGCTGGTGACATAGGGCGCTAATCCGGCAGCTCCGCGTATCCCCGCTACCGAAGAGGTGATGATAATGCTACCCCCGCCACGCTCCTGCATCGCCGGGATGGCGGCTTGCAGTCCCAGGAATGGGCCTTTGACATTGACCGCCATCACCTGATCGAAACGCGCTTCGTCGTACTCGAGAATCGGGCTGACATCCCCCTCGATCCCGGCGTTAGCGAGCAGGATGTCCACCCCACCGTAGCGCTGCGTGGCGACGCTGATCATCTCACGATTGGCTGCTGCATCGGTGACGTCCGCCACGCAATAACTGACTTTGTTACTGCCAATCTCGGCGCACGCGGATTGCAGCTGAGATTCGTCCAGATCCACCAGCAGAACGTCTGCGCCTTGCGCGATAAAG
>JBCCHL010000155.1:0-10859 GCA_039028775.1 Pseudomonadota bacterium | reverse complement strand
GGGGTGCCCGTTCTCACCGCCGCGAAAGAAATAGTTGAACCCCACATCGTACAAGGTGGCCGATGAAGCAAACGAGCTGATGTGCCCACCCAACTCACCCGGACGGCGGTTGGCCATCACCACCGCTTATCGCAACACGATCCCGTCCGCCAAAGAAGCCTTTATGCCCGGGGATCTGTTCATGGAGCGGCGCATCCGCAGTCTCATCCGCTGGAACGCGCTCGCGATGGTGGTGCGGGCCCACCGCCGTCCGGGTGAGTTGGGTGGGCCCATCAGCTCGTTTGCTTCATCGGCCACCTTGTACGATGTGGGGTTCAACTATTTCTTTCGCGGCGGTGAGAACGGGCACCCCGGCGACCTGATTTTCTTTCAGGGCCATGCCGCACCCGGAATCTACGCGCGTTCGTTTCTGGAAGGTCGGCTGAGCGAAGCGCAACTCGATAGTTTTCGCCGCGAGGTGGATGGCCAGGGACTGTCCTCCTATCCGCACCCCTGGTTGATGCCTGACTATTGGCAATTCCCGACCGTATCCATGGGCCTTGGCCCGCTGCAGGCCATCTATCAGGCGCACGTGCTCAAGTATCTGGAGAGTCGTAAGCTCATCGATCCCAGCGATCGCAAGGTCTGGGCTTTCCTCGGCGATGGGGAGTGCGATGAACCTGAATCGTTGGGTGCCTTGTCTCTGGCGGGGCGCGAGCGTCTGGACAATCTGGTGTTTGTGGTCAACTGTAACCTGCAACGCCTCGATGGCCCGGTGCGTGGCAACGGTAAGATCATCCAGGAACTCGAAGGCTACTTTCGCGGTGCCGGCTGGAATGTGATCAAGGTGGTCTGGGGCCGCTTGTGGGATCCCTTGTTTGCGCGCGACGACGCTGGGCTCATGCAACAGCGCATGAACGAAACGGTCGATGGTGAGTATCAGAATTTCAAGGCCAAAGACGGCGCCTATGTGCGTGAGAATTTCTTCGGCGCCAGTCCGGAGCTTAAGAAGATGGTGGACCATCTCTCGGACGAGGACATCTATCGCCTCAACCGCGGCGGCCACGACCCGTTTAAGGTCTACGCCGCGTATCACGCGGCCGTGAATCACACAGGACAGCCCACGGTGATCTTGGCCAAGACCGTCAAGGGCTACGGGATGGGCGATGCGGGTGAGTCGGAGAACGATACCCACCAGGTGAAGAAACTCGATCTGGAGGAGCTCAAACACTTCCGCGATCGTTTCGATGTGCCACTGACCGACAAGCAACTGGAAGATGTACCTTACTACCGACCCGCCGATGACACGCCGGAGATGCGCTATCTGCAGGAACGCAGAGCCAGCCTCGGCGGCCCGATTCCGCATCGGGTGCTGGACACCGCCGCGCTCAAGGTTCCCGAGCTCGATGCGTTCGAGGCACAGCTCAAAGGCAGCGGCGAACGTAAGATCAGCACGACGATGGCCTTCGTGCGGATCCTGTCCACCATTGTGCGCGACAAAGAGATCGGCAAGCGGGTGGTGCCCATCGTCCCCGATGAGGCGCGCACTTTCGGCATGGAAGGCATGTTCCGCCAGTTGGGGATCTACTCATCCGTGGGGCAGCTCTATCGCCCCGAAGACGCAGACGAGATCAGCTGGTACAAAGAGACCCGAGATGGCCAGGTGATGGAGGAGGGCATCAACGAGGCGGGCGCGTTTGCGGCATGGGCGGCGGCGGCTTCTTCCTACGCCAACCACCGTTACACCCTCATCCCGTTCTATATCTACTATTCCATGTTCGGCTTCCAGCGCATTGGCGATCTGGCCTGGGCTGCTGGTGATCTGCAGGCGAGGGGTTTTCTGCTCGGCGGTACCGCTGGCCGTACGACTTTAAACGGCGAGGGCCTGCAGCACCAGGATGGGCACTCGCATCTGCTGGCGTCCACCATACCCAACTGCATCTCTTACGATCCCTGCTACAGCTACGAACTCGCGGTGATCATCCAGGACGGCCTGCGGCGCATGTTTGGCGAGCAGGAGGCGGTGTACTACTACATCACCGTGATGAACGAAAATTACGAACACCCCGAGATGCCCGAGGGCTGTGCTGAGGGTATCGTGAAGGGCATGTACAAGCTGCGTGAGGTCACAACAGGCAAGCGTACGGCGAAGGGTAAGAAGGTGCGCTTGTTGGGCAGCGGTACCATCTTGCGCGAGGTGGAGGCCGCCGCCGAAATGCTGGCGAAAGACTTCAACGTGGCGAGTGAGATTTGGAGCGTGACCAGCTTTACCGAGCTGGCCCGGGAGTCGGCCGACGTGCAGCGCTGGAATATGCTCAACCCCGAACAGGAACCACGGCTCAGTTATGTCGAAGAGTGTCTAGCGGGCGACGCGCCAGTGATCGCGGCCTCGGACTACATGAAGGCGATTCCTGAACAACTCCGCGCGGATATCAGCGCGCCTTATCACGTGCTCGGCACCGACGGATTCGGACGCAGCGACACGCGCGAGCAGCTTCGTGCGCACTTCGAAGTCGATCGGCGTTACGTTGCGTTGGCGGCCTTGTCCCGGCTGGCGCATGCGCAGGTGATCTCGGCCAGCGATGTCGCTAAAGCACGCGACACCTTTGGGATCACCCCCGCAAAAGACAACCCGCGTCTGGTGTAAGGTAGCGTCATGGAAATCACAATTCCGAACCTGGGCGATGTCGACGAAGTAGAAGTCATCGAGATCTGCGTCGTAGTCGGCGACGAGGTCGCCGAGGAAGATGCGCTGTTGGTCATCGAGTCCGACAAAGCTTCGATGGAGATTCCGAGCCCCGCCGCGGGTACGATCGCCGCGCTGCACGTGAGCCTCGGCGATCAGGTGGGTGAAGGACACCTGGTGGCGACGCTCGAGATCGCAGCCTCTCAGGAGGCTGAGCCGGCCGGGGAGACGGCGCCCACCGAGGCTCCGGTTGCGGCGGCAGAGCCCGCGCTCGCACCGGCCGCTGAACCTGTCGCGACGACCTCCGAAGTGGTCGATATCCTGGTGCCAGACATCGGCGATGCCAAAGACGTTGTGGTCATCGAGGTCACGGCGAACGCCGGGGATACGGTCACCGAAAGCGATCTGCTGGTGGTGCTCGAGTCCGACAAGGCGTCGATGGAGATCGCTGCAGAGATGGTCGGCGAGATTGTCGAGGTGTGTGTAGCGGTGGATGACGCGGTAGAACAGGGTACGCTGATCGCGCGGATACGGACCACGGCGGTCGTGGCTGAGGCGGTCGCTTCCCCGGCGGCCGCGCCCGCAGCACCCGCCCCGGCGGAGCCCGCGAAGCCAGCAACAGCCCCTGCAAGAACAGCCGCGCCTGCGGCCAACGCCGGCGGTTCCACCGCGCGTGTTTATGCCGGTCCCGCGGTACGCCGCTTGTCACGGGAGATGGGAGTTGATCTGAGCGCCGTCACCGGCACGGGCAATCGTGGGCGCATCACCAAAGAAGACGTGAAGGCGTTTGTAAAGGCACAGCTGCAGAACCCTACCACAGCAGGTGGGCCGAGCGGCTGGCCCCTCGTTGCGGAGGTCGACTTCAGTCGCTTCGGTCCGGTGGAGAGCGCCGATCTGACCCGCATTCAACAGCGCGGGGCGGACAACCTGCATCGATCCTGGGTGAATCTCCCGCATGTCACGCAACACAACGAGGCGGACATCACTGACATGGAAGCGTTCCGCGCCAGCCTGAAAGCCGAGGCTGCGCAACGCGAGATCAAGCTCACGCCCCTGGCTTTTATCGTCAAGGCGTGTTGTGCCGCACTCGCCGAATTTCCCCACTTCAACGCCTCGCTGCATCCCGACGGCAAATCTCTCTACGTGAAGAAGTACATCAACATCGGTATGGCCGTGGATACGCCGGAAGGCTTGGTCGTACCCGTGATCCGCGGCGCGGATCAGATGTCGGTCTGGGAGTTGTCTGGCAAGATTGCGGAACTGGCCGGCAAAGCCCGCGACAAGAAGCTCGGCATGGACGACCTGCAGGGCGGCACTTTCAGTGTCTCGAGTCTCGGGTCTCTGGGCGGCACCGGCTTTACCCCGATCGTCAATGCCCCTGAGGTGGCGATCCTGGGCGTGGCCAATATGCAAATGAAGCCCGTCTGGGACGGCGCCGAGTTTCAACCCCGAAAAGTGCTGCCGCTCTCGTTGTCCTACGACCACCGGGTCATCAACGGTGCGGATGGTGGGCGGTTCATGAATTTTGTGGTGGCTTGTTTGTCAGACCTGCGGCGCCTGGCGCTGTAGCCGACCGTTTCAGGTTGTTCGAGCGGCGGCCGCGCACAAGCGTCGTTCAGGCCCTCGTCTTCAGGCCTGACTCGGTCCCCGCCATTGGGTCTCGTCGTCGCTGGCGAGACGCGCGAGGACAAAAAACAAGTCGCTCAAGCGATTGAGGTAGCGTGCTACCGCCAGATAGGTGTTGGGGGGCTCCGGCGTTTCATCGAGCAGGGTCCACAGTTCTACCTCGGCGCGCCTGCACACCGTTCTACACACATGGGCGGCGGTGGTTGCGGCGTTACCCCGGGGCAGGATGAACTCTTTAAGCGGAGGTAAGTTGGCGTTGCCGGCGCGCACCCATCCTTCCAATTCGACAATATCCGGCAGGGTGGGGCTGTATTCTTCCGTGCCACCTTCCAGCGCGAAAACCGCCCCGATATCGAATAGGGATTGCTGCAGATTCTGCATTTCATCAGCGTAGAGATCGGTCTGGTTGCGCAGCACACCGATATGGCTATTCAGCTCGTCCACGGCGCCGATGACGCGAAACAGCTGATGGCTCTTCGGCAGCCGTCGGCCCGTGGCCAGACTTGTTTCGCCGCGATCCCCACCGCGGGTGGTGACATTGTTGATACGCGGCTTCGTATCGTCGCTCACTGCATCTCCATCAGGATTGCGGGGTCGAAGGAACCGGCTTGAATCGTCCCGGTTTCGTATGACTTGTTCAGGCCGGCCTCCGCAAAGTGCAGCAGTTCTTCCCCGCCCGGATAACCGGTGGTCCGGTCTGCGGCGGTGATGCTGACCCCAACAACCACGGGGATATAGCCCTGGGTCGTTTTGAATGAGTGCATGTAGAGGTTGTCGAACATGCGTTTGAAACTATCGGAGGTGCAACTCTTGATCGACTCCTGCATCGTTAACACGGCAAATCCGCTCTTACCCGTGCGCGTGACCAGATCCAGGGGGCGCACCAGGCTACGAATTTTGTTTGCCATCCCGCAGAGTAGTTCGTCGATGCTCCCGACTTCAAATTGGTCTTCTATTTCCTGCAGGTTGTTCAACCCGACGAGCAGTAAGCAAGCCGTGCCGCCCCGGGTTTCTGATTGGGTCAACATCGCCGCCAGGCGCTCCTGGGTGAAGCGACGATTGCCCAGTCCGGTCACCGGATCGATGACATCCGTGATGTGCGCCTCTTCGATGCGCCGGCTTAGGAGGCGGGTTTCCTTGAGTAGATCATTGGTGCGACTAGCCACCGCGTTGGCCGCGACGATGCGCCCGAGCAACTGATCGCGCAACATGCCCTTGCCGATGAAGTCATCCACGCCACCATCGAACGCGTCTTTGAGCGCATCGAAGTCATCCCGGGCGGTCATCAGCATCACGTAGGTGAAATTACCGGTCTTGGCGTCCATCGCCTTGACCCGGCGGGTCAGCTCGATACCGTCCATCGACGGCATCATCCAATCTGCAAGCAGTATTTGTGCGGAACGCTTCTCCAAAGAGCGCAATGCTTCGAGTGGATTGTTGGTGAAGCGTACGTTGCTGAAGCCCCCACTGCGCAACACTTTAGCGATGATGGCGCTGGAGAACTTCGCATCATCGACCACAAGTATAGGTATGTCAGAATACGACATCAGACTTTTTGTTTTTCAACGTCCAACAACCTTGATATTAGTTACCGCTCTGCTTGTCAAGGCGCGCATGCGTGAATTGCGTACGCCGTCCAGGATCGCTAGATTGACGCCTGCGGGTTGTGACAGCGGCCCAGGGTGAAGACGGCTGTAGCTGCTGTGAAACCAGCTACTCGAAAGCCGTGTTTGAGAAGAGTGTTTTGATAGGAGAGTAGTGTGCCTTCCTTTGACATCGTATCGGAAGTGGACCTGCAAGAGGTGCGCAATGCCGTGGATCAGGCGACGCGAGAGTTGCGCAACCGCTTTGACTTCAAGAATGTGGATGCGGGGTTTGAACTGTTGGAAGAAACCATCCGCATTCATGCGCCGGAGGACTTTCAGATCGCGCAGCTCGAAGACATCCTGCGCGACAAGCTGGCGGCCCGCGGCGTCGATGGCCGTGCGCTCGACCCTGGCGATACGGAAGGGGCGGGCAAGGTGCGACGTCAGAGCTTTGGCCTGCGCCAGGGTATCGATCGCGACGTGGCCAAGAAGCTGACCAAACTGGTGAAAGACTCCAAGCTGAAAGTGCAGTCTCAGGTCAACGGCGACAAGCTACGCGTGACGGGTAAAAAGCGTGACGACCTGCAGCAGGTGATGAGCCTGGTGAAAGAGGGCGACTTTGAGGCGCCCTTTCAGTTCAACAACTTTCGCGACTGACCGCACACCGTGGCCCATGGTCTGAGTCGCAGCGCTCGCAGCTGGCGTAGCGCACTGTCCGCGCTGGCCGAAGGGCGTGTGCGCGCCCTGTTTTTCTTTGGCATCTCGGCTGGGCTGCCGCTGATGCTGATCTTCTCCTCCCTATCCTTGTGGTTGCGCGAAGCGGGTCTCGATCGCGGTACGGTTACGTTCTTTGCCTGGGCGGCGCTCGGCTACTCGTTTAAATTTGTCTGGGCACCGCTCGTCGATCGCCTGCCGGTGCCACTACTGAGTCGTGTGCTGGGGCGTCGTCGCGGCTGGATTCTCACCGCCCAGCTTGCGGTGGTCGCCGCCATTGTCGCGATGGGCTTAAGCGACCCGAGCACGGGGGAGCGCGCGCTCACCTCGCTTGCCTTCGCCGCAGTCGCGCTCGGTTTCAGCAGCGCTACCCAAGACATCGTGATCGATGCCTATCGAATCGAAGCCGCGGATGAAGACCTGCAGGCGCTCCTCTCCGCCGCTTATGTGGCAGGTTACCGCGTGGGCATGCTGCTCTCCGGTGCCGGTGCGTTGTATGTGGCCAGCTACTTCGGCTCCAGCATGGACACCTACAGCTTTGAGGCCTGGCGCGCCACCTACCTGATCATGGCGGCTCTCATGAGCATCGGTGTGATCACCACGCTGCTGGTCAAAGAGCCGGATGCCGAGCGCATCGAATCCTTCGACTACCCGCTGCAAGACAACCTGCGTTTTCTGCTGCTCTTCTTAGTGGCGGTGGTCGCCTTTGTTTTGACTTTTGTGGTGTTGGGGCAGTTGCTTGCCGAGCTAGGGGGCACGCCGCTCGTAGATTTTGTGCTCGCCGTTCTGCGTCTGTTGGGCGCGCTTGTCCTTGCTGGGCTGGCGGGGTTTGTCGGCATGCGTTCGGGCCTGGTCAGCCAACACGCCGTGAACACGGCGTACGTGGCCCCGATTCGCGACTTCTTCGCGCGCTACGGGCTGCGTATAGCAGCGCTGTTACTATTGCTCGTCGGCTTCTACCGTGTTTCAGACATTGTTCTTGGCGTGATCGCCAACGTGTTCTACCAGGATCTGGGCTTCACTAAAACGCAGATCGCCAACGTGGTGAAAACGTTTGGCCTGTTCATGACCATCTTCGGCGGTTTTCTCGGCGGCGTACTGGGCGTACGCTACGGCGTGATGCGGGTGTTGATGTTGGGCGCGGTTTTGACCGTGCTCACGAATCTGGCTTTTATCTGGTTGGCGCAGGTGGGTAATGACTTAACGGTGCTTTACGTTGTCATCTCCATGGACAACATTACTGCCGGGCTTGCGAGCGCTGCCTTTATTGCGTTTCTGTCCAGCCTCACGAACGTGCGTTTTACGGCCGTGCAGTATGCTCTGTTCAGCTCCCTGATGACGCTGTTCCCCAAACTGTTGGGGGGATACTCTGGCTCCGTCGTGGACGCCATCGGCTACAGCGACTTCTTCCTGATCGCCTCTGGCTTGGGCGTGCCGATCCTTGCGCTGGTATGGTTGGTCGGGCGTGTGATGGGTCGCACGCTGGATGCGCCCGCGTAGCATTGGCTTTGCAACCCTTGGGCGCCGGATTACGAGTCGCCCAGCAACTCGTTCAGCTTGTGCCCGCTCGCGCTTTCCATCACCCAGCTGAAATCACCTTCAGACATGCGCTCCGCGCCTTTGAACAAGCCTGCCAATACGTAGTTCATCAACGCACCGCCGACGCTCAAGCGGCGCACGCCCATAGCCTCGTAGTCGGCCAGTTTCGTTTGCGGCAGGAACGGACTTAGTACGTTTACCGGTTTGTCAACCGCATCGAGCACCGTCTGGATCTGTTCGGTGTTGGCAAGACCTGGCGCGTACAACACGTCTGCACCGGCGGCACTGAAGGCCTGGAGCCTGCCGATGGTGTCCTCCATGGAAGTTTGCCCATGCAGTAGATTTTCAGCGCGAGCGGTGAGGGTGAAAGGGAAGTCGAGAGTCGCAACGGCTTCAGCGCACGCCGCGATGCGCTCCGCCGCCAGGCTTGCCGGGTAGATCTGGCTGCCGGACCAGTCTTCCACTGAGGCGCCAACCGCGCCTTGTTCTGCCAAACGCAGAACGTTGGCTGCGCACGCGGCAGGGTCGTCGGCAAAGCCGTTCTCGAAGTCGACCGCGACAGGTACGCTCGTGACCGCGCACACTGCGCGAATGTGTTCGAGCTTCTGCTCGAGAGTGATTTGGTAGTCCACCGTGCCGATGCTCTGGGCGAAGCCTGCGCTGGTTGAGGCCAACGCAGCAAATCCCAGACCTTCGAGAATGCGCGCTGAGCCTGGGTCCCAGAAGTTTGCCAGCATGAAGGTTCCGGACCGGTGCAGATCGGCAAAGATCTGGCCTTTATCGCGTTGGGTGTTCATCGATGTGCTTCCAGGGTGGTGATCGAGCACAAAGTTAGCAAGCTTCGCAACCGTCCGGCTACTCGCTTTCGGACATCAACGAGGGAAGCACCGGGGAATGGATGCAAAACGGTCAGCGATGATTTCAGGACCCGCTTAACGACCCGCATCCCAGTGATGAGCCTTCGCCACCTTGTCGCCGATAAACGTGACATCTTCGGCCCGCAACAGACGATGCTGGCGGGCCTTGGCGCCGCCGGTCAACGAACTCTTCAAGCCGGCGTTCAGAACACGATACCAGGGCAGCTTTGAACCCTTCGGCAGATGGCGCAGCGTGGTACCCACAAAGCGACTGTGGCTCGGCAGGCCGATTAGCGCCGCCACCTGCCCATAGGTCGCCACTTTGCCTTTGGGGATCATCGACACCACCTGCCAGACCTGCGCGCGTCGCTCGGCGCTCACCTCTCGTGCTTGCATTTGCGCGGAGCTGCCCTCAGATTGAGAAGATGAACGCATATTCTGACCGCTCATGCCCTGGTTGCTGATTTTCTTCTTAACCCCCATAGCGGAAATGTACCTGCTTATCGAAGTAGCTGGCTACATCGATGCGTGGCCGACCATCGGTCTGGTCATGCTGACCGCGGTGATTGGCGTTGCGCTCCTCAAGCGACAGGGCCTGGCCACGCTGACCCGTGGTATGGGAAAGCTCAACGAAGGCCAGGTCCCCGCCCGGGAAATGGCGGAGGGTCTGCTGCTCGCCGTCGCTGGTGCGCTCCTGGTCACGCCGGGGTTCATTACCGATGTGGTCGGCTTTACACTCCTATTCCCACCCTCCCGCATATGGATCGCCCAGCGGATGCTCAAGCGGGTGCACATCCAGGGTTTTGCGGGTCCGACAGGGTTCGATGCAGATCCCCGTGCTGGCCCACATGACCCCCTTCGCGAAGGCCCCCGACCCGGCGCTCCGGGCGCTACAGAACCGGGGGTCACCATCGAAGGCGAGTACCAGCAGCGCGATCCTTGAAAAAAAATCCTTGCAGGCTATTGAAACTGGCCCAAGCGCCCCTATGATAGCGATCCACCTTTTAGCACTCTCGAGTCGCGACTGCTAAAAACACACTTTTTGGTGAACCATCAAGTTTTTTGTCCAAATTTGGATCAATTGGGAGACAACAACGAATGAACATTCGACCCTTACATGACCGTGTCGTCGTGCGCCGGTTGGAAGAAGAAACCACCAGTGCTGGTGGCATAGTTCTGCCTGACTCTGCCACCGAGAAGCCTTCGCAGGGCGAAATTCTCGCGGCGGGCCCCGGCAAGGCGAACGACAGCGGCACCGTGGCGCCGCTCGACGTCAAAGTCGGTGACAAGATCATCTTCGGCCAGTACGCCGGCAGCACTGTCAAAGTGGACGGCGAAGAGCTGCTGATCTTGAGCGAAAGCGAAATTTTTGGGGTGCTGGAAGGTTAATCCCACCGCATAACGAACACGTATTTGAGGAATTAAGCGAATGAGCGCTAAAGACGTAAGATTCGGTGATGACGCGCGTAGCCAGATGCTGGATGGGGTTAACACCCTGGCCAATGCGGTCAAAGTCACCTTGGGCCCGAAGGGTCGTAATGTTGTTTTGGACAAATCGTTTGGTGCACCGACGGTCACCAAAGACGGTGTATCCGTAGCCAAAGAAATCGAGCTGGAAAACAAGTTCGAGAACATGGGCGCACAGATGGTCAAAGAAGTCGCATCTCAGACTTCTGACGAAGCGGGCGATGGTACCACCACCGCCACTGTGCTGGCCCAATCCATCCTGCAGGAAGGCCTGAAGTCGGTTGCCGCTGGCATGAACCCGATGGATCTCAAGCGCGGGATCGAAAAAGCTGTCGCCTCTGCCGTACAGGCCATCCAAGGCATGGCTACCCCCTGTGAAGACTCCAAAGCGATCGCACAGGTAGG
>JBCCHL010000154.1:0-11008 GCA_039028775.1 Pseudomonadota bacterium | reverse complement strand
GGACATCGCGCGGGCAGCGTGATGGTTGTTATCCCTGCCAGCCCCCCTTGAAACGTAGTCGTGTCGGCAATTGCTTTACTTACCTTCGTTGCGTGCCTAAAATCCGCCGCTCGCCGCAATTGGCATACCTCGGAGGGGTGGCTGAGCGGTCGAAAGCACTGGTCTTGAAAACCAGCGAGGGTAACACCTCCCAGGGTTCGAATCCCTGCCCCTCCGCCATAGAACTAAAAAGCCCGCCAAAGTGCGGGCTCGTTAATTCTATTCCGATGGGGCCGGAACTGATGAGCACCCTAAGGTTCGACTCGCGGCGAACCATAGGGAGCGCAGAGCATGCAGCCCGCAGGGCGGACATTGCGCGAGAAGCGCGATAGGCATCATCCCTTCCTCCCCAGCACAAAGCTAAAAAGTCCGCCACGAAGATGCCGGATTGTGTGATCGATGTCATGTGATGGCTCGCCTACAACTTGCAGTACCTTCAGCGCCCCGTTGGTCATGTATACTGCCTACGCGTCAATTCGTATACCTGCAAAAAAAGCGAATTTTATCCAATAAGCACCCGTCTTAATGTCCGCCGATTCTGACCCTATAACTCTAGGTCCGGTGCAGCTCCTGCCGGAGCTCGGCATTGCCCGGCTGGTAGACACGCAGCGCAAGCTGCGCCATAAAACCATGGCGTTGTGCGTGTTGCTGGCGAGTCGTGCGCCGGCTCTGGTGACCCGGGATGTGATTGCCCAGGAACTTTGGCCGCGTGCTGCGGAACCAGATCATGCGATCTCCCGCGCGGTGCACGAACTGCGCAAAGAGCTCACGCTGCTGGGCGCGCCAAACAATCTCATAGAAACCGTACCCAAGCTCGGTTACCGAGTCGGCCAGAACGCAGGATCCGTTCACCCCGCGCCCCCCCTGGCAACCAAGAAGTACCATCAGGATCGCTCCATAGCGGTGATGCCATTTCGCAACTTGTCTCGTTCGGTCGACCACGAATACCTGGCCGCAGGCATTACCGACGACCTGGTCAAACTGCTGTCGATGGTGCCGCGTATGCGTGTGGTGCCGCTGACCTCCGCCACCTTTTTTGCGGAATTGGGATCTCCCACCCAGGCGGTGGCCAAAGAGTTGGGGGCGCGGTACATGGTGACTGGCGGTACTGAGCTGCGGGGCGAACGTTTTCGCCTGCGTGTGACCTTGATCGATGCGATTACCGATACCACCACCTGGAGCGAATCTTTCGACAACGATATGAGCGCCTTCTACGAGGTGCAGGATCGATTGGTGCAGCGCATCGCCAGCGCGCTCTCGACAGAGATCAATCAACGCACGGTGGCCAATCTGCGCGAGCAACACGATTTCAACCTCGACGTGTATCAGTGTCTGCAGCTGGCCGAAGCCGCGCGACGCAACTACAACCAAGATGCCGCGCTGCGCATCGTCGAGTTGTTACACCAGGCGCTAACGCTCGAACCGAACCACGGTGTAGCTCACGCGATGCTCGCCATGCAACTGCACCAGAATCTTGTAAGTCGTTGGACGGATGACCCCGTCGCAACCAGGAACGATGCCCAGCAGCACCTCGATGCGGCGCTGAAGTTTGCATTCGATGATCCGCAGGTGCAGATGGCGGCCGGAATCTCCGCGCTGATGCGTGGTGACCACGCGGAGGCTGCCGAATACCTGCGCGAGTCTCTGCGTCTCAATCCCAACGAACCTCATGCGCTGGCTGAGTTGGGTTTTTGCAATTTCTATCTGGACGGCGATTTGGAGCGCTGCCTGCAGATGATTCGCGAAGCTGAAGAGTCTGCGCCGCGGCACCCCCGCTACGCGATCTGGGCTTATCGACGGGGTATAGCCCTGTACGAGGCGGGACAGATTGAGGCGTCGCTCGCGGCATATAATGAAGCCGTGCGCAGGGCACCAACTTATCATCACATACACCTCACCAAAGCGGTTGCGCTGTGTCGTTTGAATGATGCCGAGGCCATGCGGCAATCGATCGCCAAGGGCGTTGAACTTGCACCGGGACTGCGGGCGGATGAGTACATCGAAGGTGTCGCCATGTTTGGCCTGACGGTTTCGGATGAACAGGCTAAACAGTTGCGCGACAACTGGATTTGAGCTGCGGCCTTACCACTAATCGCAAACTCCCGCGTTTTCGACGATAGGCTGCCCACTCGGTCTTGGGTGTAGAGCAAGGCGTTATGCACGGCGCATAGGCGGCAAGAGATCGCGTGCCCTGCCGATGTCGGCAGCCACCCGGGATCGAAGCGCCACCCTACCCGCGCATCAGCACCTCGCTCGACCCAGACCAGCACCCAGACCCAGACCCAGACCCGAAAAATATGCAAAAATAACGCGATGCAGAGTCCGAACCCCAGATGAAATTCACGCTCGCCGTACATGGCGCCCCCTATGCGTCCAGTGCGCATCAGCACGCGCTGAAATTCGCGCGCGCTTGCGGCGCGGCGGGACATGGGATCAACCGAGTATTTTTCTATCACGAGGCGGTCGATGTGGCGCTCAACACGCGTGTCGCACCGCAGGACGAAATCGACTTTACAGCGGAGTGGCAGGCGCTAGCGCGGGAATACGACATCGAGCTTGCTGTCTGCATCGCCAACGGCATTAAGCGCGGTGTGCTGTCCGGCAGCGAAGCCGAGCGTTATGAGCGCAATACCGCCACGCTGAGCGACGGCTTTGAGCTGGTCGGGCTTGGTCAGCTGATCGAAGCGATCAGCGCCGCCGAGCGGTATGTAGAGTTCCCCGCGTGAAGTTGCTCATCGTGCTCAGCAAACCGCCGTATACCGGCAGTCACACGATCGAGCTGATCGAGGCCGCACTGGTGGGTGCGGTCTTCGATTGGCAGGTTGATGTACTGGCGCGGGATGCGGGTGTTTGGGGGTTGGTTAAGAATCAGGACGCCAGCAGTTTGGGGGTTCGCACCGTAGGCAAAGTCCTGAGTGCCCTGCCCGCCTACGACATCGACGCCGTCCACGCCTGCGCGGTGTCACTCTCGCATTTCGAATTAGCGCCGGACGCGCTCATAGAGGGAGTCCAGAGCGTGAGCGTGGACGAGCAGGCCGCCATGATCGCGCGCGCCGACGTGGTGATCGGAGCCAGCGCGTGAGCCTGCATCTGGTATTCAGCCTGGCCGCACTGGAGCCGTGCCGGACGCGACGACTAGACGGCGATGTGACCGTGTTACTGGGGGACGGTGTCTACAACGCGGGACCGGCCCCGGAGTGTCTGGTGCTGATCGAAGACGCCGAGGTGCGGGGCGTTGCGTGCGACAACCCGCAGCTGGACTACGCGGGTTTGGTGGACTTGTGTACGCACCATGCACCCATCGTGAGTTGGAATGACTGACCCAGAAACCGATCGAGAGGGTTTCCTGACCGACCTCGGCAGTTGGTCGGAGCAGGTGGCTGCAAGCATTGCCGGTACCGAGAATCTCACCCTGGATGCCGAACACTGGCAGATCATCACCCTCCTGCGCGCGTTCTACGCGCGCACCGACGTTGCCCCGGCCATGCGCGCATTCGTGAAGCTGGTGCGCGAGGAGTTCGGCGATGAATTGGGAAACAGCATCCGCCTGATGCAGCTATTTGGTCCGAGTCCCGCCAAGACGGCGGCCAAGATTGCCGGCCTGCCCCGTCCTACCCACTGCTTATAGCTCACCCGTCGGCACACATTCGGAGTCGATTGGGATCTCCCTGGTCGAACCCACGGCAGCGGCATCATCCTGAATTTCGGCAATGGAGCTGTACCCGAGACTACGACTCAGCAGCCCGTTTGAACCCCTCCGCCAGGCCCACGGTGTCACCAAGGATGACCAGCGAAGGTCCTGTGATCTCCTCAGCCGCCACGATATCTGCCAGCGTAGCCAGGGTCCCCCATAGCACGCGCTGTTCCGGATATGTCGCATTTTCTACCAATGCTGCGGGGGTGTCCGGGCGTGCGCCGTGGTAGATCAGATTGGCGGTGATCCTCGGCAGGCCGACCAGACCCATATAGATCACCAGGGTCTGGCCATCCTTACCGAGTTCCGGCCAATCGAGATTGGTGATGTTCTCCACCCGATGCCCGGTGATCAGGCGGACCGACTGGGATAGATTCCGGTAGGTCAGCGGTATGCCCATGCTGCTCGCGGCACCAAAGGCCGCGCTGATGCCGGGAACAACCTGAGCATCGATGCCCGCATCGAGCGCTGCCTCCAACTCCTCACCGCCGCGTCCGAAGATGAATGGGTCGCCGCCCTTGAGGCGGACAACGTGCTTACCCATACGGGCATGCTGTAGGAGTTGACCGTTGATATCGCCCTGCTGCGTGCCACGATTGTCTGGCCGATCTGCGCTCTGGCCCGGTTTGGGGCCTTGTTTACCGACGTAGATCACCTCCGCATCCCGACGCGCGTAGTCGAGAATTTTCTCATTGGCCAGTTGATCGTAGAGCACCACGTCGGCTTCCTGCAGCAGTCGCAGAGCTTTGATGGTCAGTAATTCGGGATCTCCCGGTCCCGCGCCGATGAGGCTGATCAACCCCTGAGTGCGAGGATAGGTGGCGAGCATCGCTTCAGCTTGCGCCTGCGCTGAACGCATATCCCCTTTTAGTGCCGAGCTTGCGGCAGGCCCGGTGAGCAGACGCTCCCAGAATACCTTGCGGCCATCGACACCTGGTATGTTGCTACGCACTGTGGTTTTGATGGCGGTGACGAGTTCAGCAAGTTTGGGTAGTTCCACCGGCAGGCGTGCTTCGATCCAGCCGCGTACCACACGCGCAAGCGTCGGCGAGACCCCGAGGCTCGATACCGCGACGAGGAGCGGTGAGCGATCGATGATGGCTGGAAAAATCACCGTACACAATTCCGGCTGATCTACGCAGTTGATCTGGATGTTATGGCGCGTGGCGTGTTCGTAGACCGCTCGGTTAACGGCTGTGTTGTTGGTGGCGGAAACAATCAGGCGATAGTCGCTCGCGACGTCGGCGGCCGCGAAGGTCTGTTCGATTAGAGCCAGACGTCCGGATGCCGCGAGTTGATCAACCTCGGCGCAGACCTCGGGCGAGATCAGCGTCACGTCCGCTTCAGCGCGCAGCAGCCACTTAAGTTTGCGCAGTGCGGTCTGCCCACCGCCAACCACCAGGCAACGCGCACCCTTCAGATTGTGAAAGAGCGGCAAGAAGAACATGCACTACTCGAACTCGATCATCTTGCTGCCACCCATGTAAGCGTGCAGCGCCTCCGGCACCGCCACCCGGCCCTCACCGTCCTGATAGTTCTCCAGTACGGCAACCAGCGTGCGGCCCACAGCCAGGCCGGAGCCGTTGAGCGTGTGCACCAGCTCCGGTTTGCCGCTGTCTTGATCGCGGAAGCGGGCTTGCATGCGCCGCGCCTGAAAGTCCAGGAAGTTCGAGCAGCTGGAGATTTCGCGGTAGCACGCCTGGCCGGGCAACCACACCTCCAAATCGATGGTTTTGGCGGCTGCAAAGCCGAGATCGCCCCCGCAAAGCGTGACCGCGCGGTACGGTAGTTCCAGTAGTTTGAGAATCTGTTCTGCGTGACCCACCAGCTCATCCAGTGCCTGCCAGGAGACGCTCGGGTGGACCAACTGCACAAGTTCTACTTTCTCGAACTGATGCTGACGGATGATGCCGCGGGTATCGCGCCCATAACTGCCCGCTTCGGAGCGAAAGCACGGGGTGTGGGCGACGTGCCTGATCGGCAGATCTGTGTCCCCGATGATCTCATCGCGGTACAGATTGGTCACGGGTACTTCGGCCGTCGGAATCAGATAGGTCTCATGCTCCGCGTCTACGCGAAACTGATCTTCGGCAAACTTCGGAAGTTGGCCGGTGCCGTAGAGGCTGTCGGCATTGACAATGTAGGGCACATAGACTTCTTGATACCCATGTGCCTGGGTGTGCGTATCGAGCATGAACTGGGTCAGGGCGCGCTGCAGGCGAGCGATCTGGCCGTGCATGACAACATAGCGCGAGCCGGAAATTTTAGCCGCGGCGTCGAAGTCCATGGCGCCGCCCGCGGTCAGGGCCACATGATCGAGCGGTTCGAAATTAAACTCCGGCAGATTACCCCAACGATGCATTTCCACGTTGTCCGCTTCGTCAGAGCCTGTAGGCACCGACTCGTGCGGGACGTTTGGCACCGCGCGCAGCAGCGCGTTGAGTTCGACCGACACGGACTCGAACGCGGCCTTCGCCTGGTCCAGACGCTGGCCCAGATCCCCGACTTCGGCCACCAGGGGCGCGATGTCCTCGCCCTGCGCCTTGGCCTGGCCGATCGCCTTCGATTTGGTATTGCGCTCGGCCTGCAACGCTTCGGTGTCCTGTTGCAGAACCCGACGCTGCTCCTCCAGCGACTCGTAGGCCGCCAGGTCGAAAGCAAAGCCCTTGATCTTCAGCTGCTCGGCAATGCCCGCCGCATCAGCCCGTAGTTTTCGTACGTCTAACATCGTTTGAAGTTCCACACCTGCGATTGCGATTTAGAATGACTGGCCACTACCGAGCGAGCCGCCCAAGCGCAAGCCGATGAAGGTCGCGAGTAGGCACAACAGGACGCTGGCGACCACATAGCTCGCAGCGGCGGCGAGGCGCGCATTCTGCACTAACTGTAGCGTCTCCAGCGAGAACGCCGAAAAGGTCGTAAAACCGCCCAGCAGACCCACCACAATCAGCGCTCGCCCCCACGCTGCAAACCACTCGGTGTGGGCGAATGCAGACCAGCACAGGCCAATGGCCAGGCAGCCCGCGATGTTAATGATAAGTGTGCCCCAAGGGAACAGCAGATTGCTCGCCAACAGGCCCAAACCAAAGCGCATGAGCGCGCCGCCCGCGCCGCCAATGGCGACCAGCAACAGGGTAGTCATCTGCACTATCCGTTCTCATCTCCGCGAGCTTGTGCATCCAACGTGCGCAGTCGCTGCAGCCGCTCGGCGATCTTGCCCTCGAGCCCGGCGTTTTTGGGGAAGTAGAATTGGGCCGGCGGCATTTCATCGGGGAAGTAGTTCTCCCCCGCGGCATAGGCGCCTTCAGCGGTCTCTTCGCTGTGGGCATAGCGATAGTTTTCGCCGTAGCCGAGGTCTTTCATCAAACCTGTGGGGGCGTTGCGGATATGCATAGGTACCGGATACGACGGCCCCTCGCGCACGGTCTGCATGGCTTGGTTGAAGCCCTCGTAGACCGCATTGCTCTTAGGCACGCTGGCGAGATACAGGACGGCCTGAGCAAGTGCCAGTTCGCCTTCTGGTGATCCCAAACGCTCAAATGTAGTCACCGCGTCGAGGCACAGCGATAGCGCGCGCGGGTCCGCATTGCCGATATCTTCGCTGGCAAATCGCACCAGTCGACGACCGACGTAGCGCGGATCGGCCCCGCCGTCGAGCATACGGCAGAACCAATAGAGGGCTGCGTCCGGCGCGCTACCGCGCAGGGCTTTGTGCAAGGCCGAGATCTGTTCGTAGAACACATCGCCGCCCTTGTCGAAGCGGCGCAGATTTTCTCCCAACGCACGTCCGAGTTGCGCGCTATCGAGATGTCCGTCTCTCGCGAGCTGTGCAGCCCCCTCGAGGACGTTCAGCAGCTTGCGCCCATCACCGTCTGCGTGGGCAGCCAGCATCTCGGCAACGTCGTCGTCGAGCGCAAGGTTCAGGGCGGCTGCGCCCCGCTTGGCCAGCAACTTGAGCGCGGCGTTGCCGAGGGCTTGCAGCACGTAGACCCTGGCGCGGGACAGCAAAGCGGCGTTGACTTCGAACGATGGGTTTTCTGTGGTTGCGCCGATCAGGGTGACGGTCCCGTTCTCGACATGCGGCAGGAAGGCATCTTGCTGCGCCTTGTTGAAGCGATGCACCTCGTCGATGAACAATACCGTGCGGCGCCCGGCTTGCAGATTCACCTCAGCCTGAGCCACCGCCGCGCGGACATCTTTGACGCCTGCGAGCACCGCAGACAAGGCGATAAACGCACATTCACAGTGGTTTGCGACCAGCCGAGCCAGGGTGGTTTTGCCGGTCCCGGGCGGCCCCCAGAAGATCATCGAGTGCAGGGCGTTAGCGTCGAGGGCGCGGCGAAGGGGTTGATCCGCGCCGAGCAGACGTTCTTGTCCGATCACCTCGTCGATGGTGGTCGGGCGCAGCCGCTCTGCCAGCGGTCGGGTATCCAGGCGGGTACCGGTCGCATCCCCAGCAAAGCTCAGTTGGGTCTGATCATCCTCTGAAGATATCAACGTCTGCAGGCAGTTCCAGCTCAAAACGCTCGGATTGTATCACCTGCTGCGCGCGAAATTGGCTAAACGTAATCACGGTCTGCTGGCCGGTGTGGTCACGGATGGCGAGGGCGTAGAGGGCCTCGGCTTCGAACATGATCTCGATAGCGGCAAACAGTGATTCGCTGGATTTCGGGTAGAGTATGTACTGCACAGACGCCTCGCCTATGTCCCGCGACACGACGCGGTACTCGGCAGCCAGGTCGAGGTCCGGCTGGGTGAGGAGCGTCAGGGGCGTACTTTCGACAGAATCGCTCAACTCCTTTTCCGTTACCTGCTCAAGGTCCGGGTCGTAGATGCGCACCTGCACCGCATCAGCCACGATGGTCTGCAGGTATGGGGACGTCACCTCCCAACGGAAATGCGGGCGCGATAACCACAGCTGCCCCGAAGCTTCCTCGAGGACACCACCCTGGGCATCCGAGGAGACCTGGGTGAAGTCTGCCACCACGCCGTCCAGACCCGCAAGTTTCGCCCGCAGGCCTTCGAGGGGCTCCATAGCACCGAGCTGCGCGCAGCCCAGTGCCAGGCAGAGCAGCACAATATTCTGCGACAGACGTTCAATCACGTTTGGGTACCAGCACTTCTCGATTACCATTACTGCCCATCTCGGAGACTACCCCCGCCACTTCCATCGCTTCTATCAAGCGGGCGGCGCGGTTGTAGCCGATACGCAGCTTGCGCTGCACCGCCGATATCGAAGCGCGACGGGAGTCGAGCACAAACTGCACCGCTTCGTCGTACAACTCGTCATCCTGTTCCGAGTCACCGCCGCCGTCGAGCTGCACAAAAGGTTCACCCTCAACTTCGCCACTGACAATCTCTTCCAGATAGTCCGGCTCACCGCGCAATTTCCAGTCTTCCACCAGGCGATGCACCTCATCATCGGAGACGAAGGCGCCGTGTATGCGTTGCGGCAACGCAGTCCCCGGTGGGAGGAACAGCATGTCACCATGACCGAGCAGCTGTTCTGCGCCACCCTGATCGAGAATGGTTCTTGAGTCGACCTTCGACGACACCTGAAAGCCGATCCGAGCCGGGATGTTGGCTTTGATCAGGCCGGTGATGACATCTACCGACGGTCGCTGGGTAGCCAGGATCAGATGGATGCCCGCTGCTCTCGCCTTCTGGGCGATCCGCGCGATCAGTTGTTCCACCTTTTTGCCAACGATCATCATCATGTCGGCGAACTCGTCGATGACCACCACGATCGAAGGCAGCGGTGTGAGATCGGGTGCGGGTTGAGACTCGTCCAGCCACAGCGGATCGCTCAGGGGTTCGCCTCTGGCGATGGCGTCTTTGACCTGCTTGTTAAAGCCCGCGAGGTTACGCACCCCCAAGGCGGCCATCAGCTTATAGCGTCGCTCCATCTCCCCCACGCACCAATTGAGCGCATGGGCGGCCTCTTTCATATCCGTCACGACCGGGGCAAGCAGATGCGGGATACCCTCGTAGACCGACAGTTCCAGCATCTTCGGGTCTACCAGGATCAGCCGCACTTCGTCCGGCGTCGACTTGCAGAGGATGCTGAGCAGCATTGCGTTGACACCGACCGACTTGCCCGAGCCGGTGGTCCCTGCGACCAGCATGTGCGGCATCTTGGCGATATCGGTCACGATGGAGGCGCCGGCAATGTCCTTACCGAGAGCGAGGGTCAGCGGTGAACTGCTGTCCTGAAACGCGCTCGAAGTGATCACCTCTTTCAGATACACCATCTCGCGCTGTTCGTTGGGGATCTCGATGCCCACCACGGATTTGCCTGGGATGACTTCGACGATGCGTACGCTGATCACCGCCAGGGAGCGAGCCAGATCTTTGGCCAGCGCGCTGATCTTCTGCACTTTGACCCCCGCTGCCGGCTGGATTTCGAAGCGCGTGACGACGGGACCCGGCAACACCGAAACCACCACCGCCTCGACGTTGAAATCGGCCAGTTTAAGCTCCAGCTGCCTGGAGATCGCTTCGAGAGAGGCTGGGGAATAGCCGGTATCCGCATCGCGTTTGGGTTCATCCAGCAATTCCAGATCCGGCAATTCGCCATTGGTGTTGATGTTGAACAATCGCTTCTGCGCCTGCCGTGGTTTCTCTTTGGCCTTGGGTAGGATACTCAAGCGCGGCGTGGGCTTGACCTCGGTTCCCACGGCAGGGACGGGTAACACGGTTTCTTCAAGCGGTGCAATGACGGGTTTGGCAGGCGCGGGGGCGTTCGCCAACGCCAGGTCGCGACGGGCGTCACGTGCGGTCTGCCAAGCGTTGTAGCGCTGACGCAGGTGCATTCCGGAGCGGCGCGTCAAGCGGCCAACCCAGAACACCCAGCTGCCCGTGCGTTCGAGCACGCTGAGCCAGGAAAATCCGCAGGCCGCCTGTAAGCCGACCATGACAGCGGTCAACGCGATCAGCGTCAAGCCAACCCACCCCAGCGCATTAACCCCCAGGGTGGCCAACCACTCGCCCAGTACGCCACCGGGACCCGCGGGTAGCGATGTGCCAGCGACGTGCACCTGCAACAATATGCACAAGGCTGCGGTCAGTAACAGCCAACCGAGGCTGCGCAGACTGAATACCATCCAATCGTTCCGCGGTAATCGATCCAGCAACCAACGGATTGCAGCAATCGCCAGCGCCACCGGTACCAGGTAAGCCACCCAACCGAACAGAAACAGCGCCAGATCCGAAAAGTAGGCACCACTGATGCCCACCAGGTTCTGCGCTTGAGGTTGACCGCCATCAAAACTGAAG
>JBCCHL010000153.1:0-11020 GCA_039028775.1 Pseudomonadota bacterium | reverse complement strand
GGCGAGCATGCTGTCCAAGTTTTCACTACAGACCACGCGCCTGCAATACGAGCGTGACCTACTGCTACAACAACTCACCACACGCGCTCAGGAGATGGAGGACGCCAAGCGAAACAGGATCAGCGTGTAGAGGGTTAGTAGCAGCGGCTCGATGACATGCCCATCGATGAAGAAGCGCAGCGCAAGCACCGGCACCGCTAAACCCATCGAGGCGTAGCACACCGGCAGATAGATGTGCTGTGTGCCCACCGCTGATAGCGATATACCCCCGAGAACAAACACCAGAAACAGCCGCAGTTCTTCGTTGAACGGCGGGTAGAGATACCAGCCCGCAAAAGCCCACATCGCGCCGACCATAAAAGCGCTGTAGATGAACAATCTGATGTGGTATGCAACCTGTTTGTCCGATAGCGGTCTGCGGCGGAACATGGTCGCATAGGTCGCCTTGCCCATCACCGTCGTGCTGAGGACCACCGCCCAGGGGGCGGTGACAGCCCAGCCTACGGCTGAGCTCAAGACCCCGGCCATCGCAGCGGTCACGGCAAGTTGGGCAAGAGTGACCAGTCCCCAGCCCGCACTATCGAAGAGGAGGTCCAGCACGCGCCGACGGGTGAAAGCGTCCTGCGCCTGTTGAATGGCTGTGCTCGCCGAGGCTGTGTTCATGCCAACGGCGACCATAAGAGGTCAGGGTTGCGCCGCCTCGTCCATCTGCGAGGTAGCGCCACCGAGCTGTCGCATGATATTGCCAATGTCCGGTCCTTCTTTGATCGGTACGCCCCAGGACTCCGGGTCCAACCGTTCTTGATCTTCTGCGCTCAAGGGCTCGCGAGACAGGCTCTGCAGAACTGTCTTCTGACCCATGAAATCCTGCTCGACAATGATCCAGTCTGGCGTCATGCAGAGCAAGCCCGCCATCGTGGAGCGGAACTGGTTGCAGAGCACACCGTTGACCGTCTTGGTTTTGTTCAGCGCTCGATAGTCCATCGCCTGCATGAAAGTCTGTCCAATATCTTCGGGGTCCTTACCCTCCATGGCTTGCAGCATCGGCCCGGCCGGGTTGTCGACGACCTGGGCTTTGCCCTTCTGCAGCGTGTAAATCTGCTGGCGGCCTTCGCCGACGACCACAGTGATGACATGGCTCTTCTGGGTCTGTTTGAAGGGACCGATACCGATCTTGGTATCGCGCTTTTCATACTTGCGCACGCCGTAGTCCACTTGGCAGGTGCGGTAGGTGCCTTTTTCCATGCCGCTGACTTTGTAATCGGCGCAGTAGTGTTCCACCGGGTGATACCTGGTAGCAGCAGCCGTCTGGGCGAGCATGGCGAGTAACAAGGCGGTGATGCCAGCGATCGAGCGTGAGTACAACATATCCATGTCTCCTTGATTGAGTGGTGTTCCAGTTTTGGGTCAAGCCGAATTCATCTCAATTAGGCCTAATGTACTAGCTGCAGAGGCGGCGTTAAAGATGCGCCCTGGGCCGGGACAATCCCCGGTCTGAAATCCACACGCCAGAGGCGTTGGGCACGCTGTGTGGGTGCCCATACTAAGCCGATACGGGAAGCTACTGCCGGCGCAGGATCGCCTCCTGTTCCGAGTCCGCGGTCACGACCACGCGTTGCTCTGCGTACTGACCGCGGGGATGACCCTGCAGGCGGTACTCTCCCGGCAGCAGTGTGAGGGTACGGCTCGACTGGCGGGTGACGCTTTCATCCTTGCTGTAGACAAACACCCTTTTATCCGCCTCGGGGTTGCCCGCGGCATCCTGGTAGATCACCTTTACCTGTCCGGTGGGCACGGTGAACTCGAAATTTTGCGTGGACTGGCCGCTGATGGAGATAGGTGACTCATAGGGCTGAAGGCCATCGTGGATACGGGCGATGTAGTCACCGGGTAGGAAGATGCCGCCGTTGCCACCGCGCACCCGCCCTTGTTCCTCACCGTTCTGCCACAGCGAGGGGTTGTTGCGTATGCGTTTACCGGTTTGCGCGGACACAAAATTCACGTAGATGCGCGCGGTCCGACGGGTCTCGAAAGCGATGGTGGGGCGTTCTCCGGGGGCGATGGTGATCATCTTGCTCAGAACATTTAAGCGATCCGTCTGAACGCGTGCCTCATAGGTGCCTGGCATCACCCAGGCGCCGTGCCGAGAATTGAAACCGCCCCGCTCTTCGCCGTCCTGCCACAACTTCACGCGGTGTGCCCGCGGAAGCGGTTCCACGCCGTC
The DNA here is from genome assembly GCA_039028775.1 of Pseudomonadota bacterium. Taxonomy (GTDB): domain Bacteria; phylum Pseudomonadota; class Gammaproteobacteria; order Pseudomonadales; family Azotimanducaceae; genus UBA4421. Next base: position 8,796 of record JBCCHL010000153.1, on the reverse strand, counting down.
GTGAAACGTGGCGCGGATCAGTGGTGGTAGGGGCGGCGAGATCGTGATGCGCTGATCGCTTCTGAGGTCGACTTCGACCTGCACCGGTTCATAGGCCTCGCCGGAGAGGGTCGTGACGCCGGCTTCGAGCACGTAGCGCCCCGGCGGGGGGGTGTAGCGATGATGGGACTCCACCGGCAACTCCGCGAGCTGCTCGTCACCCTCGTCCTGTACCGGGATCAAGCGGCCTTGGGCGAGAATCTGTATGTCAGCGCTGGGGCCGGCGGCATCGTCGGCCACAAACCCGAAATCCACATCCGGCTGCTGTACCACCGCTGCGCTGTCCAGCGCAGCGGTCAACTCTGATGTGGATTGGGCATCCAATACCGGGTTGCCCGTCGCCTCCGCAAAGCACTGCATGCTGCGCATCTCCTTGGCGCTCAGTCCCAGCCCGACCACATGCACGTTGATCTGGGTCTGGGTCTGTTGCCACGCTTCCAACAGCGCGCAGGGGTCGGCGTCGCAACTCTCGATGCCGTCGGTGACCACGACGATATCCGCTGGTCGATCTCCCAGGTCGCGCAGTGCCGCGCGCAGACTGTAGTCGATCGGCGTCTGACCCGTCGGGCGCACAGCTTCGACGGCAGCGCGTATCTTGGCTTGTTGACCGGGCGCGGCTTCCAGCATCAGCTGTGAGTCGCGGCAATCATCCTTGCTTTGCGCACCGTAGATACGCAGGGCCATGGGCCGTTGGGGGTCCTGGTTCTCGGCGAACTCTCCGAGTGCGATCCGCGCGGCTTCGTATTTACGCTCGCCATCGGCCAGCGGCCCCCACATCGAATTGGAGCTGTCGTAGATCATGTACAAGATGCGCTGTGCATCGTCCGGTGCGGGTGCGGCGGTGGACCCCACTGTCAGCAGGGTGGCGGTGAACAGGAGGGTGAGCGCGCGAGGCATATCCATGGCAAAGGCCCGATTGTCGGTGAGCGCTTAGTGTGGCGCCTGGTCTTAGCGTTCGGCAATTAGTACAGGCGTGCTAGAACGCGCGGTTGCAGGCGATGTGCGGGTGGCGGGTGCGGGCTGATTGCTTTAGTTTCGTGCCGTCGCAACACGATGGTCGCACCATGCAGTTTTCAAATTTGACCGCTGGTATCCGAGGCGCTGGCGTGGATGCCTGGGACATCCATATCCGCGCAACCAGGGCCCGTGCGCGCGGCGAGGATGTTTTCGTTCTGAGCGTCGGGGACCCCGACTTCGACACCCCGGCGCTGGTTGTCGAGCGGGCCGTACAGTCGCTGCAGGATGGTGATACGCACTATGCGCCGGTGATCGGTCGGGATGCGCTGCGCGATGCCATCGCGCAGCGGCATACCGCGCATACCGATCAGCCGGTCGGTCGCGACAACGTGATTGTTCTCGCGGGCGCGCAGAACGGCCTCTTTGCAACTTCTCTCTGCCTCGTCCAGGCGGGCGACGAGGTGATTGTCCTGCAGCCGATGTACGTCACCTACACCGCGTGTATCCAGGCGACCGGCGCCACCCTGGTCCCCGTGGCGATGCCACCAGAGACCGGATTTCGTCTGGACCGGGCAGCCCTAGCGGCGGCGATCACGCCGCGCACACGTGCGATCTACTATGCGTCGCCCTGCAACCCCACCGGGGTGGTGCTCGACGCCGAGGAATTGCGTTTTATCGCCGATCTGGCCAAGGCCCACGACCTCTGGGTGGTCGCCGACGAGGTGTATCGAGACGTCACCTTCGATGCGCCGCATCAGAGCATCGCGCAGTTTGCCGATATGGCCGAGCGTCTGGTGACCATCGGCAGTCTGTCGAAATCTCATGCGATGACCGGATGGCGCGCCGGATGGGTGGTGGCACCCGCGCCGTTGATCGCGCATCTCGGGAATCTGGCCCTCTGCATGCTCTACGGACTGCCCGGGTTCATCCAGGAGGCGGCGCTGGTCGCTATCCGCGATTGTGATGCCGCGAGCGCGCAGATGCGCTCCGCGTACGCCGCGCGGCGTGACCTGGTGGCGCGGGCGCTCGGGGTTGTACCGGGTCTGCACCTCGTGGTGCCCCAGGCCTCCATGTTCGCGTTTCTCGACATCCGTGCGACCGGCCTTGCATCAGACGAATTTGTAACGCGGTTATATGCCGAGACCGGCGTAAGTCTGCTCGACGGTGCCGCTTTCGGGGCGTGTGGCGCAGGCCATGTGCGGCTGAGCTACGCCTGCGATGAGTCGGTGTTGGCGCCTGCTTGTCAGCGGATTCGCACCTTCGTGGAGGCTCTATCGCTGCGGTAAAGAGTGAAGCAAGGCGGCGAGTCGCAGGCGGGACCTCGCACCGGGCGGTGATCATCACGTAGCGTGCGGACTTGCGCACTACCCGGCGGCAGGCTTAAATGTCACTTGGTATGTTGGACATGTTAGGGGAGAGGAACATCGTGCAACCTTACGGGCGCCGCAGCGCGCTGAATTCGGTCGGTTGGTCCCGTGTGGCCCTGGCCATCCTTGCTTTACTGCTGGTGTTGAGCGGCTGCACAGCGCCGGCACCCGACAGCTCCGTCGATTCGCTGCCGCGCAGCTATGATGGCAAGCCGGACCTCAACGGAATCTGGCAGGCGATCAATACCGCCCATTGGAACCTGGAAGATCATCCCGCACTAGGCGGTCCACCGCAGTTCGGTACGTTCACCGCGATGCCGCCGGGGAAGGGGGTTGTGGAGCAGGGTGCTATCCCGTATCAGGACTGGGCGCTCGAGCAGCGGCAGAGCAACTTCCATAACCGCTTCAAGGAAGACCCTGAGGCGAAGTGTTATCTGCCCGGCGTGCCCCGTGCGACCTATATGCCTTATCCGTTCCACATCCTGCAGGGAACGGGCAAGATCATGCTGGTGTACGGTTTCGCCGAGGCCAACCGCACTATCCATATGGACAAGGCGGACCCGATCCCGGCGCCCATCGATAGCTGGATGGGACGCTCGCACGGTTACTGGGATGGCGACACGCTGGTGGTCAATGCGCAGGGCTTTAATGGGCAGGCCTGGCTGGATCGGGCGGGTAACTTCGCCAGTTATGCGTTAGAGGTGGAGGAGCGTTATACACTGCTGAGTGAAAACGCGATGCTGTATGAGGCCACGCTCACCGATCCCACGGTCTATACCGACAGCTGGCGCATCAGTATGCCACTGTATCGACGCCTGGAGGCGGACGCGGAGGTATTGGAATACAAGTGTGTCGAGTTTTCTGAGGAGTTGCTGTACGGGCATCTGCGCCGTGGCGCGCAGGAAGTTGAGTCGCAGGCGACGGGCGCGCAACAAGGGGGAGGTTCCCAATGAAGGGTAATGCTAGAGTCATCATGTGTTTGTTTGCTTGTCTCGGCCTGCTGTGGAGTGGCCAGAGTGCAAGTGCTAACGAATCGACCAGACTTGAATACATCCAGATCGCCACCTCGGCGACCAGCGAAGCGGTGAAATGGTACCAGGAGTACATGGACTGTGAGGCCGTCACGGCGCAACCCGAACGGGTGTTGTGCGGTGGCATGGCCCTGGACTTTGTCGCGCGCCCAACGCTCGGCGGTAGTCAGGGGACGGGAGTGGATCGGATCGCCTTTTCCTATGCCGACGTGACGGCCAAGATGCGCAGCCTGGAAGATGTGGGCGTGCGCGGCTCCGGCGTGCGTCTGCAGCGCTTTGCTGACGGCTCGACCCTGCAGAGCATTCCGGGCTTGTACGATCATGGTTTTGTGTTCGACCCATGGGGTGTGCGCATCGAGTTGCTGCAGGACCCGGCGCTGCAAGGATTTCACCATGTCCGCTTAGCATCCACAGACCCGCAACAGGCGGTCGCATGGTACGCCCAAGCGCTCGGCGGCACCGCAGCGGACTTCAAGGGTAAGCTCCCCGCGGTCCGCTTTGCCAACGCCTGGCTGATCGTCGATCATTATCCACAAGATCGCGGTCGCCCCGCCGCAACAGACGAACGGGCGATCGACCACCTGGGCTTTGTGAGCGAGCAACTCGATGCAACCATCGTCGCGCTTGATGGGCTGGGTGCGCAGGTGCAGGACGCTGCGGTGCCGGAGGATGCCCGGGCGGGTGCGCAGCGGGCTTTTGTGAGCGGCCCGGATGGCGTGTTGCTGGCGTTGGTGGAGCCTGGGTGGGCGGGCATCGCGCCCACCGCCATTTTGGCAGCGGAGGATGCGGCGCCTGAAGAAGCCTATCGCGCGCCTCGCACGCCTTGGGGCGAACCTGACCTCCAGGGCATGTGGACCGGCAATGCGGCGCATGGCATTCCTTTGCAACGGGCGGATGATGATAGCGGCGAAGCGCTGACCGCAGAACAAGCAGCCGCACGGCGCGAACGCGGTACGCTCGGCAGCATCTGGGGTTATGAGCGCGAGTGGCGCGATACCACCCTGGGCTATGTGAAGTCCGCACCCTCGCGGCAGGCGGCGATGATCATCGATCCTCCGGATGGGCGTCTCCCTCCGATGACTGAAAGAGGCCAGCGCATCGCGGACGAAACCGTCCAGGCCCGCATGTATCCCAAGCTTGCAGGCGGTCCCGAAGACCTGACCAACTACGTCCGCTGCATCACCCGGGGCCTACCGGGCATGATGATGCCGAGCATCTACAACAACGGTCTGCAGATCGCGCAAAGTCCCGGATATGTAGCGGTACAAAAGGAAATGATCCACGAGACGCGGGTTATCCCGACCCGTTCCAATCCGGCGATGGGTCCGAAGTTGAAACAATGGCTCGGTCACAGCCGCGGTCGCTGGGAGGGTGACACCCTGGTGGTCGAGGTACGCGGCTTCAATGGTCGAGCACCGTATCGTGGTGCCGGTGCAGATCTGCAGTTGACGGAGCGCTACACCCGGGTTGGAGAGTCCAAGCTGCGGTACGAGTTCACAGTGGATGATCCCAGTATCTGGACGGCCCCGTGGACCGGCATGTTTCACTTCGACCTGGACAATGACCAGTACGAGCTGGTGGAGTATGCGTGCCATGAAGGCAACTACGGCATGACCAACATTTTGAGTGCCGCCCGGGCACGGGAACGGCTGCAAGCCAACGAACCTGCGGGAGAAGAATAACGTGGCTGGAAAACCTCTTGTCTGGATGACGGCGCTGGTGCTGTCCACCCTGGGTGGGGGCACGGTGGTGGCCCACCACGCCTTCTCCTCTGAATTTGATGCGACCAAGCCGGTGAAGTTGCGCGGCAAAATCACCAAGATGGAATGGGTGAATCCCCATGCCTGGATGCACCTGCGCGTGACCGACGAGAGCGGTGCGACCCAGGATTGGATGATCGAGGCCGGCCCGCCGGGAGCGCTGGTGCGGCGTGGGTGGACGCGAAACTCGGTGCGCCCGGGGACCGAAGTGCTGGTGGAAGGGTATCAGGCGACGGACGGGGCGCTGCGGGCCAACGGTCGTGATGTGACCTTTCCCGATGGTCGCCGCCTGTTCGCGGGTTCATCGGGTACCGGTGCGCCCCTCGACGGGTCTGATCCGACCGAACCGGCGGACAGCCAGGACTGACGGCGCATCCATGCAGACGGTTGTTATCTCGGCGGCGGAACGCTCCCTTGGCAGGCTCAGCGCGGCGCATCTGCAACAGGCGCTCGAGGCGATGGCGCAAGACGGCATCGTTTGTCTTGGGGGCGCGCTCGACGCGGATCACATCGAGCATCTGCACGCCCGTATGCAGGCGGACCTCGACGCCACCCAGGCGAATCGCAAGATAAATGCCTGGAGTTCCTTACGTCCGCCGCCGTTTGCCCCTTATCTGCACCGCGACATCGTCTACAACGAGCTTGCTATCGACGTCTGTTTGGGTTGGTTGGGCGCACAAGCGACACTGACCACCTACGGTGCGAATACGAGCTGGCCGCAGGAGGCCGAGTATCAGAACGTGCACCGTGACGTCGTGGATGCGCCGGTGGGCGACCGATCACCCGCCGTGGTGTTGAATTTCCCGATGATGCCGTTCACCCTTGCCAGCGGTGCGACGCTGATCTATCCGGGTAGCCATCGCGCTTCCGTGGCAGCCGCCAACGGTACCCGCAAGTATGACGCGACCATGCTGCAATCCAGAGCGGCGGTGCGCGCGCCGGAATTGACCACGGGGATCGGCCCCGGCGATGTGGTCGTACGCGACCTGCGTTTATGGCATGGGGGTACCCCCAACAGCACCGACCAGCGGCGTATCATGCTCGCCCTGGTGGTGATCGACGCCGACTATCGCGGCCCGGATGAGTCGGCGTTTAAGGGTTTTGAAGCGCATAGCGATGCATCAGAGTTCTTCTCGCATCCGCGCCTGCACACGTCCGTACACTTCGTCACTCCCGAGGACGAATCCTTCTATCTGCACACCCATCACTCCAAGCCGCCAACCGCGCTCAAGCTGGAATACGATCGACGCCAGGGGCAGGGTTCCTAACCCCAGGAAAAACTACCGCCTCCGGCCGCGGAATGTGTTACGCGTAGGGATCGCGACCCGCGAGCATAAATGGCGCCACCCGGTTGCGATCCGGGTTCTGGCTGTCCAGATACGGATATAGGGGTTTGCCCACCAGCCGCTCAAGCTCCGGATACTTCTGCAGGAGCTGAGGCGAGGTGTCGCGATCGTATTCGTGCTGCGGGCGCATGTACGACCGCATGAAATTCTGTACCAGGGTCACCCGCAGGCCGGGGTTGGTGCGCTCGACCGACCCGTGCCACACCGCACCGTTCCAGATCGCCAGCGACCCGGCCTCGGCGATCAGCGGGAAAGTCTTGAAGGGGGTGCGTTCCAGATTGGTTTCGTGGGGCAGCGTCGCGCGCCCGTACTTGTGACTGCCCGGGACAAACACGGTAGGGCCGTCTTCCGCGCCCTCATAGTCGGTGCACAGCCACGACGCGTTGCACATATGGGCGATGTGGCCGGCGCCCGGCGGGATGCCGTGCGAGTCGCTGTGCAGGCCCAGGTCATAGCCACCCGGACCTTTGATGATCCAGGTCTGGCCGGAGAATACCGCGCTCTGACCGAGCAGCCATCGCACCAGGGTTAACTGCACGGGATTCAACGCCGCCTCGACGAACACATCGTCTTCTTCGAGCAGGTCCCAGGTGTTCTGACGCACCTTCTCCTGCGGCGGGTTAGCGGTGCGATAGTCACCGATTTTCACCCCGTTGCGTCGCTCACAGGTGGTGATGATCGCGTCGCGCAGGCGCTGCGCAAAATCGTCTGTCACCCGCATGGTGTCCGGAGGCACCACGGTCATGCCGTAGGCTTCCAGCTCCGCGATGTGTTTAAACAGTCCGTAGGTCTCGCAATCCCGCATGATGGGATCGACGTACTCCGATGTGCCGTATTCTGATATATCCATACCAGCTCCCCCTCTGGTGGATTCTGAACCAGGCAGGAACGCAAGGCGCCCCACACCCTTGACTGCCAGATTATCCGAATGCTGCCGATATTGCGACCGAGGCAAACCTGCAAGAGGGCTAACACCCGGGTTAAGATGGTCACAAATGCGAGGAGTGGACACATGGCGAAGAAACCGAGTTTTGTTGGCACCCTGAATGCGATCGCGAACGGCGAGCGTTTCGGACATGCACTGTTCGAGGCTTGGGCGGGTGCAACCCGCGACAAGGCGTTGAAACCCACGTTGGAAATGGTCGCGGTACGCGAGATGGAACACAGTTGGGCGTTTGCCAAACGTCTGAACGAACTCGGTTTCGATGTCCAACCCGCAGAGCAAGCACCACCTAAAAAACTCCTGAAATTGATGCGCTCCGACGCCCCGGATATGGACAAGTTTGCCGCGTTTGGCATCGGTGCCCCGGGCACTTCTAGCGGGGGTGAAGACAATCTACTGCGCCTGTTGGCGGACAAGAGCATCGATCCGCAAACCGGAGCGCTGTTGGGGCGGTTTATCTGTGAGGAGCGCGACAGCGGGGAGGCGCTGACCAAGGCGTATCGAGCCGCGCGGCGGCGCGCCAACAAAGGCAAACCCTCGAGCAAAGGCGGCAAGCCGAAATAGATTGCGGTTCTGACGGCTCAGCGTTGAGTCGCTTGTTGAGTTCGCAAGCCGATCAGGCTGCAAGTCGGCGAGGAGTCATCAGTTCGTCAGAACGTGGTCTGGTTATCGAAGTGGGTGGCGTTGGGGCGCTCGTTGTGCGGCCAGCGCCCGCTCCTGTCCTCACCGCGACAGAGGATAGCCGAGCGCGTCCAAGCCGCGTGCTCAGGGCTTTTGATCCAGCTCTGCGGGTTGGTGTAGCGGGCGGTGAAGCCACAGCGACGGTGTCGGGAGGTATTGGCGGCTGATCCGTGTACCAACAGGTCCGTGTGCAGGGACACGTGTCCGGCCTGCATCAGCAGGGGTACGGCCCCACCCAGCGAATCTGTCTCCTTTACTTCCAGTTCCAGTACCACGTTGTCCGAGCGTCGCTGCCACTCCAGGCGACCTTGTAGATGGCTGCCGGGTAGGAAGCACATCGGACCTGCGTCGGGGTGCACGTCATCGATGGCGATCCACGCGGTTACCGCGCCGTTGGGGCGGAACGGCCAATAGGGTGCATCTTGGTGAAACGGTACTTCACGGCTGTCCTCGGGTAGCTTGCAGAAGTAGTGCGAGCCCCAACAGACGATGTCCGGTCCGATCAGGTCTTCGACATAGTCGAGCAACAACGGGTGAGTGACCATGTCATAGATGTTGCGGCAGCTATCCTGGTAGGCATTGATGTCGTAGGCATCACGACCATCGCGCTCGAACTGTGCCAGCAGGCCGTTCAGAAAAGTTCGCTCCCGCTCGATCTCCAAGGCGCTGTAG
>JBCCHL010000152.1:0-11173 GCA_039028775.1 Pseudomonadota bacterium | reverse complement strand
CTACCCTCTATCTCGCGCCAGACCTGCCCGTCCTCGAGCGTAATCTGATATCGATGGTGGGGGAGCTTATGCAATTGTGCGATCCGCGCCTCCAGCCGATCCGCGATACGCGCACCGCTTGAACGCGCCGAACTGAACACCGGCTTCGCAGCCGTTTCGTAGTCGTAGAGTTCTTCGATCCGCACGCCGCTGTTGAGCAGGCGCGCGATCTTGTCATAACACTGAAGGCGCTCAAGATTGTTTTCTTTGGTCCCACAGATGATCACTTCCCGCTCGACATCTGCGTAGGCCAGATCGTTGGTAACAAAGGCGATGACGCAGGCACCGATAAGCGCTGCCCGCAGCGACCCGCTCGTGGTCGTATTGGAGTACCCCATAACCGCAAAACCTCCCCTGAATGCAGTCGGATACCTGATTTGTACCACAAGCGAGCGACCGACCACAATTGTGCGGTTGCATTCGGTCATACGAAGCGGTACGTTCCAACTTGGGAGGGGTTCATTATATGAGCCCGAAAAGGGCATAAGTTGTCTGGCGAAGTCTGTTCGTCGTGCGGTTTTTTGCGGTTTAGCTAAACCAAAAACAACCGTTTATCAACAACTTATGACAGCTAGATGTATCTTGTAGTTTAAGAGTTAGTGGGCAGTCCTTTGCGGGCCCGCAGGTGAACTCACCCTGTTGATGAATGTTTATTCGATTGAAATAGGGGGGATAAAACTTCATGAGACGCAACTTAATGTATGCGGCGCTCATGTCATTTATTGGCATGCTGCCCGCTACTGCTGTCGTTGCTGATGACGAACAAGCCATCGAAGAGGTGGTCGTCACCGGCACGTACATTAAGCGGCAAAACCAGGCGGATCTGACTTCACCGTTAGCCACCGTCGGGATCGAGGATATGGAAGCCAACGGCTGGACCGACCTCGAAGATGTCGCGGAAACTCTGACCTACAACCCAAGCTCCTACGGCCGTTCCGGTCTAGCAACCGGTTGTTGTGGTACCACACGCAGTATTGAACTGCGGGGCTTAGGCGTGTCGTCCACGCTGATCCTGTTGAACGGCAAACGCACAGCATCTAATGCCAGCCTTGCCGGTAACGACTTCACCAACATCAAAACGTTGATCCCGATGATCGCGCTCGATCGTATGGAAACCCTGCTCGACGGCGGCGCGGCTCTGTACGGCTCCGACGCGGTGGCCGGGGTGGTGAACTTCATCACCCGCGATGACTTCGAGGGCCTTGAGATCCGCTCCGGCGGTAAGGAGATCGAAGGCTCGGGGCAGTATGAGTTCCAGGCCTTGATGGGGGGTGGTAACGATCGAATTCACGGTGTATTCGCCGTCGGCTTCGAGCACGTCGACCACATGAAGCAGGCCGAGCGCCCATTCACACTGCGCAACAACACGTCATCGTTCGGTTCGCCGGGGACGTATATCCTGAACGGCCGTCCCACCAACGGTGCGGGGGGCAGCACGGTGCTCAACAATGGCCTCAATGGGGACATCGATTACACCGCGTTGTGGGATCAGCGGATCGGTGAAGCCGCAGCCGCAGCCGCAGCTGCTGGCGATCCCTTCGACCCGGATGCCTTCAGCCTAACCGTGGCCGACCCGTACTGCCGACCCGACCTGGTGCCCAGCCCGGGCAACGGTGTACCCGGTGGTGGTCAGCCGACGTCAGCCTTCCCAGAAGGTCTGTGTCGCTTCACCTACCAGCCCAACAACTCCATCACGCCGGAAGAAAATACCTGGATGTTCTATACCCATTGGGATATCGAACTCGACGAGCACACCGCTCTCGAATTCGAATCCAGCATGTTCCGGCAGGAGTCACGCACGCGCTTCATCGGTACCTTCCCGTTGACCAACGGTGCGGGCCAGCTGATCGTCCCCGCGGACCATCCGTCGAACCCGTTCAACACCGAGTTGAACTGGCGTGGGCGTCCTCTGGGTCTGGCCTATGATCCGGCGACCACCGACGGCGAATCCATCGGTACCCGTTTCGCACTCACATTGACCGGTGATTTCGGTTCTCTGTCCAATGCGGATTGGGCGCAGAACTGGACCTATTCGCTGTCGGCGCAATACTCAGAAGCGTTCGATACCGGCGACCGTGCCGATACCGATCTGCGTCTGTTGCAATTGGCTTTGAATGGCTACGGTGGTCCCGACTGCCCGCTGCGATTCATCAACGGATCTTTCGGACCGTCCGATGGACTGGTTCCGGGTAGTGGCGCGTGTCAGTATTTCAGCCCGTTTGGCGCTGACATCTACAACGACCCGCTCAATCCGCAGTCCGGCTTGAAGCAGGACCCGTCGGTGATCGAGTACAACGCCAAAACCGAGTCGCACTCCTACACGGAGCGCACCCTGCGTACCATCGAAGGCCATGTCACCGGTGACATTTTCGAACTGCCCGGTGGTCCGGCTGGCCTGGCGATCGGTTTCCAGAATCGTAAAGAGATTCGTGAAGCCGCCCGAACCAACTTCCAACGCGGCGCCTGGCAGGGATTCCTGACCCCACGTCTCGGTGGTAAGGGTGGCCGTTCGGTCGATGCCTACTTCGCAGAACTGTATCTGCCGGTCTTCGATAACCTCGATGTCCAGTTGGCGGTACGTTCGGAAGACTACGGCGACGTGGACTCCACCGATCCGAAGATCGGCATCAAGTGGAATCCCATCGACGAAGTGGCCCTGCGCGCATCCTGGGGAACGTCCTTCCGCGCTCCTTCGCTGTTCCACGTTGTGGGTGAAGACCGCGAGTCCAGCGTGACGGAGATTCAGGACCCCATCCATCCGGATGAAGGCCCGGTCGGTCGGGGTACCTTCAAGACCATCATCGTGTCGAAAAACCCGAACCTGGAGCCGGAAGAGTCTGAGAACTTCAACTTCGGTGTGTCCTGGATTCCGGAGCTGTCCGGCAGCCAGGAGTTCCAGCTCGACCTCGACTACTGGACCTTCGAGTTTGAAAATCAGATCTCGGCTGAAAACGCCCGTGGTCTGGTGGCCGAAGATCCCTGTGGACCGAACATCGTGCGTGATAGCTTGATCCCACTGCCCGCGGGGGCCCCGGATTTATACTACGGCAGCTGCTCGGGCACCCAGGGTGCGATCCTGTTGATCAACACCGGGTTCTTTAACGCCGGTACTATCGAGACTTCGGGTATCGACCTGAAACTGCGCTACTCTTTCGACATGGGTGAAAACAGCTTCGTGATTCGCAGCGACACCAGCTATGTTGACGAGTATGAGATTCAGGCCAGCGCGGATGGTCCGACCATCGACGGGCTCGGTTTCTACAACAACTGGAACCCCGGTCGCGCCATGCCGGAAGTACGTTCGAACATGTACTTCACCTGGATGCGTGATCGTCACACGGCCAACGTCACCGTGCGTTACATCTCCGATCTGTTCGGTGATGTATTCAGCTTCGGTGAGCGCTCCAACCCGCAGTGTGACGGCGGGGCTGGATGCCCGGCCGACCGTGACGTGTCAGCCCACGTAGAAGTCGACGTCCAGTACAACTACCGGTTTGGTTCTGAGCAGCAATACACCTTCACCGTAGGTGCGATTAACCTGCTCGACGAAGAGCCGCCGGATTTGTACTTCAACTCCTATATTCCGGAGATTCACAACCCGTACCTGCGTCAGCTCTACGCGCGCATGAGTGCTTCGTTGTAAATCGAACCGTTTAGTTCAGGAGTCCAAAAGCCGGCGTACCTACGCCGGCTTTTTTGTGCCTTACTCAGGGAGCAGGCGGAGATCGACACCAAGACGCAGTAGGAGTTGATCCTGCCCGCCATCGTGAAAGCGTGGGTGGTTTGCCGCCAACTCCACCAGACGCATCAGCCGGCCGCGATCCGGTTTGAGCGCGTCAAAGCCGATAAATTTTCACTCGATCGGCACGGTTGTGGCACATCTCCCCAGCACACTGGTCGGCTTCGCAGACGCACAAGAGGAAAGGGATGGGCGTAACGAAGTCGCCGGGGCCGGAGGGTGCTTATTTGTGGGCCGGGGCTACTTGCCTGATCATCGGTATGACCTACCCGGTCATGTACTACAACCTAGCGCTGTTGATCCTCGGCGGTTTGCTAGTGGCTGCACTTGTCACCTGGGCTGTGGTTCTGCTGGCAAGCTACACCTATCGTCTGTGCACAGTTCGCGACGCACGCCGCACTGCCGTAGTGGGCCTCCTCACTATTATCATAACAAGCCTCGCCACACCGCTAATATACAAGGGCGGTGACAGACTGTTCTGCCACGCTCGCTTCCTGATCTTCCTGCCCTACTACCTCAACATCGTGCGCGCTACCGATCGGGTAAGCACCGAAGCGGTACCGCCGCATACGGTGTGGAGTTTTCGCCTGGATGATTCGATCGATGGTGTGGTGCGCGTGGTATTCCCCCATGTAGGCGGCTTTCTCGACAACTGGCGGGGTACCATCTACGATCCGAGTGGCGTTCTGGAACGCCAGCCGTTTCCGCAGTACCAAGGGCTCTTCGGGGGCGACATCTACTACTGTTTCCAACTCTGGGGATATTTCTACGAATGCAACTTCACGTGAGCCGCTTAGTTCGTGCTACAAAAAAACTGCACATGACCTGCGCGCCATCAGCGTTTAGACTGATCGCCTGCAGGGGAGGTAGCGGACGTGAAATTTGGCGTCTTACAGTTTTTCAGTTGGCCGGAGCGGCGGGTGGATCTGCCGACGGTCTACGAGCGCGCACTCGACCGGGTCAAGACTATGGACCAGAATGGTTACGACGCGGTGTGGCTGGCCGAACACCACTTCTCGACCTACAGCGTCTGCCCGTCTGTGCACATAATGGGTATGCACATCGCCAACCAAACCCGGAACATCCGCATCGGCACCGGCGTCTCGCTGGCGGGGTTTTACCACCCGCTGCGCTTGGCAGAAGAGGTGGCGCTGCTCGATAACCTCAGCGGCGGCCGCATCAATTGGGGGGCGGGACGCGGCTTCGATCTGACCGAGATGAACGCCTTCGGGGTGAGTCGCGACGATTCTTACGAGAAATTCCGCGAAAACGTTGAAATTGTTCTGGCGGCCTGGCGCAGCGACCGCCTGACCTACGAGGGCACGTACTACCAATTCGAAGATATCGAAGTGCTGCCGAAACCCTATCAGGATCCGATGCCCACGTGGATCGCCGCGTCCACCGAGCCGGCCATTGAGTGGGCCGCCAGCATGGGTCAGGCCATCCTGATGGATCCGCACTCCAGCCACGCCGAGATTGGGCAGAAGCAGAAGTTCTACCACAACACCATGGCGTCTCACGGGCACACCAATACCCAGGACATCCCAGTCGCCCGTCTGATGGCCATCGCCCCCACAGACGAAAAAGCCCGCGCGGTGGCGCAGGCCGGCGCGGAATGGACGGTCGGCAGCTATGCCAACGGCAAGACCGCAGGCGGACCGCCGATGGGTCTGGCCGAGGACGAGCGGGTTCACAAGTATATGAACGAGGTCATCATCCACGGCTGTCCGGAACGGGTTGCGGATCAACTGCTCGAGCTATCCGAGAGCATCGAGTTGGATTATCTCATGGCCTCCATCCTCAGCCATGAGACGTTCGTGCTGCTCACCGACAAAGTCCTACCGCGCATTCTCTAAGGCCCGTTCGCCTGACGGCTGCGACTCTTCTTGCGCCAGCTCCTGCGCTTCCCGCGCCAATACGAGCGCTTCGATTCGGTCGAATTGAGTGACGTAGTAGACTCCGCCGATGATGGTCAGCAGGGCCGCAATCGGGAAAAACCAAGCATAGCCGAAGAACGCCGCTACAAATCCCGCGGCTGATCCGCCGGCCCAGACACCCAGGTTCCAGAAACTCGATTGCAGTGAGTAGTCGGTACCCGCCTGGGCTTTGGAGACCCAACGAAAGCGGCTGATCGTCACCGTGTAGTTGAAGATTGCAGTGGCAAAGCTCAACAGCGCAATGGTCGCCGTCAGAGTGGCCAGCATCGGCAATTGCGCCAACGCATCGAAGTAAACATAGACCGCTGCCTCGAGTGGCAGGATTGCCAGCCCGATGGTCGCCGTCCGCGCCATGCCGATGCGCGCGATGAGCCATGGTGTAGCGGTCGCGGCGAGAATACCCCCGCACACCGATGCGACTGGGGCGAGGATGCCGTACTGGGCGAGGGTCAGACCCTGGTCTGCCCAGAACGGTCCCAGAATGGTCAGAAAGAAGTGCGGGCCAAAGCCGAAAGCGAACATGAAGGGCAGGATGAACCAGGAGTCGCTGCGCACCAGGGCGCGGATCAGACTGGGCCGTTCACCACGCGCCTCCCGCGCCGCCGAGGCCGCCGGCGGCGGTGGTTCTTTCCTGATCATCGCGGGAGCCGCGGCCACCACCAGCAAGAATGCACTGGCAAACATCGTGGTGGACCAGCCCAAGACATCGACGAGCACAATCGCAGCGGTGCTGAGGACGCTGGCCACACCTCCCAACAAGTTGATCAAGGCAGTGCCGACCGGTCGCTCGGCGTCGGTCATCGACTCCGCCGCATAGGCATCTACCGCAATGTCCTGGGCCCCCATGACAAACGCGTTGACGACCAGAATAGCGACCATGATGTGCACAAGTTCGAGGGTGGGCTCGACGAAAGCCAGACTGGCGTAGGTTGCCGCACCGATCATCGTACACGGCACGATCCACGACTTACGCCGCCCGAACCGCGCGCTGCCGTAGTTGTCGACCACCAGCGCCATGAGAAACTTGAACAGGCGTGGCATGTTCGGCAGGGCCAGCAGCCACAGCATCTCGAGCGGCATCCCCTGCTGGCGGAACATGAACGGTAATGCCACTCCGGTGAACGCGATCGGAAAGTACTGCGCCATATGCAGGACCGCGAGAGTCACCAGCTTAGGCAGGTCCTTCTTGTCACCCGCGGCGCTGTCCGCTCCGCCCGCATTCTGCCCACCCCAGGAAGCCTGGCCGCCTGAGGATTCTGCAGCTGTCACTCGTCGTGCTCAGCCAGCGCCGAAAACTGGGTTTGCCAATGGCTGTGACCATCGAACACGCTGTATTTGCGCCCCGCCCGGCCTGCTTTCTGGCGGTCGATATCTTCCACCCCGAAAGGAAACACGCCGTGCACATCCATGAGTTGCGTAAACCGCGGCGGATTGCGCTCCAGGATGTGTGGTGCTACGCCCCTAAAGTTGGCCTGGGGTTGCAGGTGACTGCGACAGAAGTGCAGCAGCAACGTCATCCGTAAACCTGGATCTCGCCGTGGCATCGCCATATGCCATGTGTCGGCGGACCAGATGATGGCCGAACCTGCCGGAGCCGTGATCGGCACCATCTCGGAAGCCAGGCTCTTGAGCTCCGCGGGGAGGGGTTCCCGCTTGAAGTTGTGGCTGCCCGGCAGGAAGGCAACCGGTCCTGCACCCTCGTCGTAGTCGGACAGCGTGAAATTCACGGTGACCCCGTTGCTGAGCGCCGGGTAGGTGGCGGTATGCTTGTCGCCGTGATCATTGTGCACCGGCAGAGCCATCTTCCCAGGCCCTTTGAGCATGGCGTCATAAAGCGACAGGATGCAGCGTTCACCGATGAGATAGTTGACCAGACCGAGCAGCCGCGGATGGGTCAACAGCGGTTCAAACACCTCATCTTCGAACAGGATGTAGCGCATGAACTGCCCGAGGGGATGCCCGCCGTTGGCATGGGTGGCACCGGTCGACAGATCAGGGGTTACCCCCGAGCGCTCGGTCGCAACCCGCAACACCGCCGCGCGCAGTTGTTCCAGATACGGCGCATCCACCATCATATGTGGTGGCAGCACGGTGTAACCCTGCATCGCCAGATCGGCGATGTGGGTTTGCAGGCCCAGGCGCCGCAAATCCGGATACAGTTTGCGCTGACGATGGCGTTCTTCGAGGTACGGTCCGCTGGCGAACGGTTCCCGATCCATGTCGAATGGATCGGCCTGATTCTCGTCTGTGACACGAAACTTATCTGCCATCCCCTCTCCCCAAGTCAGGCATATCGCCGTATCAGTGTAACCCAACTTGACCGGGCGCCATACCAACGCCCACCGTCCCGCAACGACCGCAGGATCGTGGAGCGTACCGGCCACACTGCCTGGGTCCCGCATTTCGGTTTACAATAGGGTATGAGTGATACGTTTACCCTGCGCCTGGTAGCCTCCGACCGCGAGTTTACCGTCGAGCGCGGCGCTTCGATTCTCTGGACCTTGTTGCAGGCTGGGATTCCAGCGGCGTACTCGTGCGCTTCGGGCACCTGTGGGGCTTGCGAAACCACCGTGGTCTCCGGCATCCCCGAGCATCGAGACTATGTCCTGAGCGAAGACGAAAAAGCGAGCAACCAGACAATCATGATCTGCTGCTCTACCGCTCGTTCGGACGTTCTGGAATTAGACCTATAGGCCTTGCGGCAGGTATGGACAGCCGCTAGCCTGGCTCGCTGAGGATGCCCTTCGCCAGCCACGCCTCGATCTGATCATCGCCATAGCCTGCAAGCCGCGCGTAGGTGCGCGTATCCGCCCCCAGACAGGGCGCCGGACGGCGCACTCTGCAAGCCCGCTGCCGCAGTTGCCAGGGGATACCGGCATGCGCGCGCGCCCCGACCTCGGGATGCTCCAGGCGCTCAATAAATCCCCGCGCCGCCAGATGCTCGTCATGCACGATATCTTCGGTGGTCATGGTCGGAAACGCCGGGATACCCAAGGCTTGCAATGTGCGGGTGATCTCCCAGCGGTCGCGCGAGTTGCTCCAGGCGCAGATCAGCGCTTCCAGTTCCGCCTCGTGCTGTTTGCGACCAGCGAGGTCGGCAAAGCGGTCCTCGTCCGCGAGCGAGGGCTCTATCACCCCAGCCAGCGCCAGCCAATCCGCATCGTCGCGACACGCGATGGAGATCCAACAGTCCTCCCCGGCGGTCGGGAACACGCAGTGGGGTGCCATGTCAGGATCGCGGTTCCCTATCCGCTCGGGCTCAGAGCCGGTCATCTGATAGTGCATCCACCCTTGCGCATTCAGCACCCCGGTCGCTTCCCACAGCGTGATGTCGAGATGATCCCCACGTCCGGTCTGCTGGCGCTGATGCAGCGCCGCCACAATGCCCAGCGCCGCGGTTATCCCGGCGGTCGGATCCGGCATCGACAGACCGATCTCCTCCGCCGCACCATCGACATAACCGGTTGCCGCAGACAAGCCGGTCAGCGGCGGCATCGCCGGGCCATATCCCATGTAATCGCGATAAGGTCCCGTCTGCCCGTAGCCACTGATGCTGGCGACGATGATCCCCTGATTGATCGACCGCAGCGTGTCATAGCCCAGGCCCATGCGTTCCATCACCCCGGTGGCGAAGTTCTGCACCACGACGTCGCTCACGGCCACCAGGCGTCTGACCAGGTCGATACCTTCGTCGGTTGACAGGTCAACGCCAACACTGTGCTTGCCCTGATTCCACTGGTTGAACATACCGCTGCGATTGAGACCCTCGTCCAGCTCGGGCACGTGTACCGGTAACCGGCGGTACAGGTCGGGGCGTTCCGCGGATTCCAGGCGAATCACTTCCGCGCCGAGATGGGCCAGATTCATAGAGCAGTAGGGACCAGCCCACGCCCAGGTCATGTCGAGCACCCGTACGCCCGCTAACGGGGCACCCGCGGGCTCGGTGTTCGTCATCGGCTCCTGCGGTGCCAGCGTTTCCGGCGCAACCTCATGTTCACCCGCGCGGGGCGCACGGCCGCGGATGGGCAGGCGACCTTCGAGGCCGAGTATCGCGGGCGCAAGCACGGTGATCTGCGCACCTTGACCCAGGTCCAGCGGCACAAAAAAGTCGCGCGCCAAGAGGTGTTCGTTGGCGGCGATGCGCTCGAGGTCCAGGACCGGTGCTACGCAGATACGGTACTCCTGCGCGGCATGATAGAACTCCAACGCCGACCATTCGCTGACAAACTCCTGCACCAGAGAGTGCACAAGGTCCTGGTTTTCGGCCCGATCCGGTTGTTCAGCAAAGACCTCCATCTGCGCCCACTCCGGGTTGCCCATGAAGGTCTGCAGGCGTTGCCACTGATCCTGCTCCACACAGACCACAAACACCGGCCCGTCTTTAGCATCGAAGATGCGCCACGGGATCAGGCTGCGCGGGTGGGCACGGGTTGCCACCTCGCCCCGATAGCTGTAAGCGGGGATGCCCACTTCCAGGACCGACGCCACATACTCCTGGATCGACACATCGATGTACTCGCCCACCCCACTGCGCGTCACATCGAGCAGTGTGGCGAGAGCGGTGGTCGCACCCGCAATCGCGGCCATGAGCGCGCACTGATCACCATAGACTTTGAGCGGCGGTAGCGCGGGATCGAGATGGGTCGCGGGGCATAGGTTGGCCCAACCCCCCGCATTGCTCAGGGTGAGATCGGTCGCCTGGTAGTTCGCATATGGACCCACCCGGCCGAATGGCGTAATGCTCAACACCACCAGTTGCGGGTGACGCGTTGCCAGCGCATCGGCCGTCAGATGCAAGCGGGCAGCGGTTGCATTGTCCAGGCTGAGGACACAGATATCCGCCCACGCCAGATACGCATCCAGAGCGCCGCTCACCGAGGGCAGATCAAGATCCAGGGTCACGGAACGCTTATTGAGATTGAGCGCCTGAAAATAACCACTGCCGAGGGATTCTTGTCCGGCAATCCCCGCACCCCGTCGCCGCAGAGGGTCGCCCTCGGGCGACTCGATATTGATAACGTCCGCGCCATAGTCGGCCAGCAACTTCGCTGCGTAATTCCCGGCTACACCGGCGCCGAGTTCCACCACCCGCGCGGTGGTCTGTCGTTGGTCCTCTCCCATAGCGGCATCATACCGCATGCCGTCCGCAGGGCCACATCCGGCGCGCAGGGTCACTCTATCCGCACTCCAGCCGCACGGACACACTGGCCGCATGCCCCTCTTATTGGGTATATTCTCGCCGGTGAGAGAGCGTCCGCGAGCCACGCGCGGCGAACCCTGGGGAGGGAAACATGATCTTACCGACTTGTGCCGCCAGCGTGCTGCACGCTGCGGCCAGCAGGCGAACGCGACGCTGCTTCGGCTTTGGGGTTGCGAGCCACCATGGCTAGCCGCTCCCAAGACGCCTACGCGGGCCTGGTCGTGGTCGATCTGTCCACCCGTCTATCCGGTGCTTTCG
>JBCCHL010000151.1:0-11347 GCA_039028775.1 Pseudomonadota bacterium | reverse complement strand
GTTGAGCGTGGGGCGGTCCGAAAAAGTACACATGGACGCCGTGTAACCCATGATCATACCCACCGGTCGAGAGAGCACCTGCCCACGAACGGTAAGACCCTCCCTCTCGGCTGCTTCGATGCGAGCCAAGTGTTGCCGCCACATGGGATCAGGATCGTCATCTGCTGATTGAATCAGCAGCGTGAACGTGGCGTTCGCTCCAGTTTCACGGCAAGTTTCCCTCAAGACATCAAATTCAGCTTCCGGTTCGTCCCAATCGGAGACCATCTGAAATACCTGGTGCTTACCGCCGTCCAGCATCCTCCCAAGGGCTTTGAGTTCGTCGTGGTCTGCCTGGTAGCTTGGGATGAACTCTCCGTTTGCACTGCGGTGTATCAACGTGCGAGACGTAGAGAAACCCACGGCTCCCGCGTTGAGGGCTTGCCGGGCAACTTCCTGCATGGCTGCAATGTCATCCGCTGTTGCGGGTTCTCTGTTAACCCCGCGTTGTCCCATAACAAACACGCGAAGTGGGCCGTGAGGCAACAGTGCCGCCGTATCGATGTCGCGTGGGATCTTCTCCAACTCATCGAGAAACTCAGGGAAAGATTCCCAAGTCCAGGGGATCCCTTCCACCAGAGCAGACCCCGGAATTTCTTCCACGCCCTCCATGAGCTGTACGAGGACTTCCCTGTCAGCCGGTCGACAGGGTGCAAAACCAACGCCACAGTTGCCCATGACAACTGTAGTCGTGCCCAAAGAAGAATTCGGACAGAGTCGAGTGTCCCACGTCGCCAGACCATCATAATTAGTGTGCACGTCTACGAATCCAGGTGTGACAATTCGACCGGATGCATCGATCTCTTCGTTAGCAGATTCAGTACTCAAATCACCAATGTCTGCAATCACACCCCTGCGAATCCCCACGTCCGCAGTCACAGAACCGCCGCCGCTACCATCGATGATCTCTCCATTGCGGATAACAAGATCGTAGTCAGTCATGAGCCTCGCTCCATCAGAGGATTGAAATATTTTTGACACAGTGTATCATTTTAAATTGATCGATTGACAGCTCAAAAAAACGTTGGTCAACCAATCTACGATGCCGTGGCGGCTTATGAAGGTTTCTCTTACGGAGGTATAAGCAAATGATCAAAGTGCGAAAGATCAAATTTGAGTTCCCTGACGATATACCTTTCTATTTCAATCCGTTAAACAGAGAAGCCAGCGTACTGGCCAACACGCTCTCGTTCCTCGCGCCCGCGTTCGAACGTTTCTTCATTCGGGGGATAAGGGCAGCGATGCCGAAGGTGAGCAGCGCCGCGGTTCGAGAAGAAGCGGACCTATTCTGCAAACAGGAAGGTCAACACTCGAAGATTCATATCGACCATCAGAATATGCTGCTCAGGAAGTACCCCTCGTTGGAATCGGCCCGTGACCGGGTTAACGCGTCTTACGCTCATTTGCTGGAAAGTGAACCCAACGCGTATGCGCTGGCATACGCCACAAACATTGAACTCGCGTTCAAGCCAATGGCGCGCTACTTGGTTGAAAACCGGCATCATTTATTCGGCGACGGCGACCCGCGCATTTCTTCGTTCATACTTTGGCACTTCGTCGAAGAGTTCGAACATCGCAGCGCAATGTTCAACGTTTACCAGGACGTTGTTGGCGACTACCTGTTCAGAATGAAGACAGTGAAACGAACCCGCCAACACGTCAGCAAGCTAGGCGGGGAGGTTCTCGCAGCCATGGCAGCGTGTGAACCGCTACCGGAAACGACTGCGGAGGGCAGCATCTCCCGCTGGAGTCGCTTGAAACTCGCCTTGGGTCTTCTCGAGACCTCCTCACCGTTCCACAACCCGGAGAGCGGAGGAGAGCCGAAGTGGATAACAGATTGGCTCCGGGCGGAAGAGTCAGGCGATGACATGCGAATCATTCGTCTATGATCGGAAATTTCGATCTTCTGATTGTCGGCGCAGGGTCTGCTGGAAGCGTGCTGACGGACCGACTGTCGGAAAACGGGTTCCTGAAGCTGCTTGAACAGCTGGTCGCCAGCCCCCTCAAAAGGCTGACTCACACCCTTCAATCCTGGTTGGAACCCATCGTTGCAGTGCGGCGGTTCAGTAAAAGTAATGGCATCACCAAAGGGTTCCACAACAAGATGGAAATGATGGCCCGGCGCGCTTATGGTTTCAGATTTGACAATTATCGATTGAGGGTCTTAACCCATTGCGGGTGGGATGGCATCATCAATCGTGTTTAGGACGTCTCGTGAATAATGAGCATCCCCCGTTAAGTGGGTAGAGCCTGCAATGGTAGCTAGGGGGAGACTTGAACTCCCGACCTCAGGATTATGAATCCTGCGCTCTAACCAGCTGAGCTACCTAGCCACATATCTACCTCCCGGCCTTGCACCGGGGGACGCGCATTTTCCACACACCTCCCACCGCTGTCAATCGGGGGCGACCCTCTATTCATGCAATCGCAAATGCCTGCACTGACGCAAAGCGCACAAGCATTTGCGCTGCGGATCTGACGCAACCCAGATAGACGCCGCGCGCCTACCGAATCACGACCTTCCACCTGGGTTTGAAGCCGCCAAACATCTGCGCAGCCATCCACTCGACACATCACAAATAGCAACAGTTTTGAGACTCCGTTCACACTTTTGTCAAAAATGTGACGTACAACAACACGTTGTCCCACATCTCGCTTACACATACTAACAAACGATCCATCTTAGTCGGCTAACATAGCCTCCGTCGTTTGAAGCAGTAACGGAATCAGGAAGATGAGAATGAAATTCAAGGCACTAGGGATGATCGTCGCGCTTTTTTGGAGCACGCACGCGTTGGCAATTCCTGTCACGGTGGAGGCCGGCGGTACCGGCAACTACTACGACTACACCAACAACGCCTACCACTACGACGCACAAATTGTGCAGACGTGGACTTTCGATACGATAGATCTGCCAGCCGATAGCATCTCGGACAGCAACATCGGTTATCACCAATCTCTTACCGATTGGGTTGATGCGACCGTATCCGTGAGCACGCATGGTGTCACTGCCAACGAAGAAGCGATGACCAACGACAACGCTGCCTACGATTACGACTACGTCTATATGGAAGACGGTCGGTATGCACGTGACCGCTATCAGGTCTACAGTCATGCACGCAACAACGACGCGTACGTGTACTCATACGCCTACTTCATCGAGTACGTTGAAGATCTGGTGCAGGGCATGAACGTCGCCCAGAACATCCATTGGATCGATAACGACGGGTCTGATCACGGCTATGGCTACGCGCGGTGGTACACCCTCAGCGGCGGTCAGTACGCAACCAACGCCTACGTAAGCTATCGTGCGGACTACTTCAAAGTGACTGTCGGCACCGCGACGGTCCCCGAGCCGGGCACGTTTGTGCTCATGCTGATCGGCGCGGCAGCACTACTGGGTTTCCGTCGGCTGCGCGCCCAGACCCAGCGCTAACGACCCGACTCCTAAGTTCTGCAGACCCGTCTCGCGCATCGTCGCGAGACGGGTTTTCGATTTTCCCCTCATAGAAAAACCACCAACCGATCTGGCCTGAGCGCTCACCATCGGCTAATGTCCCCGTGTGTAAATGACCAACGCCTTGGGGAGGGCCGTCATGCTCGAAGGTATCCGTGTTCTCGACCTGACCAACGAAAACGGTATGTTCTGCGGCTATGTGTTGGCCCAATTAGGTGCCGAGGTGATTGCGGTCGAGCCACCCGAAGGCTCATCC
Organism: Pseudomonadota bacterium; assembly: GCA_039028775.1. Taxonomy (GTDB): domain Bacteria; phylum Pseudomonadota; class Gammaproteobacteria; order Pseudomonadales; family Azotimanducaceae; genus UBA4421. Next base: position 7,595 of record JBCCHL010000151.1, on the reverse strand, counting down.
GCGCGGCGCCAGGCACCGTTCGCCGAAAGCGACGGCAAGGGGCTGTGGTGGGCGAGCTACGCGCAGGGCAAACAAAGTTGTGTGATCGATTTGGCCAGTGATGCGGGCCGCACTCGGTTGGCCGAGCTGTTGGCGGAGACCGACATCCTGCTGGAGTCCGCTACCAGCAGCGAGCGCGAGCGTTTGGTCCTAGGCTACGAGGCGTTGAAGGCGGCACACCCGGGATTGGTCTGCGTGGCCATCACCCCGTTTGGTATGGATGGCCCCAAAGCCGACTGGCCCGCCACCGACCTGACCATATGGGCGGCGAGTGGCACCCACGATTTGGCCGGTGATTCGGATCGGGCTCCGGTACGCACCAGCGTGCCGCAGACGTTTCTGCACGCGGGCGCAGATGCAGCGGTGGCAGCTTTGTTAGCGTTGCGAGCCCGCAGTCGTACCGGGCAGGGACAGCAGGTCGACATCTCCGCGCAGCAATCCGCCGCCCAGGCGGCGTTATCGAGCATCCTGTCCTATCCCAACAATTCCGACACCACCGTGCGCCGGGTGGCTGGCGGCTTGGCGGCAGCGTTTCCGATTAAGCTGACCTGGCGCTGCAAAGACGGCTTCGTGGCGATCACCTTGCTCTTCGGGCCAGCTTTCACCGAGCCTAATCGCAGGCTCCTGCAATGGGTACACGACGCCGGCTTTATCGGCATCGAAGCCGTCGAGGAAGACTGGGGCGCACGTATCCTGGGCATGAGTCTCGGCATGGAAGCGCCAGATGCGTATAACGAACTGTGCGCCACCATCGAGCAGTTCACCCTCCAGCACACCCAATCCGAACTCTTCGAAGAAGGCCTTGCACGGGGCATCTACATCGCCCCAACGTTTGATATCGCAGGGCTACTCGGCGAATCACACTTTCACGCCAGAGAGTTCTGGCGGGAGCATGAGGCGGGTTTTGTGGTGCCTGGCCCGTTCGCCAAGCTGTCGACAGCTGACCTGCCTGCACCAGCCCCGGCGCCGGCACTAGACCAACACAAAGGGTTCAGAACGGGACGGCACTTCGCCACACCCACCGACTCGCCAGGCACCGCGCCCCTGGCCGGCCTGAAGGTGCTCGATTTCATGTGGGTCATCGCCGGGCCCTTCTGCACGCGGGTGCTGGCCGACTATGGCGCAACCGTGATCAAGGTCGAGTCCACCACCAAGATCGAACCCGCACGCACATCACCACCTTTTAAGGACGGCGAGAAGACCCCCGAGCACGCCCTGCCATTTATGGACTTCAACGCCGGCAAAATGGGCGCGACCATCGACCCGAGCAATCCCGCAGGGCGTGAGGTGATTCTCGATCTGGTGCGCTGGGCAGATGTGGTGACCGAATCTTTTTCACCGAAAGCGATGAAAGCCTGGGGACTCGACTATGACACCCTGCGCGAGGTAAACCCGAACCTGATCATGCTCTCCAGTTGTCTGATGGGGCAGACTGGACCGCGCGCTAAGGTCCCTGGCTATGGCAACATGGCGGCCGCCATCACAGGGTTTTACGAACTGACCGGCTGGGCGGACCGCTCGCCCGCGGGACCGTATCTGGCCTATACCGACGGCGTCTCGCCACGCTTCATGCTGGCCACGTTGCTGGCCGCGCTGGATCATCGCGCGCAGACCGGTGCGGGGCAACATATCGACGTCTCGCAGGCCGAGGCGGCCATCCACATGCTAACCCCCGCCATCTTCGACTACGGCTACAACGGCCGTGTGTGGAGTCGAAACGGCAACCGCGACCTCAATATGAGTCCCCACGGTGTCTATCCGGTTGCGGGCGACGACGTGTGGATCGCCATCGCCTGCGCGACAGATGCGCAGTGGCAGAGCTTGCGTTTAATGATGGGAGATGCAGCATCTGCCGAGTTGGCCGAACTGAGCGAGCGGCAGGCCGACGAAGATGCGCTGGATAAGGCGCTCGCCGGGTGGACCCGAGACCAGGATCCAGACGCGTTGCAGGAGCGGTTGATCGCGGCGGGAATACCGGCGCACATCGTACAGAACTCGCAGCGCAGCTGGGAAGATCCCCAGCTGCGCCATCGCGAGCACTTTCTGAGCCTCCCGCACAGCGCCGTGGGGGACACGATCGTCGAAGGCACCCGCTTTCACCTGCAGGGCACGCCGGCGCACATCACCCGCAGTTCGCCCGCGACCGGCGAGCACAACATCGAGGTGTTGAGCGATGTCCTCGGCTACGACGATGACAAAATTGCGGACGTACTGTCGTCGTTGTGCATGGAATAGCGCCACGCTAAGGCACGGTATTGGCCCAGCGGTTACAATGGCTGGTTTTGTGCAGGAGTTATCATGTCGAGCACCTATCAAGGCCAGGACATCCGCCTGGAGATTTTCGGCCGCACCATCGCCGCCAAGCGTTGGGGTAACAGCAGCGGCCCTAAGTTCATGGCCCTGCACGGTTGGCTCGACAACGCTAATACCTTCGAGCGGCTCGCGCCGCTGCTGCCGGAGCTGAATCTGGTTGCCCTGGATTTTGCCGGGCATGGATATTCCGATCATCGCGCACCCGGGGCTCACTATCACCAGATCGACGACGTGCAGGATGTGATCGCGGCGGCTCAGGTCCTCGGCTGGGACCGATTCGGCCTGATCGGACACTCGATGGGCGCACAGATCAGCGCCGAGGTCTCTTGTCTGTTTCCCAGCAAGATCGAACAGTGTGTGTTGATCGACGGCATGTTGTGTACGGGTGAACTCGAAATGCAGGAGCGGGTGGAACATACCCGGGAAGGTCTGACAAAGATGCTCACGTCACACATCAAGCCGAAGATATTCTCCGATGTGGCCGCTATGGCGGAGCGGGTCACCCAGGCTACAGACCAATCGTTCGAAGCGGCAAGCGCTCTGGTGGAGCGCGGGCATATCGCCGTCGAGGGCGGCGTCACCTGGTGTACCGACCCGCGCATTCGCTATCCCTCGCCGCTGCGACCCTCCCGCGAATACATCGATGCATTGCTGGTGCAATGTGAGGTGAACAGCCTATTGGTCGTGGCCAATCAGGGGGACAGTTGGTATCGCAGCGAGGTCGATCACGTCACCGAACGGCATCCGAAGCTCACTGTGCAGCGCATGGATGGCCCACATCATGTCCACCTCGAGCCGAAGCACTACGAGGAGGTCGGTCGACGCATCCGCGAGTTTCTGGGGCTCTAGTTCGCAGGCGCGCAAATTCCTAGGGCTCCTGCAGAATCGCATCCGCGAGTTTCTCAGCCGCCATAATGGTCGGGGCATTCAGGTTGCCATTGGTGATCTGCGGGAAAATCGAGGCATCGACCACCCGTAGCCCAGCCACACCCTGCACGCGCCCCTCGGGGTCGACCACGGCTTCCGCGTCGCTGCCCATGCGACAGGTACCGCAGGGGTGATATGCGCTTTCGGCATTGGCGCGCACAAAGTCATCCAGATCATCATCGCTGACCTGCGCCGGCCCGGGTTGCAATTCCGGGCCCTGCAAAGGCCCAAAGGCGTCCTGGGCGAAGATCTCGCGCGCCGCGCGGATGGCCGCGCGAAACTCCAACCAGTCCTGATCATGCGCCATGTAGTTGAAATCGATGCTCGGGGCGCGCAGCGGTTGCGCGTCGCGCAGGTGCACGTGGCCTCGGCTGGCGGAACGCATCGGTCCCACGTGGACCTGGTAGCCGTGTTCGGTGGCCTGTACGCGCCCGTCGTAGGTCATGGCCATGGGCAGAAAGTGAAATTGAATGTCGGGATAGGCCACCCGCTCATGGCTACGGATGAAGCCGCCCGCTTCGAAGTGGTTGGTCGCGCCAAGACCGTCCCGCCTAAGTAACCACTGCAAGCCGAGGCGCACCCGGCCGACGGGGCCCAGGTGACGCAGCAGCGAAACGGGCTGGGTGCAGGCGTGTTGCACGTATACCTCCAGATGGTCCATGAGATTGGCGCCCACCGATCCACGGTCCGCGATCACGTCGATCCCCAGCCGCTGTAACAAATCACCGGGACCAACCCCGGAGAGTTGCAACAAATGCGGGCTCTGAATGGCGCCCGCACACAGGATCACCTCACGCCGGGCACCAACCGGCGACTCGGAACCGACCAGCTCAACGCCGTTGGCTTTTTTGTTTTCATCAAACCTTATCTTCGCGACCTGGCGTCCGGTCAGCACGGTGAGATTCCTCCGCCGGCGCACCGGCCACAGATAGACCTCACCCGTGCTCGCGCGTATGCCGTCTGCGACGGTCATCGGCAGTGGCCCGAAACCTTCCTGCTGATCATCGTTGAGATCGTCGCGCAGGCTATGACCGGCTTGTTCCGCCGCCCGCAGGAAGGCCTGGTAGAGCGGATTGGTCATCACTCCGTCGGTGACGCGCAGCGGTCCGCTGGCGCCGCGAAACGCATCGTCCGGGGTTGCGCCGACAAAACCCTGCGCCTTCTTGAAATACGGCAGGACGTCGTCGTAGCCCCAGCCAAGCGCGCCCATCTGCTGCCAGGTATTGAAGTCCTCGGGATGACCTCGCACATACACCATGCCGTTGATGGCGGAAGAACCCCCAAGTCCCCGCCCCCGTGGACAGACTGATGATGCGGCCGTCAAGGCGGGTCGAAGGTTCTGCTGCGAATCGCCAGTCGTAGCGGGGATGGCCGATGGGCATATAGAAGGCGCTCGGCATGCGCGTTTTGAGCGAACGATTGCGGCCACCTGCTTCGATCAGCACCACACTTACTTGCGGATCTGCGGACAGCCGGTTGGCGAGCACACAACCGGCGGAACCGCCACCGACGATCACATAATCGGCGAGCACCTCAGCCATCGAGGCTGCTTTGCACGGCCTTCGCCGCGACAGCGGGTTTATCGAGGGTAGCAGCCGTGTCATCGGATGCTGCGAACAACGCATCCCAGCGCGCGTCCAAGAGCGCAAAGGCTTGGTCAGGTGCGGGGACTTCGAAGCGCCCGGGTGCGCCTTGCAACAAATCGACACGGTCGAGTTTTGCCAGCGCGTCATCGATATCAAAGCACACCACTTCGGGCACGTGGGCCTCCACCCAAGCTTGAATCTCTTCGCGCCCGGCCGCGCCCAGAACTGTCAGCGCCGTGTAGGCGAGCAGCATTTCTTTGACTTCGGATTCTTCCGCGTGATCGACCAGGAAGCTCAAGACGCCTTCGTTGTGGGCCAGCGTTTTGAAATAGAGGTTTTGGGTCAGGGTCTGCATAAAGCGCAGTTTGCGGTTCTTGAAGTTGCTGTACTGCTTCCACAGATACGCGCCAAGGGTAGCGGCGCCACTTAACAGAGCGATCAACGCACCTTGATCCAGGGTCACGGGCTGGCCGCCCATCCCCAGATAGAACGCCGCCAGGCCAAACAGGATCAGCAGCGTCCCACCCAGCTTGGTGCTCAGCATGATCACGCCGCTGAAAAACGCTGGTACACCGATGAGCAGCTTGTCGATGAGGCGCATGTGGATGCGCGTGTTAGGCAGCAACATCTCAAGATCGGCCTTGGGCACGTTACGGAACACTTTCAGGATCGAGTCGCCGGGGGTGAATTTCAGCTCTGCTGGATCCTCACCGCTGCGCAGCGCCCGAAACCGCACATAGATGAGCACCAGCTCGAAGTTCTCAAAGCGAATCTGCCGCTCGCTGAGCCCGAACCAGCGTTTAACGGTAGCGTCTTCCAAGCTGTGTCCACGACCGTAAAACAGATGCTGATCGAAGTCCGCGAAGTCCACGCTCAGACGCAGGCTGAACATCGATTCCTCTTGCAAGGCCTGCTGCAGATCGTCCTCGGTGATCGGCTGAAAATTGGCGGCTTCGACCACGCTGGCAAGGGTCTGCGCAAAACTCGCCGCATCAGCTTGTCGATAGCTGCGCTTGAGCGCCTCACTATCGCTGTGCAGACGATGGTGGTACCAGGCCTCTAACAAGCGAGCAAACCGCTGCAAAGCATCGCTCTGGTTCGCGGGCAGGAGACCGGTACAACGCTTCACCACCGCCTCCCGCGACAGATCGATGTAAGTTTCCGCTCGCTCGTTCAATAGATCAGACAACTTTTGCTCAACACTCTATGATCAACCGGTTCGTGCAGCGGGATTCGTGATCCGCCGGTCTCTGATCAGATAACCGACACACAAGGCCTTGTAGCAAGCACGGCCTGTACCCTATCAAAATTTGCCCTTTGCGTGGCCGGAGAACAGCTTGAATCAATTTGTCCGCATCTACCTGCTCCCCGGCGCCATGTTGCAATCCGTGATCGTTGCCGGTGGCTATGGCACGGGACGCGAGGTCGTCGAGTACTTTACCGGGCGCGGCCTGACCGACGGCATTCTAGGCATCGGCATCGCCGCTGTGGTGCTCGCCCTGGTGTTTGTGTTATCGCTCGAGGTGGTGCGTGTCTTCAAGGTCTACGACTACCGCAACTTCTTCAAAGTGCTGCTCGGTAGAGGTTGGTTTCTCTACGAGATTCTGGTCCTGCTGCTGATACTGCTGGTGCTGGCGGTCATCGGCTCAGCAGCGGGCGAGATCCTGCAGAACGAATTAGGCATTCCACGACTGGCAGGCGCCGCCGTCATGCTCTTTGCGGTCACGATCATTGTTTTCTTCGGCCGCGAGTTGGTCATGCGCCTGCTCGCCTACTGGAGCCTGTACCTGTACCTGGTGTTTGGCGCCTACCTGGTGGCGGTGCTGATGATGCTGGGCGACGATATCGTGCATGGCTTCGCCAACGCCCAGAACGAGGGGGGTTGGTTTACCCACGGGGCGCAGTATACGTTCTACAACATGACGGCGATCCCTGTGATTCTGTACTGTGCCGCAGCGATCCAGAATCGACGCCAGGCGATTGTGGCGGGGATCACCGGAGCCCTGATCGCGATCCTGCCGGGCTTGATGTTGCACATCAGCTTCGCCGGGTTTTACCCCGAGATTCTGGGCGAGCCGCTACCGATCTACGCGGTGTTTGCCGTTCTGGATCTGACGGTGCTAAAGCTGGCCTACCTGTTCATGTTGTTCGGCACGTTCATCGAGACCGGCGCGGGTGACCTACAGGGGATCATCGAGCGCCTCGACGCCTGGCGCAGGGAACGCCTGGGCTATGGATTTTCGTCCTGGTTCCATGCGGGTGTGGCGCTGCTGGCGATGTGCCTGGCCGGGGCTTTGTCCTTTGTGGGGATTGTGGACCTCATCGCTGAGGGTTATGGCACCCTCGCCTGGGGTTTTCTCGCCGTGTATGCCCTGCCGCTGTTCACCGTCGGGATCTATAAACTCTACCGCCAGGGCAACGTCGAAGGACCAGACAAGCTTCGTTGAGTCCCCTGTGAAGCGCATCCCGCTGCGCACAGGAGCCGGATGGAGTCGCTTTGAGCCGTACTTGCGGCTCATCTCATTGGCCGCCCAAACTAACCGCTTTGAGCGCGACCACAGGACAGCAAGCTCCGCACAGACAACCAATTCAGGGATCAGGGATCAGGGATCAGGGATCAGGGATCAGGGATCAGGGATCAGGGATCAGGGATCAGGGATCAGGGATCAGGGATCAGGGATCAGGGATCAGGGATCAGGGATCAGGGTCGAAAGGGGGGTAATAGGTGCG
>JBCCHL010000150.1:0-11348 GCA_039028775.1 Pseudomonadota bacterium | reverse complement strand
GGCAGAAGACCAATCGCGGCTTCTACATCTACCCCGAGGGCAGCCGCGCCGGTCAAGCCGATCCGGAGGTGGTGGCCTTGGTAGAGGAGACGAGCGCCGAACTCGGCATCGTGCGCCGCGACATCTCCGACGAAGAAGTATTGCAACGTTGTATGTACCCGTTGATCAACGAGGGCGCACGCATTCTCGAAGATGGCATCGCGATCCGCCCCTGCGACATCGACATCGTCTATATCAACGGCTATGGCTATCCCGAAGTCACCGGCGGTCCGATGTTCTGGGCCGACCAGCAGGGCCTCGACAAGGTGCTGGACGGTATCCAGAAGTTTCAGGCGGAATACGGGGGAGAGGCCTGGGAGCCCGCGCCTTTGCTGGAACGCCTGGTCGCGGAAGGCAAAGGCTTCGGTAGCCTGCAGTAGAAAGGTCCGGCAAGCCGGGGTGGCAACACTCCGGCGTCAAGCGCTACAACCATGCACCCACCACCAAACCTTCAAATAGCCAGCGCGATCGCCTTACCTCGCGCTATGGCCCTACGTTGCGCCGGCGCGCTCGTGGCCGTGTTTGTCACGCTGCTTGGCACCGGCGCCGTATGGGCCCACGGCGTGGCAGAAGGCGATGCGGGCTTTTTGCAGAGCCAGACCGGCTTCCACTTCTGGCCTTATTTTTATCTCGGCGCCAAACATATGGTCACCGGCTACGACCATCTATTGTTCCTGGCCGGCGTCGTATTTTTTCTATACCGCCTACGCGATATCGGAGTGTACGTTTCTTTGTTCGCCCTGGGACACAGTCTCACGCTGATCGTCGGGGTATGGTTCAACATACCGGCCAACGCGTATCTGATCGACGCCATCATCGGTCTTTCGGTGGTCTATAAGGCGTTTGAGAACATTGGCGGTTTTGCTCGGCTGGGTATCCACATCGACACCCGCGCCGCCGTGGCCATCTTCGGCCTGTTTCACGGCTTCGGGCTTGCCACCAAACTACAGGCCTTGGAACTGTCCCCGGACGGTCTGCTCGCCAATCTATTCGCCTTCAACCTTGGAGTGGAAGTTGGACAGATCGCCGCGCTGTTGTTGATCGTGGCGCTCATGAATCTGTGGCGGGCGCGCCCCAGCTTTCAGCGTCATGCCATAACCGCCAACGCGGTGTTGATGGTGTGTGGGTTCATGTTGATGGGTTATCAACTGACCGGATACGCCGTCGCCTGACCGCGCCGTTGCGGTGCCTCCGCTCGTCAACTGGCTTTCAAAGCGAAGCGAGCGTCAACCACCCGCCTGCATCGAGCATGCCCACCCGCGCGGCACTGCGCCGGGATGGGGTATTGATCCCCGCGATGGTCGCCCATACCGCGCGATGCTGCCGGACCGACAGACGCGAGAACATCTCGCCGAGCGCCCGTGGCGCCAGACCAACCCCCTGAAAGGGGGTATCGAGCACAGCCTCCACCGCACACCACCCCCTCACCGGGGGTTGTTCGCCCGGCATGGCGGCAAACACCCCGGCCAGTTCCCCGTCCACCTCATAGGCGAATAGGCCCCCGGCCCGCGCACTCGCCCGTAGGGCATCATGGGTTTCTGTCCTCACCACATCGCGCATGTGCGGTTGTGCGGCGTAGAAGCGCTCGTAGATCGCCGCGTACGCGGCATGGAAATCGGCATCCGGCGCGCGGACTTGGCGCAGGCCGACAGGGTCGGGAGAGGTGTGTGGCAGGCTGGAGACAACAAGACGGGTCGCGTGGCTGACATCGATCCCGGGCAGCGGTTGCTCCGCCACAAACCACCAACGCACTCCCCGAGGCGAGAACAAGCCGAACCGCGCTGAGAGCGCAGTCCCCACCGACGCATACTCATCCACATCGAGCGACCGGCTCTGGGCGTAGACCCGCACAAAAAAGTCTGTGTCTTTGTTGATCCCCGCAAACACCCACAGGTCGTCGCAGAGTTGCAGCTCCTCGGGGTAGTAGTCCTGCGCGTGCGCGCCTGGTGCCGGACAGAAGCGCGCGAAGCGCTCCCCGAACTCGCGCGTGCGATGCGCTCGCGCAAGCTCCGCCAGCCAATCCGACCACAGGGCGATCGCATTGTCCGCGGACGCCACACCCGCTATCACGGGTGTGGCTTCGCTGAACCAGGCGCGATAGCGCCCCACATCAAGTGGCTTAGTCATCCTTCCCTCTCGCTGTTGCGAACAGGACAAGACCGCAAATGTACAACGGGCGACACGCGTCACCCCCGGTGTCGGGCTAGCTCAGAATCCAGCCGCCATCGACATCGATAGTGGTACCGGTGACGTAGTCGTTCTCGACCATAAACAGCACGCCATCCGCCACCTCTTCGGGCGTTCCGGCCCGCGGGATCAGATGTTTGGCCGTGGCGCCAGCCACCATCTTGGAACGCTGCTCCGATTCCGGCCCGAACATCGGGGTATCGATCACCCCGGGGGAGACCACATTGATCCGCAGCGGCGCTATTTCCACCGCTACGGCACGGACAAATTGCTCGACCGCACCCCCGACAGACGCGATGGCCGCTTGGCCGGGCTTTGCCCTGCGCGCAGGCGCCCCGCTGACCAGCACGATATTGCCACCCTCGTTGAGGTGCTCGGTGCCAAGGCGCACACAATTGGTATACCCCCAGAGCTTGTCGAAGGAATTACGGTACCCTTCGAGGTCCATCTGCATGAACGGACCCGCTGCCCGAGCCCCACCCGTGGCAGCGCTGATCAAGATGTCGAACGGAGCGTGTTTGGCAAACAGAGCCGTCAAAGCGGCTTCATCCCGCACGTCACAGCCTTCGAGTGTGGCGCCGGGTACGTCTCCCGCCTTGTTTGGATCTCGACTGATGGCCACAACCTCGCAACCTTTGGCGATCAGCTTCTGCACGGCCGACAGACCGATACCCGAAGTACCACCAAACACGAGCGCCTTTTTACCTTGTACATCCATAGGTTTTGTCCCCCTCTAAGTGTTCGATTGAATCCGCTGAAATTCTAAGAGCACGGCTATGCGCGATCGGCATCAACCATCCGCGACTTCCAGAAGTTCATAACCATCGATCGCCTTTTCTGATTTTCCGCAACTCGCGATGGCGATGTGGTGTTGTGCGACGTGACGCATGGTGATGGTTCTCTTTTCACCATGCAAGGATAGCCGCACGGCAATCTCGTCCGCCTGCTTGTCGCAGCTATGGATCACGGCAGGTGATGATGTGTGCGGAGCCTCGCCCGCCGCGCGGACAGCAAATACCTCGGCGGCCTGAGCCGCCTCTTCCAGACAAGCGCGCCCACGCAAGTTGGCGCCATAGACAAGACCCTGCTGATCCGCTCGTACAATGCTCGCTCCCAGCTCCGGCATCACATAGCCATACACACACCCGCTGGGCAGGCACAATAGATTCGGCGCATAGCGGTGGCCACCCACATGGGTGGTCTGCCAGACCGTACCCCCAAACTCGACCCGCAACGCTTCGTAGAGCGGCAGCCCGAAGCGCGCGCAACACAGGTCGCGCTGACCGTTGGTGCAGACCAGGTACAGGGGCGCTGCGCTGGATCGCCCACCCGGGATCAGCCCTGCGGCCAGGTCGGCCGCCGCAAGCCTACCGATGGCCTGATACGAGGGCAGTTCACCCGCCAGCACCTGCCCGTCCCGCACCAGAAAGATGCGCGGCTGTACCACATCCGCCCAGGCCGCCTGTTTGATCCACTGCACCCGCATTCTGGCCCCGGTCAACGCTCGAAATTGAGCGGGCAAATCTTCAAGCAGAGTATTTATTTTCGGATCTAACTCATTGTCTATTAACGCTTTTGCTTTCCACGGTCTTGGATATTCGATCAGCAACCAGGCATCCACCGGCACGGCCGTACCCACCAGCGGCGCGTCCATCTGGAGGGCCACCTCGCTACAGTAAATTCTCTCGCTCAATATACTGTCTTCCGTTGTACTGTCTTCCATCTCGTCTTCGATATCTCTGCACCACGGATATCGATGCGTGGGGTAATCTGGCGCAAGTACCGCCGCTATGCAACCTGCCTTATACTTAGCGCGTTTTATTTCACTTAACTAGGGGAAGCAATGAGCGAAGTTGTGATTGTCGACGCCGCCCGATCACCGGTCGGCAAAAAGAACGGGGCGCTGGGTGGGGCTCACCCCACCGATGTGCTGGGCCAGGTCATGATGCAGATGCTCGCCCGCAACGGCATCAGCAGCGATGCGGTCGATCAGGTCATCGGCGGCTGTATCAACAAAGTCGCCGCCCAGGGGATGAATGTGACGCGCACCGCTTGGCTGGCGCATGGAGGTGCGCAAGCCACACCGTGCATCACCATCGATTCTCAATGCGGATCATCGCAACAGTCCACCACCCTGGCCCACAGCGTTATCGCATCGGGCCACGCCGACGTGGTGATGGCCTGTGGGGTGGAGAACATGACCCGTCTGCCCATCGGTAGCGACGCGGTCGGTAAAGACCCACGCATGGGTAAGCCCGTATCGAAGAGCTACTTCGAGCAACACGAATTCACCAGCCAATTCGAAGGCGCCGAACGCCTAGCAGAGAAATACCAGGTCACCCGCGGTGATACCGACGGCTTTGGCTTGCAGTCCCAGGAGCGTGCGCGCAACGCCATCGACAGTGGCTACTTCACCAGTCAGATCATCCCTGTGGAAGCACCGGTGATGGATGAAAATTTCGAGAAAACGGGCCAGACCGTGGTGGTGGAAGCCGACGAAGTACCGCGCAATACGAGTCTCGAGGCGCTGGCGGAATTAAAGCCGGTCGCGCGTGAGGACGGCATCCATACCGCCGGTACCTCCTCCCAGATCGCCGACGGTGCCGCCGCGGTCCTGATGATGAGCGCCGACAAAGCCCGGGAGCTGGGTTTGAAGCCGCTGGCGACGATCAGAGCATCCGCACTGGTCGGATGCGACCCGGTGTTGATGCTCGAAGGGCCAATACCCGCGACCGAGAAGTTGCTCAAGGAGACCGACCTCAACATCGACGATATCGACGTCTTTGAGGTCAACGAAGCGTTCGCTTCCGTGGTCTTGTCATGGGCGAAAACGGTTGGCGCAGACATGGCCAGGGTCAATCCCAATGGCGGTGCCATCTCGCTCGGTCATCCGCTGGGCGCGACCGGCTGTTTTCTGATCACCAAGGCCGTCCACGAACTGCAACGCACCGAAGGCAAGTACGGACTGATCTCCATGTGTTGCGGCGGCGGTCTCGGCACCGGCACATTGATCGAGCGCAGCGCCTGACCGTGCAATCGCACACCATCTGGTGTCATCGAAAGGCCATCCATGCGATGGCCTTTTTTGTGGGTAAACGAACGACGACGGGCCGGTGGTCTAGGCAGCGGAAGCTGCTACGCCGCGATACGCACCGGCAGGGACTGGATCGCATGGAACACCGCAGAACTCGCGCGTACGGGTTCACCCGCCACCTCGATCTTGGGGTAGCGTTGTAGCAATTCCTGCCACAATACGCGCAGTTGCATTTCCGCCAGGCGATTGCCCAGACAACGATGAATGCCATAGCCGAAAGACAGATGTTCCCGCGGCCGTTTACGGTCGATGATGAACTCGTCTGGCGCATCGATCGCGCGCGGATCACGATTGCCGGACAGATACCACATCACCACCATATCGCCCTGCTGGATGAGTTGATCGTGCAGCGTGAAGTCCGCGACCGCGGTACGGCGCATGCCGATCAGCGGGGTTTGCCAGCGGATAATCTCGGGGACCATGCTGGCGACCAGGGCATGATTCTCGCGCAGCTTGGCATACTGTTGCGGGAATTGATTCAGCGCGAGCAGGCCACCGCTGATCGAGTTGCGAGTGGTGTCGTTGCCGCCGACGAGCAACAGCACCACGTTGCCAAGTAATTCCTGCGGGCGCATGTCCCGGGTTTCGGGGTTCCAGGCCAACATGGACAACAGGTCATCGCCGGGTTCCGAACGCGTCTTGCGCTCTGCAAACGCCTCCTCGAAATAATCGCTCAACTCGGCCAGCGCCATGTAGAACTCCGCCGCCGAGGCGGAGACATGCGGATCGTCAGCGTTACTGATGGCGTTGGACCAGCGGATCAGATGCCCGCGATCTTCCTGAGGCAAATCGAACAGCGTGGCCAGCATGCGGCCCGTCAACTCGACGGAGACCGCCGGCACCCAGTCGAAGGTCTCGTTGACCGGCAGCCCATCGATGATGTTGCGCGCGCGCTCGCGGATCAGACCCTCAAGTTCCGCCAGTCGCCGCGGCGCCAGACCACCCGCTACCGCCTTACGCTGCTGATGGTGGGTCGGTGGATCCATAGAGATAAAGTTGGGGATGTCGTTGCTGGAGTTGGGCTTGCCGGTGATGGTGACCCCACCAAACTCGTAAGAGGACGAGAACACCTGGTGATTCTTATCCACGTCCTGAATGTCATGATAGCGCGTGATCGACCAGTACGGCCCATATTGGGAGTTGGCACAGTAATGGACCGGGGCTTCATCGCGCAGACGAGCGAAGTAAGGGTACACGAGCTGATGCTTGAACAACTCCGGGTTGGAGACGTTGATCTCCTCGAGTGGCAGCGCATACGGATCGGTTTGCGCATTCACCGCGGTACGGCTGCGTGTGCCAGTGCGCCAACTCTTCGAGGCCTCGGCTCGCTCGCGCAGGTGCGCCGAAAACTCACTCATGTGAACACTCCCCTTTCTCACCTACGCTTAACTATAGCGCCATATCCCCTCCAGCAGTAGACCCACTGATGTGTGCGGCAACCCCGCCACACCGAATCACGCGGCGCTGGGTAACCCTTGTGCTTTCTATGTGCTCCCGCCACTGTTAAGCTCTACGCTCGCAATCTCACAACAAGACAGTCCAAGCTGTGAGCCAAGCTGCAATAGAGCTGAAAATTCTGTTCGTGGAAGACGAGGCAGACGTGCGGACGGTTGTTACGCAGATGCTCGAAGTTCTGGGCTGCCACGTCGTGGTCGCGGAAGATTGCGAACACGCGCTGGCTCTATTGCGCGAGCAAGAGATCGATCTGCTTATCTCCGATGTGATCATGCCGGACCAGCGTGGCCCGGATCTCTACCAGACCGCGAAAGAGATCAAACCGGACCTCCCGGCGCTGTTTGTCTCGGGCTACACCGAAGACATGCTGCAAGAAGTACCGCAGAATTCAAGCGTCGGTTTCTTGCGCAAGCCCTTTTCGCTCAAACAGTTGCGTGCAGCCCTGGAGAAATTGAGCTGAAATAGCCCCGGTCGTTCGGATCAGAGCTCGCGCTCGTAGACGCCGGAGGGGCCATAGGTCTTCGACGCCGCAAAGTACCCGGTTGCACGCAGTTTCACGACCACCGATGCGCTGCCTCGATTCTCCCAGAACCACCCGTGTATCCCTTTGAATGGCGCAACAAAGGTACCCTGTTCTGCAGCGCCACGACCGACCGAAAAACTCACCGAGTCTTCGGGATCCTTGCCCTCTTCCTCGCTGTGAAAGTCGAACACCAACTCACCGTCCGCCTGCCAGACATAGACCACCGCCTGACCGGCCTCCAGCGGATACTTGTATTCGATGGATTCGAAGGGATCGAGGATAAATTCGATCTCGTCCGCAATAGCCTCGCGACTCTCCAACGTCAGTGCCGCGACCTGATAGCCCGACATATTCTTGATGCCTAGCATTTCACCCGTACCCAGCGGATCGATGCCGTACTCAGCGGGGAGCACGAATAGCACCAGACCCAGGACCGCCACAACGGGAGCGCCGGCGAGCACCCGCAGCGGGTGGGTGGATTGTTCTTGTGGTTCGTTCATAGCGACTGCTGCTCCGGTATGTAGGCGTTATGGCAAGCCCGACAGACGTTGTAGAGCTGTCCGCCCGCGGCGAACAGCGCGTCAGCATCCTGCGCCTGAGCCGCCTCACGGGCCTTAAGACCCGCCGCGACGATGCCCTGTGCATACTCCACCCAATCCGCATCATCTGCCCGGTAGCCGGGCATCATCAAGAGATTACCGGCCTCGGCAACCTGGGTGGACGCATTGCGAACGCGATCCCAACCCTCTTGGGTGGTGGGTTGCAGATCTTCCTCACCGGCCTCGGTGATCACGTATCCGGCGCTATCCCAGATTACATCCGCCGCCGGCTCCAGCACCCAGTACATGAAATCGTGCACCGTCGAGGTCGCCTGGAAAGGCATCTCCTCGGTCGGCGGTGGACCACACCCGACCAACCCCAGGCTTCCCGCCACTACCCAAACACACAAGCTGCGGTGTTTGTTTTGACCACCCACTGTACTTCTCCCCATAACGCTCTTCGGCTGGCGCTACCCAACGCAGCACGCCCGGTGTGGTTGCGCTGACCCGCATATCAGACGTTGCGCTGATTATTCGCACCCATGTTTGTCCTCGTCGGTCCGCGACCGCGCACGCTGAGCGACCGCGGGCGAACCCCTACGGCCTACTGTAACTACTTGACCAGGAAATCCAACCAACGTTGAAATATGCCAGCGACGAAGGGTGTCAGGCGCGACCGATTATAGGCATCGGCCAGACGCTTCAAGTATTCGGAGCGTGTCGGATACGAATAGAGGGCTTTGCCGGCTGTACTTAGGCCCATGCCATTGCTCATCAGGATGCCGATCGGTGCGATCTGTTCCCCCGCATCATGCCCGACGATGGTCGCGCCCAGGATCTGGTCAGAGCCTTTGGCGGTGTACACCTCTGCAAAGCCATTACCATCCAACTCCGCCCGGCCTCGATCGAGCTCCGAGAAATCGAAACGATAAGTATCCAGTGGTACCGACGCGGAATCCGGGGTGATGCCTACGCCGGCGACCTCAGGTTTGGTGTAGGTGCAGTGTGGGACAACCAGACCATCGACCTTGGCGGTGGGCGCAATGAGTGCATTCTGGATCAGCGCCCGCGCCTGGGCGTCCGCGTGATGAGTAAACTGCAGGCCGCCGATACAATCGCCGGCCGCGAAGATGTTCTTATTGGATGAGCGCAGCTTGGCGTCCACCTGCACAAATCCCCGTTCGTCCAGCGACACCCCGCTGTCGGGGGCGAACAACCCGTCGGTGTTGGGCCGGCGCCCCAAGGCGACCAGAACCCTCTCCACCGCAAAGGCGCCTTCTTGATTAACCACTTCATAGAGCTCACCTGCCGCTTTGACTTCGGCGACGCCGGCGCCGACATGCAGCACAACCCCTTTGGCTTCGAGCGCGGCAGCGACCGCGGCGCTTGCCTCGGGTACTTCCAGCGGCAGCACGCGGTCTGCCAATTCGAACAGATGCACACCAACCCCCAGCCGAGCGAACACCAGGGCCAGCTCACAGCCAATCGCACCGGCGCCCAGAATACCGATAGAAGCAGGGGCGTCAGTGAGATCGAAAACGTCCTCGTTGGTGAGCGGGCCGCTTTCGCGCAGGCCCGGGATGGGAGGGACCGCGGCCCGCGCGCCGGTGGTGACCGCTATGCGCCGGGCGTTGAGTCTCTGCTCCCCGACCATCACATGATCGGCATGCACCGTGGCGCTGCCGATAAACACATCCACTCCGGCTTCGCGGTAGCGCTCCACCGAGTCATGCGGGGCGATGCCCGCCCGAACCTCACGCAACCACGCAAACGCCGGCCCGAACTCAGGCGCCGGGGTCGCCTCGGTATATTCGAGCAGTGCCTTGGAAGGTACACAACCGACGTTGAGACAGTCGCCACCCATGCGATGCTTCTCGACCAGCGCAACCTTAGCCCCCAGCCCCGCCGCTCCGATGGCGGTGATCAGCCCCGCCGGCCCGGCGCCAATCACCACCAGGTGGTAGCGCGCTTTCGGGGTTGGGTTCTGGTAGTCGGTAGGCGCCAGCAGTCCCCGCGCGAGATCATCAAAATTACTACCCGGATAGGTCATCGTTATACTCCTGAGCGCGCTTATGCGCCTTCCTTACTTGTAGCTTCGGAATCTGTCACGTCTGACGTCTGCCCTGCACTGTCAGTATCCGCGGCCGCCAGTTGTTCATCCAGTGTACGGCTGGCGAAGCGCGTGATCAGAATGGTCAACACCAGCGTTGCCCCGAGCCCGACGTACAACAACACATTGCCTGCTGTACTCTCGCCCACGCCGTCGCTGAGCAGGCTCGCGAGATCGGACGCAACCGAGCCGAAATAGACGTATAGAACGGTCCCCGGCATCATGCCGATCCACGACACACCCACGAAGGTCCAGAACTTCACACCGGTCAGCCCCAGGGCATAGTTCAGGAGGTTGAAGGGGAATACCGGCGAAAGGCGGGTCAGCAGCACGATCAGCGCACCGCGCTGTTCAATCGCAGCATCCAGTGCTGCAAACCTGGGCATGGCCGAGAGCTTGCCCTGCACCCAGTCGCGGGCCAGGAAACGCCCGACCAGGAAGGCACAACTGGCACCTACCACCGAAGCGAACGACACGATCGCAAAGCCATAGCCGAGACCGAAGAGCAAGCCTGCGCCCAGTGTGAGGATGCTCCCCGGCAACAGCAGCACACAAGCGGCGATATACATTGCGATAAACACCAGCCAGGAGATCTCGCGATTTTCTTCGATCCAGGCGAACGCCGCACTCAGCCATTCCACCACCGGCAAAAAATAGGCGGCGCTCGCGAGCGAGACGATCAGCACAACAAATATAACGATGCGGGGCATCTAAAGCTCCTCAGCCATTTCTCGCAGGGCAAACTTCTGCACCTTGCCCGTCGAGGTTTTGGGCAGTTCCGTGAAGACGATATTTTTCGGCACTTTGAAACGCGCCAGATTTTCACGACAGTAATCGACCACAGCAGCTTCGCTGAGTTCCTTGCCCGCAACACAGGTTACAAACGCGCAGGGCGTCTCGCCCCACTTTTCGTCCGTCTTGGCGACTTGAAAGTTTGGAGTCTCGGCGAATACAGCTAGATCTCCATTTACTTTACAAGGTCGTGAATAACCTGACCGATCGCCAGTTACCTGATTCCATGTCATTCCTATCATCCATCACTCGTGGTCACGGAAGACGTCTATCTATGCCAATTGCTCACGGTCAAGTTCGCCATCAATTCTTTTTTCATCGCATAGTCCGCGAATGGAACAATTTACCGGACGATGTTGCGATAGCCTCAACGTTACGGTCATTCAAACTACTATTAAGAGAGCATCTACAAGATTCCCACCTTAGTTAATTATTTTGAAATTTTGATTGAAGTTAGCTTCCCGTTCAGTGTAAGAGCAGCATTAGTTCTGCCTTCTGGGTCAAGCAACGGGATATGGGTGTCGTGGTTGATTTCTGCAACCAAATCGCCGCCAACCTCACCCATTCATTGGATTTTGCCCACATGCCTGCATCTGGCACCGATACAGG
>JBCCHL010000149.1:0-11600 GCA_039028775.1 Pseudomonadota bacterium | reverse complement strand
GTGCAGACCATTGTAGAGCCAGCGATACAATCGTCGGCTGCTGTCCATCACCGAGATGATGTGGCCGGAATAGCGATCGATGTGGATCCAGGTTTGGTTGGGATCTGCCAGCGCCACTCTAACGGTTCCGGTGGGTAAGCTGCCCTCGCGTAGGCTGGTATAGAGGTCATCGTCTGGTACCACGCGCCAATCCGCTATGCCATCCGATGCCGCTCGGGCCACCACATCGGCAATCCGTTGTGGACTAATTTCCGGTGTGTCGACCACACCGGTCTCATCTTTGGCGACCACAAGCGCATTCCCACCAAACGCGGAGAGCGTGAGTTCGCGGGGTGATTTGTATCGAGCGAAGGCCTGTGTGTTCAAGCTCGCGACCACCTCCGCAAACTCACCCCCTTGCACGTTAAGCGCCAAGTCCGGCGTCGGATTGGGGGTGGAGAACAACCGGCCATGATCCATAGACAGCCAACCGCTCACAATCCAGCTCACCACAAACAACCCGATGAACAGACTCAACACGTGGTGCCATTTCATCCAACCTCGGAAAGGGGTCAACCCTACACGGCCCGCGCGCCGCAGTTTGATCCAATGCGATAGCCCCAGAACCAGACCCAGCACTGCGCACACAACGCCGAACAGCGACAGCCACCAGACCACAGCATCCCACGCCGCCCAGTGTTTCCGCAGAATGGTGGGGTATACCCAGTGCACCACCGCACCCAGGTAGTTCCAGAATCGTTGTTGGCCCGTGGTGCGCTGTATCGCTTCGCCGGTAAGTGACGAAAGATAAAGGTGCGTCTGTAGGCTGTCTTCAAGCTCAATCCGATACAGGGGTCGCAGCGAGTTAAAGCGCTGATGCACAGTCCACTGATCGAATTCGACTTCCACAACGTGTGCGATCGGGGCGGCTAAATGCTGTCGAGCAAAGGCTCTCACCGCACTCTCATCGAGTGAAACGGCTGGGGTGCCACTATCCGCGTGTACCAACTCCACAGAGGCATCCGCATGCGCACACACATAGGTTGGCCGCGCGTCAAACGTAATCATGCGCAAGCCGTTCACCCGGTCAGACCCGCACGCAGCGATTGCCGCTTCGGGCGATACCGTAATCTCCTGGGTGTCGATGGGTGCCAGGTGCTTAAGCCGTTCCCCATCCGGTAATGAGGGGAACGGCACGTACATCATCACCATGCCGCTGAAGAACCACATGGCGAAGAAGAGACCCATTACCACACCGAGCCAGCGGTGCAATATGGTCAGCAACCACATGAGTTGTCGTCTAGAAAGATACGCCCACACTCACTTCGTAGGTTCGAGGTGAACCCAACAATAGCTGATTCGCGTAGATGAAGCTCGGGTCATTCTGGCCCAGGTAGAACACATCCGCCCAGGAGACGTACTCCTCGTCCGTGGCATTGTTCACCCGCGCGCTCACGGTAATGTTGTTGTGCTTCCAGGACGCAAACGCATCGATCAACGAGTAAGATTTCAAATTGATGTTATTGGCGTTATCACCATACCGATCGTCTACGTAGCGCAGCGCCGCACCAAAGGTCAGAGGGATTTCCGTGAGGCCATAACTCGCCCACAGGTTCGCGGTGCGTTCTGGCACGTTGGGCGGTGTGTTTCCGGCAAAGTTCTGGAAGTTGGTGGAACGTGAGAATTCGGCATCCGTATGTGCTGCGTTAAAGCCAAAGGTCAGTTGTTCGCTGGCCGCCCAGGTCGCCGATACTTCAAGACCTTGCGATTCACGCCCACCTACGTTGGTGGCGCTGTCGATACCGATCTGCTCCAGCACGTCATCGCGCTCGATATCAAAGTAGGCCACGGTGGCTTCGATCTTGCCGTCCGCTAAGATCGCCTTTAAGCCGATCTCCCACTGCTGCGCATCGGTGAGGTCGAGATCTTCGCCGCCATTCACCAAAAAAATGTTGGCGTTGATCGGATCTTTAGCATCACTAAATTGGGCGTATGCAGAGACGTTCTCCGCGAGGGTAAAGACTGCACCGACGCGCCAACTGGTCCAATCGAAATCGCGGTCGAAGCTTGAGGCTTCGAGCACACCGGCCCCGTTGAAATTTTCGCGTTCCAGCTCCAACTCCTCGTAGCGCAACGCGGTGACCAATGACAGGCGTTCGGTGACTTGCAGTACGCTCTCTAGAAAGAGTGCACGAGTCTCGATGTTGGTGGGGCTGACACCGCGCAGTTCTTCCGGTCCGTATAGACCGGGGACAGGGGCGTAAGGATCGACACCATCTCCAGGCACCTGAGGCACACCCAGGCGGAAACCGCGCGTGCGCTCAAAATCCAGTGAGGTGAATTCGAGACCTCCGAGCAATCGGCTTTGCATCCCGCCCATGTCGAAGTCGTACTGAGCGGTTAAACGGTTACCGAACAAGTCTTGATCGTGGAAGACAAAAAAGTAACCGTAGTAGCGTTGGATTTCCCCCGTCTGGGTGCACACGTCCACCACCTGGGTGCAGTACACATAGCCTTCGGCGTTTAACCATTCCCGGTCTGCATTGAACTGATACGTCGTATTCTTGATCTTAAAGTTCTCCGCGGGAGACCAGGTGATGTCGGCACGCACGAACAACTGATCTGACTCGGCACGGCTGTCGTTAACGTTGTAGTTGCGAAAACGCGTGGCGCGGTCCAGGGTCTCGCCGGTGGTGGTGCTGATCACATCGTTCATAGGCCGGCGCGCATCCGCGGTGGGGATGAGTGGGGTACCCCAGTAGTCGGCCAGCTCATCATCGAGGTAATCCAAACTCAGCTTCACCTCCACCGTATCGGTGGCTTGCCACAACACGCTGCCCGTGGCGTTGAGTGAGCTTGGGTCCATACGATCCACATAACCTTCAGATTCACGTTGGCTGAAATCAAAGCGATACCACGCCGACTCACCCATGCTACCCCCGGCACCCACTCCCAGCTGATAGGTATTATAGCGGCCCAGAGATGCGAGCACGTCAATCGTTTCCGGCTCACCCACGTCCGCAGACTTGGTAACCACATTCACCGTGCCGGCCACTGCACCCTGGCCGTGCAGCACAGAGTTCGGACCGCGCAGCACTTCAATGCGGTCGAGGTTGAACGTGTTCTGCGGTCGCATCACCATGTTTGCGGGACCCACCCACAGACCGTCTCGAAGGATAGTGATCTGTGAGCGGGTGAACCCGCGCATCGAAAAAGTGGACGGTGCTGCCGGCGACTCTCCGGATACCACCCCCGGCAGACTCTGGACCGCGTCGGTCACCTGCTTGTAGCCGCGGGCTTGCATGGTAGAGCCATCGATCACCTCAACCGTGGCAGGGGTGTCGAGCAACGACAAACCCAAGCGACTGCCTGCATCTGATGCTTGCAGCAGGTCCAGACCATCAATGACCTCGCCTACCACTACAACTTCTTCCACCAGCTCTCGCTCAACTGCTTGCGCGTCGGGTGTTGCGACAAACATGCTGACCAACAGCCCGAGCATTGCCGTGCGGTATCTATATCTCATTATCTCTCCAATTGTCAGTACAAACTTTCGGGGGCTGAACCCCTTCTCCCTGATACGGGGCAGGTGTTCTGACTTGCAAAAACACCGTGTTTTGGGCGTAAGGCGTCATACCTTGTCACTGGTCGCACTGTTCCCCTCAGTGAACCTGAGTAAATTGTCTACGTAACGGCTCACTCTCTCGGCTTGCCGAGTGTTTGCTTGACTTGAGCTTTGATCGTTAGATCGGCAGTGTTAATCCAAGCGGGGCAGGTCGTTACTCTGTTGCTCTTGTGAACTTGTCAGTTCGTCAAAGCGCGAGTCGCTATATACGGTGACACAGCTATGAAGGGCATCATAGGCATACAAAGCGGCTCTCGCTCAGTCTATTTTATCAAAAGCGCGAAAGCGGTGCATGGAGACTCAATCCGTTCCATATGTGTATGGGTGCGACGTACGCTCCTTGGTTTTGTAAACTTCATGCTTCGGGAGAGTATCGCGATGCTCTGGTCACGTCCCGAATGAAGGCGCTGACCCGATACAGGTGTGGTGCCTAACCTTATGGGTTAGTACGCAACCGGTTCAGCATGCCCCGTAAATCCTCGTCGTCGAGATTAGGGCTGCCAAACCCGGTCCGTCCAATCACACCCCCAAACCTTGCTTTCATCTTATCCACTACGTCCTCTGGCTTCCCCACAATCCCGATGGTCTCCACCATCTCATCCGTGATCAGCGCCGCCATCTCCGGCTTCTTGTGCGCGCGGTTTAACGCGATCAACTCGTCCTGCATATCGCCCCAGCCGTGGATATCCAACACCGGTTTGTAGGCCACCGTACATCCGTAAAATGCAATCCGATCGCGTACGGCGGCAATCGCTTGTTGCAGTGATTGCTCATCCCGGCCGGTCGCGATCATCGGCGCATAGTCCAGTTCGAAGTTGTCAAGGGTTCGCCCGCTTGTCTTAAGCCCCGCCTCGATGGCCGGGATAGTTACCTCGCGCATGTACTTTTCAGACGAGAACGGATGCATGATCATGCCGTCGGCTAATTCCGCAGCGACCCTGGTCATCAGCGGTCCGGTGGCGGAGAGGTGGATGCGGGGTTTTGGACCCTCGACATTCTCCGGGGTAAACGTCGCCGGCATCAGCGTGTGCTGATAGTACTCGCCGACGTATTCGAGGCGCTCGCCGTCGTACCAGCAGGCGAAGATCGCCTGCATTGCCTCGATGAACTCGCGCATCTGGGCTGCGGCTTTGTGCCAGGGCATGCTGAAGCGCCGTTCGATGTGGGGTTTGACCTGAGAGCCGAGCCCCAGGACCAGGCGGCCTTGGGCGAAGGCGTTGAGGTCGTGCGCGAGAATGGCCATTGACATCGGGTTGCGCGAGAAGGCGACCGCAACCGAGGTGACCAATTCGATGTCTTCTGTGTGCTCCGCAGCGATGGCCAGCGGCATGAAGGGGTCGTGGTTGGTCTCGGCCAGTCGCAGGCCGTTATAGCCGATCTCTTCCAGTTGTCCTGCCGCCGCGCCGATCTTGCGCATATCCGACGTTACCGGTGCATCTACCTTCACTCGTTACCCCTCTTAGTTTTACGCCATATCCTACCAGCCTCGGAAGGTGTTATCCTCGGGTGGCACTTAAGCAAGCCAAAGGGGAAGGGCATGGCCGAAGCGATACCGATCAGCGGCGTGTCGGACGAGGAGTGGCAGGTGCGGGTGGACCTGGCCGCGTGCTACCGCGCGTTTGTGAAGTATGGGTGGACAGACCTGATCTTCACCCACCTCGCCGCACGGGTGCCGGGAGAACCGACTCAGTATTTGATCAATCCATATGGGCTGTTGTTCGATGAGATCACCGCCTCATCGCTCTTAAAGGTTGATTTCGATGGCAATGTGATCAGCGGTGATCACCCCTATAACGATGCCGGCCACGCCATTCACACGGCGGTATTGATGGCGCGTCCCGAGATCAACGTGTCGCTGCATTCGCACACGCGTGCGGGGATGTGTGTTTCCGCGACGAAGTGTGGGCTGCTGCCGATCACCCAGCAGGCCAACGAGATCATGGCCAACGTGGCCTATCACGAATATGACGTGGCCGTGGGTGCGGATGAAGAGTGCGAGCGGATCGGTCGCGATCTGGCGGACAAACACTGTCTGATCATGCACAACCATGGTCTCCTGACCTGTGGTCGTGATGTGGCGGAAGCGTTCTTCCTGATGTACACGTTGGAGAACGCCTGCAAGGTGCAGGCGGATGCGATGGCGTCCGGCCAGGAGTTGCACGTGCCCAAACAGAGCGCGCTCGATCTGATCGGGGGTTATGGCCGGGTGAAGGCAGAGCAGCCGAGCCGTTCCTCACGCCTGGCCTGGCCGGCGGTTATCCGCATGCTCGACGCGATGGATCCGTCTTACAGGACCTGAGTCGCAGTCATGGGGCGCGCCCACGCATACACCCGTCTTGCGCTGCTCAGCACGCTGATCTTCGGGCTGTCAGGCGCGGCCGCGCAAGCGGACCTCAAGTCCGAAGCAAAGCCGCGCTATGGCGGTACGCTCAATGTCGGCACGGTGTATGCCACCTTGTCAGCGCTCTCCTGGGATCCCGAGGATTGGACGTGGAAGGCTAACCATGATGCGGGCATGGTCCGGGAGCAACTGTATGTTGCCGATCTCGCCCAGGCGGTGTCCCGGGGTGGACCCCACAAGTACGTGTCCGAGGCGCACATCCCCGAAGCGGCGGTCAAGGGAGAGCTTGCGCAGCGCTGGGAATGGGAGGATGCGCGCACGCTGGTCATCCACCTGCGCCGGGGCGTGTTCTTCCCTGCCAAATCGGGGGTGATGCCTCGGCGCGAGCTCAATGCCGAAGACGTGCTCTATACGTTCAACCTGATCAACGACAGCCCTAAGAAATCTACCGCAGGCTACTTTGATTACATCGATCGCATCGAGGTGCGCGACGATCACACCCTCGTCTTTCACCTCAACAGCTTCAACGCGGAGTGGCAGTATCGGTTTGGGTACGGCTACCAGTCCTCCATCGTGCCGGTGGAAACTGCTGGGGTGGATCGTAAGCGCTGGCAGAACGTGGTGGGTACCGGCCCGTTCGAACTGCTGCGCTATGTGCAGGGTAATCTGCACGAGTATGGTCGCCGCGCGGACTATTGGGGCTCGTTGCAATTGGATGGCGATGAGTATGCGCTGCCGTTTGTCGATGTGGTCAAGTACCGCATCATCAAAGACGAAGCGACAATATTGACCGCCATTCGGACCGGCAAGATCGACATTCTGGAGAACATGCGCTGGATTGCGGTAGATCACATGAAGGCCACCACGCCGGAACTGCGCTGGTCGCGCTGGCTCACCCAGACCGGTAACTTCTTGTCCCTGCGGCTGGATCATGAGTTGTTCGGTGACAAACGTGTCAGACGGGCGCTGAATCTAGCGGTCAATCAGGAGGAGATAGCGCGCCTGTTTTATGGCGGTCATGCAGAACTGATGGCCTATCCCCAACATCCGGAGTTTGGCGATTACTTTCAACCGTTGACCGATATGCCCGAGTCCGTTCAGGAGCTGTTCACCTTCAACCCGCCAAAGGCGCGGGCCTTGTTGGCCGAGGCCGGCTATCCGGACGGCTTCGAGTTTCGCGTGCAGGTGTGTTCCTGCAGCCCGTCGAATATGGATCTGCTGCCGCTGATCGGCAAGTACCTCGCGGACGTTGGGGTAGAGATCATCATCGAGCCTATGGAGTACGGAGCTTACCTGTCGCTGATGACCACCAAGAACCACGGCCCGGGCTACTTCATGAACAATGGCCATACGAACCCGATCGCCACGCTGCGCAAATTTGGTAGTGGGCACACCTGGAACCCCTCGCTGCACCGCAATCCTGAATTCGACGCAGATCTGTTGCGACTCGTGCAGACGGAGGACGAGGGCGAGCGGATCGAGCTCGCGCGGCGGCTGACCACCTATCTGTTGGATACCGCGATGTACATCTGGTTGCCGGCCAACTACAACTACACCGCTTGGTGGCCCTGGGTGAAAAACTATGGCGGCGAACTGCGGGCCGGGGCGGTGCGTCCAGGGCCGATCTATGCGCAGATCTGGATCGATCAGGAATTGAAGCGGAGCATGGGTTTTTGAACATACATTGGCCACAAGCGGATTGGCAATCGATCGCGGCGACGGATGTGGGTTGGTCGCATGACGCGCTGCATGCCGTCGGGGAGTACCTGCGCGGGCATAACACCAGTGAGTGGATGCTGCTGCACCGGGGGCGGGTGGTTCGCCATGAGGTGGTGGACGACAGCGACGTCAGCAGCGATGTCTATGCCGTGCAAAAGAGCGTGTTGGCGATATTGGTGGGCGTGGCGATCGATCGTCGGCTCCTGCAGGTCGATGATTCGATCAACAAGTATCTGCCGGCGGGTTGGACGCAGACCGCGCCGGAGTTTGAGGCGCGTCTGACGTTACGTCACTTGTTGACCATGACCACCGGTATGACCGATGAGTTGACGCCGGAGGGGGAGCCGGGACGCGATTGGCGCTATAACAACACCGCCTACAATTACCTCAAACGTATCCTGTGTGAGATGACCGACCTCGACTTGCAGTCTCTCACTATGTCCTGGTTGGGCGAAAAAATCGGCTGGCGGGAAAGCCGCTGGCTCGAACGTGAGCAGGTGCTGCCGGATGGTCGTCCGTTTACTGGCTTGTTGATGTCTGGGGCCGACATGGCGCGTCTCGGTCTCCTGGTGCTTGGCGAGGGTGCCTGGGATGGGGAGCGCGTCGTGCGCGATCGAGCCTATTGGCAGGCTATGTTCACCCCGGGCAGCCAGGCTAACCCGGCCTGGGGCTATTACTGGTGGCGCAACGATCAACCCCATCACATCTTTCCGTTCATCGATCGTTCCTTTGCCGGCCCTGTGGTGCCCGAGGCACCGGCCGATATGTGCATGGCCATGGGGGCGATGGATAACCGGGTATATGTATTACCCTCCCGGCAACTGGTGTGCGTCCGCCGTGGTGCCAAAGCCTTGGAGCCCGGCGTGCGAGGCAGTTTTGATCGTCAACTGTGGGCGCTCTTGAGTCGATGCTGGGATGGATGAGATGAGCCGTCCGCGCATCACCCGTACCCGCGAGATTGACTATCGCGAAGAGACCTACCGTGGCCTCAAGGCCGGCATGAAAGACCTGCAGGGTGAGCGGCTCGGGGCTCGCATCGAGTTGCTGCCACCGGGTCAGTCCTCCAGTTTTCACCATTACCATACGGCGGAGGAAGAGCACGTATTTGTGCTGGAGGGAGAGGCGTGTTTGCACTTCGGCGATGAGACCTTCACGCTGGGTGCGGGAGATCATGTTTGTTTTGTCGCTGGCGAGGCGGTAGCGCACCACCTGGAAAACGTAGCGGCAGAAAATCTGGTGTATCTCGTTTACGGCGAGCGTAACGCCCACGACGTGGTGTACTACCCCGAGCGTCAGCGTGTGCTCGTCAAACAAGGTGATCCACGGGTAATCGCTTACCGCGAGGACGAACCTGCCGTTAAGCCCAAGTCGAATAGCTAGGAGCAGGATGAAACGATTAGAGAAACGTCCGGTGATTGTCACCGGTGGTGGTAGTGGGATTGGCAAAGGCGCTTGTTTGCGTGTGGCTGAAGAAGGAGGGCGCGTGGTTGTCGCCGATATCCGCATCGCCCTGGCCGAAGAGGTCGCCCGGGAGATCAACGACGCCGGAGGCGAAGCGATGGCGGTGTCCTGTGACGTCGCCCAGGAGGCGCAGGTGCAGGAGATGGTGGCGCGCTGCGTGGATGCGTTCGGTGGGGTGTGGGGGATGGTCGCCAACGCGGGGACGGCAGGCAGCGGCTGGATTCACGAGACCGATATCGTCGACTGGCACTTTGTTCTGGGGGTGAACCTGACCGGCCCGTTTCTCTGCGCCAAACACGCTCTGCCGCATATGATGGACAATGGAGGAGCTTATGTGGTGACGTCCTCCATTGCGGGGTCGGTCGTGGGCGCTGGCGGTGCGGCGGTGTCGTATACCGTTTCCAAACATGGGGTGCTGGCGCTGATCAAACAGATTGCGGTCGACTATGGCCAATATGGGATTCGGGCCAACGCCATTCAGCCCGCAGCCGTTGCGGAGACCAACCTCGGTAAACATGCCGCACAAGATCGTGAACGGGCGGTGACCCCGCTCGCGCAACTACCACGCCCGAAAGCGTGGTTACCGATCCGTCGCGCCGGCAAAATCCGCGAAGAGTATGGCGCGACCATCGCGTTCTTGTTGTCGGATGATGCCGGGTACATCACCGGCGCGTCGATACCGGTGGATGGCGGTTACCTGACCACGTGATACCGCGATAGCCGCGCTGCTCGTCCAAATCGCCAAGTTGATCAGTACTAGTTGTGAAGGAAAGTGATATGTCTGCAGTGAAATGGCTCGACTCGTCGCGGCATGCCGCCCGGGACTTTGAATTAGACGGTTCCGCGCGCCGGGTGACGGGTGCGCTCTGGCTACCCGAGCAGGTCGATGCTCAAACGCCGCTCGTGTTGTTGGGTCACGGGGCTTCCGGCGATCGCTACCAAACGCCCATTCCGTACCTTAGCCGTCGCCTGGTGCGGGAGGCCGGCTGTGCCGCCATCGCGATCGACGGGCCGGTGCACGGTTTGCGGCAGGTGGGCGCGGGCGGCCGTGAGGCCTTTGGCGCAGAGTTGGCGCGGGAAGGCTTTATGGAGGACATGGTGACGGACTGGGTGGAAGCCACGGCGGCGGTGAGTGCGGCCGAAGGTCTGAGCCAGGACAATCTGGGTTACTTCGGCCTGTCCATGGGGACCATCTTTGGCGTGCCGCTGCTTGCCAGTCGACTCGAGTTCACGGTGAGCGTGCTGGGGTTGTGTGGTACCCGTGGGTTGGGCAAACAGATCGGTCAACGGTTAGCCGAGGACGCGCAGCAGATCACCCATCCAGTGCTATTCCTGATGCAGTTGGAAGACGAGTTGTTCCCGCGTGATGGCTACCTGGAACTCTTCGATGCGCTCGCGAGCGACGACAAGCGCCTGCACGCCAATCCCGGTCTGCATCCGGAGGTGCCGGCGGAGGAGATGGTGGCCACGTTCGAATTTCTACGCGGCCGCCTGCACGGCGGCCAGTCGGTCACGTCCTCCGGTCCCATCGCGGAGTAGCGCACCCGCTGGTCTGCGCGGGCAGTGCCTCGTCGGGACTGCCCTAGGCGGCTGAGCGGGCGGCCAACTCCTCGCGGATCTTCGCGTGCTTGTGCCGATTGATGCGATAGCCGGCGTAGAACGCGGCGGCGATCGCGGCCGGGATGATGGAGTATGGTGAGTCGATCAACCCGAGCATATGGATGGTATCCGCTTCAACCTCGCCGGGCTTGGCGTTGACCGGAAACTGGATCAGGTCGATGGCCAGCCCCGCAACGAAAATGCCCAAGGCGTGATCGGCTTTGGCGAAGAAAGTGCGCGCCGCGTATAGCACGCCTTCCTGGCGGTTGCCGAATTTCAGCTCGTTCTCATCCGCGATGTCCGCCAGGGCTGACATCACACTGATGTTGAGGATTGCACCAGCGGCCGCGCCCGTTCCGTTGAACACGATCAGCCAGAACAGCAGGTTATCGGCTCCGTTCTCAGGAAACATGCCCCAGATGCGCAGGATCACCGGGATGGCCGGCAGGATCGCAAGCCCGAGGGCTGAGAGCACAATGGTGGCGCGCTTGTCGATCATGCGGTGGATGCGAAAGGTCTGGGTGAACGCCAGGATGTACCCGGCGGCGGTGCCTACGACGTAGAAGCGCATCTGGTCCGGTACCAGTTCCCAGTAGAACAGATTCATGTAGTTGTTGAAGCCCTCGCGTGCGCCGAGGGTGACGCTCAACAGGAAAAAGCCCAGCAGCAGAAACAGATAGTTGCGGTTGCTGATCGCCATCATCAGGTCGCGGCCGAAGTTCGTCCAACTGAAACGTGCCGCCTGGTCTTCATCGGGCTGGGTCAAATGGGGGATACGGTCCCGGGTGAACCAGGCTGAGGCGTACAGCACGATCGCGCAGAAGATGGCGGCGAACAGCCCCATGGTTTCATAGCCGTTGGCATTCAGCATGCCGC
>JBCCHL010000148.1:0-11642 GCA_039028775.1 Pseudomonadota bacterium | reverse complement strand
ACTATCTATACGAGAAACTCTCACCCCAGAGCAGTGCGATCGGCAGTCGCGAAGAGTTGCTCGCCAGCCTGCAGAACCTGTCGCTACCCGAACCGCTCATCGCGCCCGACGGCGCACGTGGTTTGCTGCTGACCCTCGATGAGATCGAGCGGTTGGATTTGACCATGGAAAACGGCGTGCACGATCGACGCTCGTGGCAACGCCAAGGATCGGCTTGGGTGGAGAACGTCCTGGTCCCTTAGAGGCGCCAACCTCCAAGAACGCCTGTTCTGATCCTCAGCGCAGCACCAGCGGATCGAGTTCCGCTGTAACAATCCCCACCAGATTGTCGAAGCAGTTGCGCTTGGCGATGTCCACAAAACCCTGGATAAAAGATGACTCTGCCTGATCCTGGCGGACGGCAGCATACAGCGTGGGCCAGACCCCTTCCTCGCCGAGCGAACGCACTACAAGATAGTCTTTGGCGCTGTACTCGTGCAACGCCCAGTTTGGGAGACAAGCGACACCACGCCCAGACGCGACCAATTGCACCATCATCGCAGTCAACTCTGCGTTGCGCACCTGTTTGGGCTCGACCCCTGCGGGCTCGAGAAAGCTGGTGAAAACATCCAGGCGGCTACGATCCACCGGGTAGGTGATCAGAGTTTCATTGCGCAGATGCCCAGGCTCCGCCCACTCGTGCTCAACGATGAAGTGGTCCTTACTCACCGCCAATTGGGCCTCATAACTGAAGAGTGGAAAGTAGTGCACACCCAGCTCGTCGACCGGGTCGGCCGTGATCACCAGATCCAGATCCCCACGACTCAAAGCCGGCAGCGGCGCAAAATGAAAACCGCTGGAGATGTCCAGCTCGACATCGGGCCACTGGTCACGATATTCATTGATCGCGGGCAGGAGCCACTCAAAACAACTGTGACACTCGATGGCCATGAATATCCGCCCGGACTCGCCACCGGCTAGGCGCTGCAGATCGAGTTCGGTGCTGTGGATGCGCGGCAACACCTCATCGGCAAGCCGCAACAAGCGAGTCCCCGCAGCGGTGAAGCGCACGGGTCGGGTCTTGCGCACGAACAGCGTACAGCCGATGCGGGTTTCCAGTTCTTTGATTTGGTGCGACAACGCGGACTGCGTTAGAAAGACCCGTTCCGCAGCTTCTACCAGGCTGCCGCTATCGCGCAGCGCGGCCAAGGTGCGAAGGTGTCGTAGCTCTAAATGTGACATGAATCATGCTCATAGATGGGTCTTGGCACCATGCATCATATTCATTTAAAAAATCGCTGTCATGTCCACAATGAACTGAGGCACAGGACACGCAGGCAGATTGCCTGGTCACTTACACTCGTTCTCCATGTTTGATCCCAACGCCACAGTCATAGCGGCTTTTGCCGAACACACGCAAAACTCGTTCCGGCGCGCGTTCCCGGATGCGGACGGTGCCTATGCAAGGGCATTGCAACAAGCTACGCAGATTGCGTTGGAAACTCTGTTGAACTGCGACTGCCCGTATCACGATCTCAGCCATACCATCCTGGTCACCGATGTCGGCCAGACCATCCTGCAAGGGCGCCAGATGGCACGCGGAGATCTCAGCCCCGATGAGTGGCTGCAAGCGGTGGTCGCTATGTTGTTTCACGACATCGGATACTTGAAGAAGCTACTGCCCCAGGACAGCGACAACGCATCACTAACCAACGCGAGAGGCAACTACATCACCCCTCCGCCCGGTGCGACGGACGCGTTCATGACCCCCTACCATGTGACTCGAGGCACCTTGTACGTGCAGGAACGTTTTGCCAACGATCCCCTGATCGATACCGCCACGGTGATGGCGTGTATCGAGATGACGCGGTTCCCCGTCCCAGACGCACCGGCCTATCAGGTCACCGGAACACTGCCTGCGCTGGTGCGCGCGGCCGATCTGATCGGCCAGATGGCCGATCCTCAATATCTACAGAAACTCACTCGGTTGTTCGCAGAATTTGTGGAGACGGGCGAGGCTGAGCGTCTCGGCTGCGAAAGCGTGGCCGACTTGCGCGCGAATTTCCCGGAGTTTTTCTACGCGCAGGTCCACCCTTACATCGGCGAGGGGGTGGAATACCTGAAGCGCACCCAAGAGGGGCAACGTTGGATCGCGAATCTTTACCATCACTTGCACATCAACCGTTCGCAGGACTCCGATCCCAAGGTGCGCGCCCCGGAGTTGGTGATCGATAACAGCATCCTCGGCAGCGGCTGATCCGCCCCAAAACGCTACAAATGTGCAGAATTTCAGCAATTTACGACTCATAGCTGATTTTTCCACCCAAGACCTCTTGGCAATTCTCTTAAGAGCGCATACCATGCGCCCCCTCATCGTGTACGGTCCCTGCGGGCTGCGGCGATGAAGTAATAAACAAAATCAGTCAGATTGAGAGTTTTACGCCCGTGATGGCACATAACCATAAACACAGCACCAAACGTATCGCTGCCGGCGCGGTGGCCCAGCGTTGCGTGCGCGTGTCGGTGGCGATGATTGCGGCGGCAGCGCTACGAACCGCGGCCATCGTGGCGAGCAGAGGCTAGAGACTTTCAAAACTGTAGAAGGTCTCGATCCCGGGACCTTCGCAACAAGCATCTTGGTCCTTTTCGAAAACCTTCACAGTCTCCAGGTTTGCCTGCAGCGATTTGCAGGTTGCGCCTGCTGGAACTTCGCGGGTCCGCCTGCGGCAAGCATGAATACCACTATGAGGTGTAGTGAAATGGATGAACACGATAACGACGATATACCCCACGTCGAAAGCAACGAACCCACGCAAGATCTGTGGCAGGACTGGCGCATGCTGACCGAGCATATTCCAGCCCAGGACAGCCAGGACAGTCCAGGATTCGTGCTGGGTTACAACTAACCCGATTCAGTGCGATCCGCTCGAAGCCGACCACAACGGGCGCCCACCCGCGCGCGTCCGACCACGTATGCACCGAACAAGGGTGATTGCCACGGTCCAACGCGGGTGAGAAACACGGCCGCTAACATGGCATGATGGGCCCACACCGATTGCAATACCTCCTGCCATGAGACTATCCAAACGCGGAGCGGCGACCGGTGCTGACGGTTTGCAGCAAAGCACAGGCCTGACGCATGCCACAACTTGAGCACATCTCCAGGAGCCAACCCTGCGACGACATCTGGGCGGCGATCGACCGGGATGGTGGCGTCATCGTCGATGACTTTCTGAGCGACAAGCTACTCGCGCAGATCCGCGTAGACCTTACACCAGCGATCGCGCGGCACCGCCCGGGCGCCGAGGGCGGCCATGCGTTCTGGCAGAACTTCCATGGTGAGGTAACCAAACGCATCACAGGGTTGGCGGAGCTGACTCCTGCGTGGGGACAACTGTTAGACGACCCGTTGTACAAAGCGATGGGAGATCGCTATCTGGGCGAGGACAACTACTACCTCAATACCGGCCAGCTGATCTGCATCGGTCCGGGCGAGACCCCGCAGCTGCTGCACCGTGATGAGTTGAACTGGCCACAGGCCGCCGGGTACGATCAGGAAGTCACGATCACCGCTATATTTGCCTTGACCGATTTTACCGAAGACAACGGTGCAACGGTCATCGCGCCGGGCAGCCATCGCTGGCCTGGAGCAACCCCACCGGTGGCCCCAGAGCAAACCTGTCAGGCGGTAATGCCCGCCGGCGCCGCTTTGCTCTACAGCGGGAAGGTGATCCACGGCGGCGGCGCCAACACCTCAAGCGATCAATGGCGCGTCGGCCTGCATGCAGGTTTTGTCAGCGGCTGGCTGCGAGCCGAGGAGAATCATCAGCTGACCACTTCCCTCGCCACCGCGCAACGCCTGTCAGAGCATGCTCAGAAGATGCTGGGCTTCCGCTCCTACATGCCACCCAAGGCGGCGCGCCTGGGGATGGTGAACTACGAGGACGCGGGGAAGCTGCTGGATCCGTCACCCTAGCGCAGCAGCCGCATATGCGTGGTCGTCCGGTTGGGATAGATAGTTGGGCTAACCCATAGCCTGGCAGCTTGGGTACGCGGGACTTCAACACGCCCGCCTCTGGCTAGTTTATTCGCTGGCAACCAAACGTTCGCAAGCGCGTCAACGATAGTGCAAACGCCACTCGAGCGCGTCACCCTGATCCTCGCAGTGCAGATCCATAAAGGCGCGGTGCGAGTGCACAGCACCCCTCCATAATTCGATCCAGCAGGGCAGCAGCAGATCGCGCGTAGCGGTATCCAGACCGCGCGCGACGCGCAGCCCCGTCTGCCGCAAGACCACCCGATCTGCTGCGGCGTCTAATGCACACGCATCTCCCATACCCGCCATCATGTGGCACAGGAAATTTGCGGCATCGCGCAAATCGCCATCCACCGCCCCAACTTCCCGCGCCATATGGGGGTAGTGCTGCAAGCCGGTCAGACGCGCCGCGCGCTGACCCAGTTCCACAGCACGTGCGCCACCGCACAGGTCGGCCAACGCGGCCAGCCCGTTGCGGATGTACTCGACCGCATAGTTACGATTAGCCTTGGCGAGGCGTAGCCGATTCCAGGCTTGATCCGGCGGAGCGGGTTGATCCGCCGCGACATACGCCGGGACAGGCTCCTCTGGCGCAAACACGAGACGTTCGTCTTCCGTCAGATCGTGATCGTACTCTTTGAAATAGCCGCACAGCCCGAATTGGCCGGTCACATCTTCGGATACACAGACGAAGCCCAGCCGAGGGTTCCCAAGACTCACGCCATTGTGTGCATACCAGCCATGCAGAAAACCGCGACTGGCCTCTACCGGGATGCCACAGATCGCAGGACCGGCATACATCCAGCGAGGGTAACGAAAGCGGACCCAGGCCTTGGTATCCGATTCGGCCATGTACTCCACCGCCACGCCACCAACCCCGTTAGAGAGCACGTGATACTTTGCACAGGCCACGGCGTCGGGCAGGTCGGTCAGGCCCAATTTGGCAAAACTGGAAAGAAACTTCTCCTCGTGCTGCCGCCGAAACAACTTGAACATCCACTCATAGACCACTTCCTTGGGTTCCTCCACCGCCACCATG
This sequence comes from Pseudomonadota bacterium, assembly GCA_039028775.1. Classification (GTDB taxonomy): domain Bacteria; phylum Pseudomonadota; class Gammaproteobacteria; order Pseudomonadales; family Azotimanducaceae; genus UBA4421. The sequence continues at coordinate 6,588 of JBCCHL010000148.1, read as the reverse complement.
AGCTGCAGTCCCAGGAAGTATTGATGATGCAGGTGCGCCTGGGCCGCAATAGCAGCTTCATTCAGGTCGTTGTTGTCGTGACTTTCGGCCATACCGGCGCTCCTATTCACAGCACAATTCGTTTCGCTGCCTAACTTTAATCGTGTAACTGCGCCTGGATGGCGCCCGCCCACCTTATCCTATCCGGATCTGCCTGGCTCGCGCGCGTACCCACGCCCGAGCCGGTCTGGCGGTGTCCCGACATGATCTAGCGCGACACAACCGTATTGGTTTTGCGCCGCTTGCAAGCATGTTGGTTATGCATGGTGCGAATACTTCTCATTCTAATCTAGGTTTGGTGTATCATGGCCGAACGAAACGTGGCTGAACATGCACCTTGTCTTTGATCATCGCCATGAATGAAGCAGTTTTAAGTATCATTCTGACCATCTGCGCTGCAGGCCTGACCCACGTGGCCGTGCGCTACGTGACCGGCATGAAGCGATTGCTCCTGATCGTATGTGGCCTGCTGTCTCTGGCACTGGCTTTCGCCTATGGCGACGCGTTGGGCGGATTCTGGCCGGGCATCTACACGCTGATTTCGGTATTCTTCCTGGTCACGGTCATCACCCCGTGGTTGGACTATTTCTGGCGGAGGTATCGTGCTAAGTAGGTCTCTGATCGCATTCCTTCTGGGGCTGCCGGCTGCCATGGCAGTGATCGGGTTGTATCTGATAGCCACCCCAGCTCTCCCAGAACTCCGCCTGCCCGCATTATTGATGATCTTTCCGTTATGGATCGGGATCGCAGGCGCCAGTTACATGCTGCCCACCCGCAAAGCGGCAGCGGTACTCATAGCCATCAGCCTGGGGGGCTTCGGCCTCATCCAGGTGCTTAAGAACATGGGAGGCGTCAGCCTATGAAAGCCAGCACGGTAGCGATTTTCACCCGCATCCACACCTGGACGGGCCTGGCGGCGGGCATGGCCTTGTTCATCGCTTTCTACGCCGGCGCCATGACCGTCTTTTTCCACGAACTGGAAGTGTGGGATGAATACAGCGCTGTCGCGCCGCTGGAACAAGATTACGTCCAGGCCCAGGAGCTGGTCGACCAGGTGCTCGAAGTCGACCCAGCGGCCGCGGAAACGTTTCGTCTCTACCCCTCCTCGCCCGATCATCCCGGCAATGTGGTGCGCTGGTTCGAGCGCGGCGAAGATGGCACCTTCGACACCCACGAGTACCGTATGGCGCCGAACGGGACCCTCAACGCCGAGGCAGACAACGCACACCTGGCCAGCTTCATCTACGTCCTGCACTACAGCGCCGGTCTGCCCGCACGTCTGGGTTTGTACGCGCTGGGCATCGTCTGCATGATCTACGGGCTGGCACTGCTTTCCGGGATCATCGTCTTCCTGCCCAATTTCCTCAAAGATCTGTTTGTGATCCGCGACGGCGAGCGCAACAAGAAACGTTTCTGGCTGGATACGCACAACGTGGTCGGTGTGATTTCGCTGCCGTGGCACTTTATGTTCGCCTGGTCGAGTGTGATTCTGGCGATCGGCATCTTTTTTCTGGCACCGTTTCAATACCTGGTCTTCGACGACGATCTGATCGAGATGTTCGGCGCGGAGTTGGGCGTGGTCGAGGCGGCCGAACCCAGCGGCGAGCGCGCCCCGATGATCGACGTGGCCGAGATCATGCACATCGCCCAGCGCGAGATCCCCGGGTTCGAGGCCAGCCAGCTGCGCTACAGCCACGCCGGCGACAGCAATGGGCAGATACGCGTGTTCGGTAAGGTGGAGGACGGCAGCTTGTCCAGCAACGCCAACATCACCATGGCCACCCTCGACGGGCGCGTGATCAACGTTTCCACCCCGCAGAGCGCATCCCTCGCCACCACTTTCTACAATGGCCTGATCGCGCTGCACTTCGTGACCTTTGGCGGCTATACCGCCAAGTGGGTGTATTTCTTCCTCGGTCTGGCCGGGGCATTTTTGTTCTATTCCGGCAACCTGCTGTGGGTCGAGGCAAGACGCAAACGCCGGAGCCCCGAACAGCCCAAAACCGGCCGCTTTCTGGCGCGCCTAAACAGTGGGGTCTGCATCGGTTGTATGGCGGGCATCTCCGCAGCGTTTCTGATGAGCCGCGGGATGAGCGAGCATGCGAACCGTGCAGATCTCACCGAGTTGGCATATTACGCCGTGTTTTTTGCAGCCATCGCCTGGAGCTACCTGCGCTCCGTGGCGGACGGCGCTCGCGACCTGTTGTATCTTTGTGCTGCGCTCACCGCCGCCATTCCCGTATTCGACGCCGTGATCATCGACATGCCCGTCTGGCGCAGCATCCCCGCCGGTGAGTGGGCTATCTTCACCGTCGACTGCCTCGCCATCTTCGGGGCCGTCGCCTTCTGGATGATGGGACGCGCGGTTGCCGTCCGCGCCAGAACCGGTGCGCCGAACAGTGTCTGGTCCAACCCGAAGCCCGATCCAGCGGTGGGCCTCGATGTTGGCATCGGCAGCACCACCCGATAACGGGCAGCAACAGGTAATCGAAGAGGCAACATGTTAAAAGTCGCACTGCTCCTGATACTCATCATCCCCTCCGCCGCAATGGCGGAGCTGGCAGGCCGGTGGATATTGAGTATCGATACCCCCCGCGGCACGCAGAACCCCGAACTGGAGATTGTGCAGGACGAACAGGGCTACTCGGGTACCTACCACAGCCTGCGCGGTCCGGTCGACATCGAAACCATCACCCGTGATGGCAACGCGTTTGCGTTTCAGATCGAGATCACGGTACCGATCGGGGCGATCGCGGTAACGTACGAGGGCACCATCGATGGCGACAGTATGTCCGGCAAGGTGATCAATCCCCGCGGCGAGGTCACGTTCACCGGCAAACGTGATACCCGCTAGACGTTAGCGGCGTGAAACTCCAGATGGTCACCGATGAAACTGGCGATAAAGAAATAGCTGTGATCGTAGCCTTCGCGCATGTGGATGCGCACATGATCCAACCCACTGGTCGCCGCCACTAGATTCTCCGTGCCGAGTTGTTCGGCAAGAAATTCATCCGCACTGCCCTGATCGACCAGAATCGGTTGCGTCGGGGGCTGTGCACGCAACAACGCGCAGGCATCGTAAACAGTCCAGGCGTCTCGCGCGTCACCCAGGTAGGCCGACAGCGCGTTCTGACCCCAGGGACAATTGCTGGGCGCACAGATCGGTGCAAAGGCGGAGATGCTGCCGAACCGCTCAGGATTGCGTAGCCCAAGGCACAGCGCCCCATGCCCGCCCATGGAGTGACCGCTGATACCGATACGCTGACCATCAATCGGAAAGTTCGCGATGACGGTCTCATACAGCTCCTCCACGACAAAGCTGTACATCTGATAGTGACTCTGCCAGGGCGCCTGGGTCGCATTCACGTAGAACCCCGCACCCAACCCAAGATCGTAGCTGCCATCCGGGTCGTCCGGGACCCCATCACCCCGAGGGCTGGTATCGGGCATGATCAGTGCTAGACCCAGGCGGCTCGCATACATCTGCGCACCGGCCTTGGTGACAAAGTTCTCGTCCGTACAGGTCAGCCCGGACAACCAGAACACCGCTGGTACCCGTTGTTGCGCGGCCGCTGGCGGCAGATAGACGCTGAAACGCGTGCTACTATTCAGCGCCTGCGACCGCATCTCGAAGCGTTGTTGAAAGCCGTCGAACGAGCGGTGCTCCGCGATTTTCTGCAATTCCGACACGGCCTAACGCATCTGCTGCCGCACGGCTTTTAGGAGTTTCTCGCCATACGGCGGCCGCAGCCCCGCCATTTCGGCGATGGGTAGCCGGGTCTGGGTGAACACGGATTTGGCATGGCTGAAGGTGCGGAAGCCATCGATGCCGTGATAGGCACCCATGCCGGAGGGACCCACACCCCCGAACGGCAGATCTTCCTGGGCGACATGCATGACGACGTCATTGACGGTCACACCACCGGAGGTGGTATGGCTCAGGACACGATCTTCTTCATTGCTGTCCGCGCCGAAGTAGTACAGGCCGAGGGGGCGGTCACGATCGTTTATGAAGTCTAAGACCTCATCAACCTTCTGGTAACTCTTCACCGGCATCACTGGACCAAAAATTTCGTCCTGCATGACCGCCAGATCATCGGACGGGTCGAGGATCAGGGTGGGCGCGATCTTATGGTTGGGTTGCTGGTTGAAATCCTCGCCGGCAGGATTGATCTCCACCACCTCAGCACCGGCGTCGCGTGCCTCGTTCACATATCCGGTGATGCGCTCGTAGTGCCGCTCGTTGACGACCGAGGTGTAGTCTTCGTTGTCGAGCAGGGTCGGATACATTTTTTCCACCGCCCGCTGACTGGAAGCAACAAAGTCGCGCATCTTCTCGGTCGGGACGAACACATAATCCGGGGCGAGACAGATCTGGCCTGCATTCAACATTTTGCCGGCCATGATCGCGTCGGCGGTCTTGTCCATATCGGCGCTGCGACCGACGACCACGGGTGACTTACCGCCCAACTCCAAGGTAACCGGCACCAGATTTTCAGAAGCGGCGCGCATCACATGCCGAGCAATGGACGTCGCTCCGGTGAACAACAGATGGTCAAACGCCGTTCCGGCAAAGTCGGCACCCGTCTGGGGACCGCCGGTGATCACGGCGATCTCCGACGCGTCGAACTCGCTCGCGATGGCTTCCCGCATGATCTCGGAGGTGGCCGGGGTGTATTCGCTGGGTTTGATCATGCAGCGATTACCCGCGGAGAGAATCCCCGCCAGCGGGGTAAAGGTCAGGTTGACCGGAAAGTTCCAGGGGCTGATCACGCCGACCACACCCAGCGGCTGATACTCGATACGCGCCTTCGCTCCTAGGAGGTTCAAGGGGAACGGCCCCACTTTGCGCTTCTCCGGTCGGTTCCATTTTGCCAGGTGCTTTTGCGCGTGGCGCAGCGGACCGATCGAGCTGGCGATATCGGTGAACAACGACTGATGCTCGCTGCGATGGCCAAAGTCGGCCATCATCGCCTCCACGAACGGCTTCTCATAATTTTTCAAAACCGCGATCGCGCGTTCCAGGCGTTCGTGTCGTACCGCATTGCTGACCACACCTTCGTCGAGATAGGCCTTGCGCTGTACCTCGAGGATGCGATCGATATCGGCCCTAGATGTTTCTTGCATGTTGTGTGCTCCTGACTGTCAGCTCGCATGGTAGCGGCTGAACCGATGCTTAGGAAGGGAAGGATCTGCGCGTGCATCCGTCTCGTAATGCGGTGGATGGGCCCCGGCAGGCACCGCGGCGGGGCGCTCGATCTGCGACTAACCTCGATAACTGCGCGCACTCTCGGGACGAATCTCATATTGCGGAGGAAGCCGCCGCAGAGGGGCCTGCGGGAATCAGAGACAGCGTACGTTAACGTGTTAAATCACCCGCCAATACCGAAGAACACAGCCACAAAAGCGATCGGCAGCGCGCCGAATACGTAAGCGATAAAGTTGAAAAGATCGTTTTGCCGCTCTTCATCACTCAGCTGCAGGCGCGTACCGACGAGCAGATAGGCCAGCCCGCCGAGGAGCACGCTCAAGAATATGGTCAGTACAAATGCCGCCATTGGTCGTTCCTCGTCGGAATGTCGAATCAAACGTTGGGCGACAAGCGCCCACCACACGCGGCCGGCGCTTATCTTCCCTTACGGGCGCGGCCCGCAAAAACCTACATATTGTTGAGTTGCAGCATGCCGCGGGGTTTGGCGCCGGTCAGATCGGAAATCTGCTCATAGTTGGCAGCCACATCGTCGGCATCCGCATCAGCGCCGAGATTAACACCTTCGTTCTCCACGATACACGCTAAGGAGTACTGTCCACCCTGGGCCTGAATGATCACGCCGTTCGGCGCGGCCTCGCTGACCAAGAAGATCGCGGCCGGGGTCACCAGTTCAGGGCCCAGGTTCGCCTGTGCAGCCTCGGGTATCAGATCTTCTGTCATGCGGGTAGCCGCCACGGGAGCGATGGTGTTGGTGTGGATATTGTTCTTGGCACCCTCGATCTTGAGCGTGTGCATCAGGCCAACTTGCGCGAGCTTAGCTGCGCCATAATTGGCCTGCCCGAAGTTGCCGTACAGTCCGGTGGGCGAAGTTGTCATCAAGATGCGTCCGTAATTTTGTTCGCGCATGATCGGCCAAACGGCGTGGCTGCAGTACGCAGCACCCATCAGATGTACATCCATGACCATCGCAAAGTCATCCAAGGTCATCTTGGCGAATGATTTATCGCGCAGAATGCCCGCATTGTTGATCAGCACATCGATGCGTCCCCAGGCGTTCATGGCATCGTCGACCATGCTCTTCACACCGGCACGATCGGAAACGGAACCCCCGTTAGCCAGCGCTTCGCCGCCCGCCGCCTTGATCTCAGCGACCACAGCTTCTGCAGCCTCGGAAGAGCCTCCGGTCCCATCCATCGCGCCACCCAGATCATTGACGACAACTTTGGCACCGCGCTTGGCCAGCTCGAGGGCATGGCAACGACCAAGACCGCCGCCCGCACCGGTAAAGATGGCAACCTGACCTTCAAATGAAATACTCATGGATGGATTCTCCTGTT
>JBCCHL010000147.1:0-11657 GCA_039028775.1 Pseudomonadota bacterium | reverse complement strand
CTGCAGAAAGACCTGTCCTCTGTAGAAAGACCAGTTTCCGCTCGATTGGGTCATTCGCGCACGCGATCCCGGGCGGATGTCCTCCGGACGACAGGACGTGAGGTCGGCAAGATAGCGATGCGATGGGATGTGGTCATGTGCAGGCGGAACGCCTGCAAGTTAGTGGTTTTGGGTCATCTGGAAGCTATCTGGAAGCTATCTGGAAGCAAAAGGAGGTAGATCAGCCTGCACTGGTACTGCCGTAGCGACGGTCGGAGACCTCGCTGCGCAATGCGTCTAATTCTGCGGCGAGTGCGCTGCGCCCCGCTGCGGCTTGCGGATCGGTGGGGTAATAGGCCAGTTCGCTCGCTTCATCGCCGGCGATGCGGGTGGCGATGAGGACCCGCGGGTGGCTGTAGTCGTATGGTCGGGCACGATGCAGCAGTGCGCGATTGTCCCAGATGAGCGTATCGCCGGGGGTCCATTGGTGGGTGTAGACCCGGGAGGGTTCGGAAACTGTGAATTCCAGCAGGTGGCGCAAGAGTTCGCGGCTCTCGTCGCGCTTCAACCCTGGGATGCCGAACGCATGACGTCCCATGAACAGATTTTTCACGCCGGTTTCCGGGTGGGTTTTGACGATGGGACGCAGGTAGGCTTCGCCGTGGTAGATGGTCCCGTCGGCCTGAGGCGGGAAGTCGCCGACGTCGTTGGCTTGGGAAAACTGGGTGGAGTGGTACGCGCTTAAGCCATCTATCCTCGCCTTGGTGTTCTCGTCCAGCGCGGCATAGCCGGCGCGCATGTCGGCAAGTTCTGTCTCGCCGCCGTCACTCGGCACGGTGACGGCGCTCAACATCGCGCACTTCGAACTGATGGGCCAGTAGGTGGAATCCGTGTGCCAGGCCTCGTTGCCCACATTGGTGCGCATCTGCTGGCTTTCCAGGTCGAATATCTCGCCGTACGAGCCATCCTGATGTTTGCGCTGATTGGACATCGGTAGGGCGCCAAACTCCAGCTTGCCGAACCGCTCGCCGAACTCGATATTCTGTGCTTCGTCCAGAAACTGCCCTGGAAAGAGCAGGAAGCCGTATTGCAGGAAGGCCTGGTGAAGCTGAGAAAAACTGGCGCTGTCGAGGGTTTTCAGATCTACCCCGGTGATGGTGGCGCCGAATACTTTGTCAGCGATTGGCGTAATGTGCATAGCCCTCTCCTGAACGGTGTGTGATCACCCTCTCCCCGACGACGTTCCACGAAAATGTGTGGCAACGACCTCTAATATAAACCCGCACTGCCGCCCCCGCAAACCGCGCGGCGGTGGCGTGGCAGGCGCTGCATTGGTTAAGCTAGCATGCAACATCGTAGACTTACCCTAGGGGAGTGGTCGTGTCTGCATTCAGTTATGACAATCAAGCCAACGGACTGATCTTTGGTGTCGGATTGATGGGGCAATATCTCGCCCGCCACGCGCCGGAGTGGTTGGGATTGGGCAAACTGGTGCTGGTCGATTATGGCGAGACAATCAACGTGGGGGGTGTTGCCACACCGCTGCGCGAGTTTGCGGCTGAGATCGCGGAGCGCACCGGGGGTACGACGGAGGTGGTCGCAGAGCGCATCGATGTGGCCGATGAGGCAGCGGTAGCGGATCTGTTTCAGCGTCACCGCGACATCCGCTATCTGCAGTTCACTGCCGGGATCAGCCCTCGCCCACTAACCCCACCGGAACAGCTGACCAAGGAGGACGTGCTCGCCGCGTGCGAGGTCAACCTCTGGGGCGCGCACAACGTACTGAAACAAGGTATCAATCACGGCGGTTTTGCGCCGCGTTGCCACGGTGTGATCGTGCTATCGACCTCGGCCACGGTGGGTTCGCAAGGGCGGGCGAGCGCCGCTTATGAAGAATCCAAGGGTGGCTTGCGCAATTTGTTGGAGCTACAGGCGCGCTACTTTCTTGAGGCCCACGGCTTGGTGTTAAATGGGCTGGCGCCATCTCCATTGCGCGGGCCGATGGCGGCGCAAAATCCTGTCAGCGCCGGGCGTTTACAGGCGGTCGAAGACGAGATGCCCATCGGTGGATTGGTCGACCCGTCGCATATCGCATCCGCGACCATGTACTTCTGGGCCAATGAATGCTGGTGTGTGGGCGAGGTCCTCACCACGGATGGTGGTTATACCAAGCACCGCCCGATCTACGGTCCGCTGTCGGACTGACCGGCGGGACGAGCACCCCGCCAAAAATACTGCCAACCAGGGAGACCCAACATGCAATTCGAAGAGATTCTCTACGAGAAGAAAGATCACGTCGCCACCATTACCTTCAATCGGCCGGACAAGCTCAACGCGCTCACACAGAACATGCGGGGCGAAATTCTCGCCGCCACCCAGGACGCTAGTGTGGACGACGATATACGCGTGGTCCTGTTTCGCGGTGCGGGCAAAGGCTTCTGCGCCGGCGCCGACCTTACCGCCGGGGGTGTGCGCGGCGGAGAGGCCGAGCCCGCACCTAACAGCCAGTTGCCCAGAGATGGTTTTCAAGAAGCGTTCGCGCGGGTGATGTGGGATATGCCCAAACCCGCGGTCGCGGCCATCAACGGCGCCGCCGCAGGTCTCGGTTTTGGCATGGCGCTGTCGTGTGATATCCGCATCGCCTCGACCCAGGGTAAATTTGCCGCCGCCTTCTCGCGTATCTCGCTGGTACCCGAGGCATGCATGACATTCTATCTGCCACGCATCGTCGGCCTCTCCCGCGCCGCTGAGATCTTGTACACCGGACGCCAGGTGTGGGCGGAGGAAGCCCTCGCGATGGGGCTCGTCAATCAGGTGGTGCAACCGGACGCGCTGGACGCTGCCGTGGAGGAGATGGTGAGCACCCTCGCCGATGCGGCGCCGATCGCCATCCAACTCACCCGCCGAGAACTGTATCGCGGGCTGGAGGGTACGTTCGGTAGTCAACTTGAGATGGAACTGTTCCATCAGAAGTTCGCCGGTCGCTCCCTCGACGCGCGCGAGGGTCCAAAGGCGTTTATCGAAAAGCGCGCACCGGACTTTCAGGGTCGCTGAGAGCGGCAAGCCTGTTAGAGTGTGCCGTTCGAGCGGGATAAGAGCGCTGATGCCGCGATCAACAACGCGCTGCAAGGCTAGCGCCGACCGGCGCTGATCCTCGCGGGCAAACGCATCCGTGACGTCTCCCCGCCGGGGATCTGCGTCGGGCACTGACATGGTTGCCCCATACCGGTGATGGTTGGCATTTGGCCAAAAAACAACAGCACAAAAGCACAAAAAAACGAAGACAGCGCCTGGCCATGGCCTGGCGAAACCAAGAGGAATACGACATGACTGATCTTCCCGGCAAACTGGGTAATCCCGAAGCCACGTTCGAGACCGATCCGCGCGCGGACCGACGCATAGCGGCTGCCATGGCGATGCTCGGTGCGCTCGGCGGCGAGGCCGAGCCTATCTCCCCGGATGCGCCGTATGAGGAATTGTTGGCCTACTGCCAGGGTTTCGAAGATGCGTCGGCAGAGGGGAATGCCGCCATGTGGGAGATGATGCCCAATTTTGATGACATCGAAGAAACCACACAGGTGATTCAGGGCGTCGACGGCAACGACATCATGCTCTATATCCACCGCCCCAAGGGTGTCACCGGCCCCCTGCCTTGTGTGGTTCATACCCATGGTGGCGGCATGGTGCTCATGACCGCAGCAGACCCGATGTTCTGCCGGCTGCGCAACACCCTCGCCCGCTCCGGCCTGGTGGTGGTAGGGGTCGAATTCCGTAACGGTGGCGGACGCCTTGGACCGCACCCGTTCCCGGCAGGGTTGAACGATTGTGCGGTCGCCACACGTTGGGTATACGCCAATCGTGAAGATCTCGGCGTCGGCAAGATTGTGATCTCGGGCGAATCGGGCGGCGGTAACCTCTGCATCGCCACCACCCTGAAAGCGAAGCAGGAAGGCTGGATGGATGAGATTGCGGGTGTATATGCGATGTGTCCGTATATCTCCGGTCAATACGCGGATCCGCCGCATGCGCTGACGTCGTTGCGCGAGAACGATGGCTATATGCTCGACTGCGCGCAGATGGCCGCGCTGGTGAGGGTTTATGATCCGCAGGGGACAAACAACACCAACCCGCTGGCCTGGCCGTTGCACAGCCGTACCGAAGATCTGGCCGGCTTGCCGCCGCACGTGATCTCCGTCAACGAGCTCGATCCGCTGCGTGACGAAGGCCTGGCTTTCTACCGCAAGCTGCTCGCCGCCGGAGTGCCGAGCGTGGGTCGAACGGTAATGGGGACCCCTCACGCGGGAGATCAGATGATGCCGGACGTGACGCCGGACATCAGCAACGAGTTGATCAATTCGATCAGCGGCTTTGCTCGCGCGCTGTAAGGCCCGCCGGTGTTGATCGACAATCGCCACGCACACTAAAAACGCACTATCACAAACAAGAGGAAGGACACATGGCCGAAGACCTGTTACCGATCAAAGGTTCCCCAGGTTCACCCTACACGCGCAAGATGTTGGCGCTGTTGCGATATCGTCGCATTCCCTATCGCTATCTGCAGGGTAATCACGAGAGCAACGCGGAGCTGCCGGAACCTAAGGTCAAGCTGATACCCATCCTCTACTTTGAAGATGACAACGGTGCCCTGCAGGCCGAGGTCGACAGCACACCCATCATCCGCCGGCTCGAAGATGAGTATGCGGGGCGGTCTGTGATCCCGAGCGATCCGGTTGTGGCCTTCCTCGACTATCTGCTCGAAGATTATGGTGACGAGTGGCTGACGAAGGCCATGTTCCACTATCGCTGGTATTACCAGGACGACATCGAGATGGCCGGCTCCGTGCTGCCGCATTACTCCGACGTGACCGCGCCGGACGAAACGCTGCTGGCGATGAAGAAGATGTTCTCCGAGCGGCAGATATCGCGTCTGTATGTGGTGGGCTCCAACGACACGACCGCGGTGGTGATCGAAGACAGCTACAAGCGGTTTCTCGCCGCCCTGAACGATCACCTGAAAGACCATCCGTATCTCATGGGACATCGCCCCGGCGCCGCGGACTTCGGTTGCCTGGGGCAGCTGACCCAACTGGTGCAGTTCGACCCGACCCCAGCGCGGGTTGCCGCGCAGGGTTTCCCGCGTATTCACGCCTGGGTGAGCAAGATGGAGGACCTTTCCGGAGTGGAGGTGGCGGCGGATGGGTTTCTCGCGTCCGACGCAGTACCCGCGACGATGCGTGCGATTCTCGAAGAGGTTGGCCGAACTTATGTGCCGGTAATGTTGGCCAACGCCCGGGCACTCGATCAGGGTCTCGATCGCGTCGAGTGTGAAGTTGAAGGCAAGGCCTGGGTACAGGAGCCGTTTCCCTATCAAGGCAAAACGCTGCAATGGTTACGTGTCGAATATGCGCGCCTGAGCGAAGATGACCGTGCCCGCGTGGACGACATCCTGGCCGGTACGGGCTGTGAGGCGCTGGTCGCAAAACCCACCTGAACGCAGCGCGGCCGACTCATCCGCCCGTTCGGACCCGGCGCCGGAAGACGTCGCGCCGGGTCCGTTAATTTGCCCTTCTGCGATCCTGCGCTTTTCGATAGTATCTTTAAATTGGATAGGGAGGTTGTGGCGCACCCGGCAGGTACGCGACTTGCGCGGATGTCCTGCGCGACGCTCAGACTGCCTGCAGACCACTTGGCCTGGGGCCTTCTTGGGTATCTGAGATGCCGAGAGTCTCACGGTCGCATGTCCAGCTCGCCGTCGACTAGGTGCGGCGTCGCAGATGCTGGAAGACGAACATCCTGTGCGCGCTGTGCGCAATGGCAATTTTCGTGCGCGAACTGCGAGCCTTGCCCAACACCGAGACACGAGCGCTCGATTAGACAATCTCAGGAGGCGATATGAGCACACACACAATGGACCCGGCGGAGCTGGGATTTGATCCGGATACATTGCGGGAGAAGTATCGTCAGGAGCGCGACAAGCGGTTGCGCGCGGATGGCAACGGGCAGTACATCGAAGTCACCGGCGAATTTTCGAATTACGTGGATGATCCCTACCTTGAAACGGACATCGTGCGTGACTCGCTGCGCGATGAGGTCGAAATCATCATCGTCGGTGGTGGTTTTGGTGGTTTGATCAACGGTGCGCGCCTGCGCGAGGCGGGCTATGAGCGCATCCGCATTATCGAGAAAGGCGGGGATTTCGGTGGGACCTGGTATTGGAACCGCTATCCCGGCGCGGCGTGCGATACCGAAGCTTACATATATCTGCCGCTCCTGGAGGAGGTGGGGTACGTCCCGTCGCAGAAGTACGCGCACGCGCCGGAGATTCTGTCCCACAGCCACAGTATCGCCAAGACATTTGATCTGTATCGGGACGCCTGTTTTCAGACCGAGGTCACCGGCATGCGTTGGATCGACGAGGAACAGCGCTGGCTGGTCGAGACCAACCGCGGGGATGCGATGAAAGCCCGCTTTGTAGTGATGGCCAACGGCCCCCTCAACCGGCCCAAGCTGCCGGGCATCCCGGGTATCAACGACTACCAGGGGCATACTTTCCACACCAGTCGATGGGACTACGACTACACCGGCGGCAGTTCGGAGGGTGATCTTAACAAGCTGGCGGACAAACGCGTCGCGGTCATCGGCACCGGTGCTACCGCCGTGCAGTGTGTGCCGCACGTGGGCGCTGGAGCTAAGGAGCTGTATGTGTTTCAACGCACGCCGTCGTCCATCGATGTGCGGGACAATCGCCCGACCGACCCGGAATGGGCGGCGACATTGCATCCCGGTTGGCAGCGCGAGCGTATGGAGAACTTCAATACCCTCACCTCCGGCGGTATCGTGGAAGAAGATCTGGTGCAGGATGGCTGGACCGAGATCATCCGCAATCTGATTTCCATGGCAAACTATCGCGGCAAGGACACCGATTGGTCCCAGGTGCCGAAACTCATGGAGATCGCTGACTTTCAAAAGATGAACCAGATTCGCGCCCGCGCGGAGGATATTGTCGAAGACTCCCAGACCGCCGAGGCTCTGAAACCATACTATCGACAATTTTGTAAGCGCCCCTGTTTTCACGATGGCTATCTGCAGACGTTCAACCGCGACAACGTGCATCTGATCGATACCCAGGGTAAGGGTGTGGAACGCATCACCGCCAATGGGGTGGTGGCGAACGGCCAAGAGTACGCGGTGGACTGCATCATCTTTGCCACCGGATTTGAGGTCGGCACCGAATATGCGCGTCGGGCCGGCTACGACGTACAAGGGCGCGATGGCTTGCATCTCAGCGACAAGTGGGCCGACGGCATGCGCACATTGCATGGTCTGCACGTCCACGGTTTCCCCAATCTATTTGTCATCAGCAACTCCCAGGCCGGGTTTACCACCAATTTTCCGCATGCCATGGACAACACCGCCCGGCACATCGCCTACATTCTCGAGTACTGCGAGGCGCATGGTTATGAGAGCGTCGAGGTGTCCGAAGAAGCTGAGGATGCCTGGGTGGAGGAGATCGTCTCGGTATCGCGCTACAACGAAGACTTCCTCGTCGCCTGCACCCCCGGCTACTACAACAACGAGGGGCAACCCAACCCGCGCAGTATCCAGAATGGACCCTACGGCAAAGGATCGAACCCCTACTTTAAGCGGGTCAAGGAATGGCGGGATGCGGGAGACCTGCCAGGGATGATCAAACGGCCTGCCTGACCGGGCGGCCGGGCTTTCCTGACGGCGTCGCGAGCGGGTCTACTGTCGGTCAAACCTTGAGGTGCGAGGCCAAGCCCTTGGTACTTGTGTCTCGCGTCGAGTGTGATTGAAACAGAGTCAGAGCAGAAAAAGTCGAACAAACGAATTTGAAAACAAGAATACTAACAACTTAGGCCAACAACTTAGGCCAACGAAAGAGGAGAGAGCCATGAAACCTGTATGTCTGGTGATCGGTGCTGGAGCCGGTATCGGCGGGACGGTGGGGAAACGATTCGCGGCGGAGGGCTATCACGCGGTCCTTTGTCGGCGCAGCGACCAGGAGGGCCTGGACAAGCTGGTGGGCGATATAGAAGCGGACGGCGGATCGGCGTCTGGATTCTTGTTGAACGCTGTGGATGACGACGTGATCGAACAACGCATCGAGCAGATAGAGGCCGACATCGGCCCGGTCGAGGTGGTCGTGTTCAATCTCGGCGCCCAGGTCGGCGATCGCCCGCTGGCGAGCACCTCCTACAAGACATTCGAATTGGGGTGGCGCATGGCCACCCTCGCTTTGTTCCGCGTGGCATCGACCGTCTGTCCGTCGATGGAGAAGCGCGGCAAAGGCACCATCTTGGTGACGTCGGCCACCGCCGCCGTGCGCGGTAACAAGGGGCAGCACTCGCATGCGGCGGCCATGGGCGGTCGGCGCATGTTGTGCCAGAGTTTGAATGCTGAGTTTTCGCCGAAGGGTATCCATGTTGCACACATCATCGTAGACGGTGCGGTGGATGCGCCCGATACGCTGGGCAAGATGCTTGGCGCGGAACGGTTTGCCGAATTACGCGAGACCCGCGGTGGTGATAACGATGGTTTGATGTTGCCCGAGCGGATGGCGGACACTTACTTCCACATCCACCAGCAGCATCGTTCGGTATGGACGCACGAGCTGGATATGCGCTCGTTCGGCGACCTGCCTTGGTGGAATCACTGACGAGAACGGGAAAGCGGCCTGTCGCAAACAGGCCGATGTGCTCCTGACGGATAGCGCCGGCGTGGGCTGCGCTGGCGATTGTCCTGCTTGGTAGTGCTCAGCTCCAACGATCCCAGCGCATGACCTCAGCGACCGGCATGCGCGTCACCGGACCGAAATTGCCCGTGGGATAACCGACCGGGATCAGACAGATCGCTTCCATATCCTCGGGCAGGTTCAATACCGCCTTGGCCTTAGGCCGATCGACCAGTCCCAGGGTGGTTGGGGCGGCGCCCAGACCCATGGCACGCGCCGCCAGCAGGAGGTTCTGGATTCCCGGCCAGATCGAGCCGCCGGAACGATACATCTCGCTCTGGGACTTGATCGGTTCGTCGAACTGGTAGCAGGCGATGATCAAGGCAGGAATATTCTGCATGTTCTCTGCCTGCCACATAACCGAGGCCAGCATACGTTGACGCTTGTCGGCGGATTGATGGGGAAGTTCCCCCGGCCGCCCGGACTGCGGACCCACATACGCCTCAACCGACACCTTGTTCAGCGCCGCCAGTTCGGCGCGCACCTCGGGATCGCGCACCACGATCCAGCGAGCGGCCTGTCGGTTGGACCCGCTCGGGGCCTGATTGGCGGCATCGATCAGCCTGAGCAGATCCTCCTCCGGGACCTCCCGAGACTCTAGGCGGCGCATCGCCCGACAGTTGTACATCACCTCAAAAATCCCCATCTCACCTGCCATGACGGCGCTCCCTTCGTATTACACTGATGTTTATCGTGCCACGAAGCATACATTGATGCACCGTTTGCAGGACTTGGCCTCGGAAAAAGGCGGCGTCATAATAGTCCTGTCAGGGCTATCTTTCAGTGTCGCGCTACGCCATGGTGTTTGGGTGGAGCGGGGGGCGCTGATAGAAGGTTGTCTGACCGGTAGCTCGGGGGGAGCTATGACAGGGGGCTGTGAATGGGGGAGTCATGACACACATGGAATTTGTCGAAGCGCAACTCGCCTTCGTTAATGAAGAGTGGCGCCACGCAGGTGAGCCGCCGCGGATCTATTCCAGGGAAAGCCGTCATCGCAACACCACGCGCCACGATGTGCTGGTGCACAACGCCCGCCTGGTAGCAGAAGAAGGAAAACTGGACCTGGACACCAACGGGTTTATCCTACTTACCAAGCCGACAGCGTTCACGCGTTACGATGAGAAAGAGGCGGTGCAGGGCGAGTATTTCCCCGAGGTGCATGAGCTTGTTAAAGGCCTTACCGGCGCAGATGCCACCTTCGCTTTCCCGTTCTACCAGGTCCGTTCGCGCGAGCCGGAACATTTTTTTGATGCCTACTCTTTGTATATGCACTGTGACTTCAGCCCGGATAGCTGGGGGACGTTCTCCCAGGATATTGTCAAAATGAACGGGCGGTCAGGCGAGTTTCCTGCCGAAGAATATGACTTTGCGTTCTACAACACCTGGCGCCCGGTGCGGCATCGGGTCGAGCAAGATCCCCTGGTGATCATCGATGCCGCCACGGTGCGGCGTGAAGATATCATCGATTACCTGGTTGAGAAGGAGGGTGACAAAGCGCTTGCAGCCGTCCCTCTCTACCATCCACAACAGAAGTTCTACTACGTGCCGCTGATGGAGCCGGACGAGATTCTGGTGCTCAAGCAGTTGGACTCCAGGCCGGGGCGTGCGCTGGTCTGTCCGCATACGTCGTTTGTTGATACAACCGCTCCTGCGGATGCGCGCCCGCGAGAAAGTATCGACGTCAGGGTGATGTGCGCTTTTCGGAAGACCTGAAATCGGGCCTGAAAGGCGTGAAGTTACGCAAGGACGTACGGTTAGCACGGCGCAAGGTTGGCGAGAAGTTGCGCCGGCAAACCGGCGTGACCACGGCTATCAGCTAGCGCGGAACGTGCGTTCGCTCGCTGATGGTGAGAAAGGCTCACATTTTCTGTTGGCCTGTTCATCGCGCCCCGTGGAGCGCGTATGCGCGTCTTGCTCGCCGGCTCAACTAGCCGGGCGGGTCGGCGTACTTCAGCTCGGTCCGAACCAAATCCACAGGACAACGCCTACAAACGGCAGCAGCAATACGGTGGCGACCCACAGCATTTTCTGTTTGAACGCGGCGTCGCTGCGCAGCGTGCGGGTGATGGCCCAAAGATTGGCCAGTAGGATCAATGTGCCAGCGGCGGTATACATGGAAGCAGTGATACCTGTGGTTGGGAGTTGACCGGTCCAGCATACTCCCCGAGGCGGGGTTGCGACACTAGCAAATCTCTTCCAAGTACCTTTGCGGAAATGTTCATCCGCACGAAACATTGTGCGATGACCGGCCTATTGCGCGTTCGCTAGATATTTCGCAAACCCGGTTATGAGGCGCTTGGTAATCGGGCCTGGCGCTTGCAGCGTGTGTTCTCCCACCGCCGTGATCGGGGCGATGCCAGTGGTGGTACCGACCGCAAACAGCTCCTCGATCCCCCCCAGCTTTGCCTCGATGGCCGTTTCGATGATCGATATGCCGAGCCCGCGCGCCAGGTCCAGGATCAGCCCGCGTGTCACACCGGGGAGGATGTGTGGATCCAGCGGATGGGTGAGCAGGGCATCCGCCCGCACGCCGAAGATACTGGTGTGAGAACCTTCGCGCACGGCCCCGTCACGGATCAACAACGCCTCGTCGAATCCGGCGGCCTGCGCCTGCTGGGCGGCCATCACGTTGGGTAGCAGGTTCAACGTTTTCAGATGGCTCAGCGGACCGCGCTGATCTTCCATGGGTAACAGGCGTATGGGTGAGCCGTGGCGCCAGGTGATGGGTTTGATATGTGCATAGACCGTCGGATTGGGGCGCGGCGGATAGGGATGGCCGCGATTGGCCGGGCCGCGGGTGATCTGCAGATATATTACGGCATACTGCGACGGCCGGACATCGTACTGCGTCCGCCTCCCATCCTCCGCCTTTGCATCGAGGTATGGCAACAATCTGTCTATGAGCGCGTCGAGGTCCAGGTCTGGG
>JBCCHL010000146.1:0-11756 GCA_039028775.1 Pseudomonadota bacterium | reverse complement strand
GCCCTGGACGAATGAGAACATTCGCGAGGAGATTCGGGGTGCTTTCGAGATCGCTAGTTCCGAAATGGAAGATGCAGATAAAGGCTATCTCACATCCCATGCAGTTAAGGCGGAACTAGCGGCGGCGATATCGGAACAGCCGGTGAGACTTGTGGTGGCGGAACTCGGGAACTCTGCGTCGATAAGAAATGTGGTCGGAGAAACGAATTTTTCGCTTGTAACCGAATCGATCGCAAAGCGCTGCGGGAACGTCTTGGTTCGCCATGGTCTGTTGTCGAGGGACTTGTTTGTATTCGCGATTGCCTGTGAAGATGCGGATCAGACGCTAGATTTGATCAGTGAGTCTTTGGCCCAACCGGCGACCATTGCAGGGCAAAAGATCTCCATGGAGGTTTTCCTCGGTTATGTCGACTCGGCGGTGGAAGACGATTGTGACGAGTCGATACGTAAAGCAACAATCGCGCTAACCACGTTGGATAAAAACGGCGGAATTCGGATTGCGGCTTACTGCAAATCATCTGAATCGAATTTGCACCTGCGACATACGCTTGAGCACGATATGCACCGTGCATTAGAACGACGTGAGTTTTTTGTGCTGATTCAACCACAGGTCGATGCGAGGACGCTCAAAATTTGTGGGGGTGAGGCGCTGGTGCGATGGCAGCATCCTACCCACGGGTTGATCTCTCCGTTGCAATTTATCGACCAGGCGGAACGTAGTGGGTTCATTCACGAGCTTGGCGCATGGGTGATCCAGCGCACCTTGTCGGTTGCGCGTGAGATGCAAGCAATAGAATCGGAGGATCTGAGAGTCAGTGTCAATGTATCGCCGCGGCAGTTTCAACAGGGTTTCGACGCCCCTTGGGTGCAGCTTTTAGAACAGGTGGCGAGCGGCGAACCAGAGTTGTTAAAGCACCTTGAGTTAGAGATAACCGAGAGTACCGTGATGGATGATCCCGCAGTCGCGGCGGTATTGATCGAGCGACTGAGTAAACTAGGGTTGAGCATCGCGCTGGATGACTTTGGGACGGGACACTCGTCTCTGTCTCAGCTGAACACCTTGCCGATAGACATCCTCAAAATAGACCGAAGTCTGATTGCGGATGTAACAACCAACGAGCGTAGCCGCAAGCTTGTGACGCACCTGACGTCGATGTGCAAAGACCTGGGCTTCAAAATCGTGGCGGAGGGATTGGAAGAATCGGGTCAGATAGAATTTTGCCAAGCGAGCGGATGCGATCAACTCCAGGGCTTCGCGTTCCATAAACCACTTCCCGTCGACGAGTTTGTTCTGCGTGTGATTGAAGAGCAATTGGTGCGTAATTGAACGATCAATGGACCCCCTAGCTGCGGGAAGGGTGCGGTGTACGCCGGCCGAGATTGTGTGAATGGCGCATGGAGCGGGGACCTAGAGTTAGCTCGTTAGACGGTGCGCCTCATCCTGATGGCATCTGCGATCGCTTCTGATGGTGCAGCCGAATTACCTATCCCGGTTGCGGAAACGCAAATTCTCGCGCTTCAACTGTTTGAGATGGGTTACACCCATCAGCTTCATGTCCCGCTCGATTTCGATTCGCAGATTACCGAGTGCGCGCTCAACCCCCGCCTGGCCCGCGCCTGCTAAGGCATAAAGATACATACGGCCACCGGAGCATGCTTTGGCTCCGACCGAGAGGGCTTTGAGGACGTGAGTACCGCGTTGGATGCCACCCTCACAAATGACATCAATCCGATCGCCCACCGCATCGACAATCTCCGCCAGCTGATCGAACGGGCTGCGGCCACCATCCAGCTGGCGACCGCCGTGATTGGAAACCATGATCCCGGTGCAGCCGATGTCTACTGCCCGCTTGGCGTCGGCAACGCTCATAATGCCCTTCAAGGCGAACTGACCGCCCCATTGTGAGCACAGCTTTTCCGCATCATTCCAGTTCATGGACTGGTCGAGCATGTTAGAAAAGTAATCACCTACAGAGACGGCGAGGTTGGTGCCCTCGCTGACGTGACCCGACAGATGGGGCATGTCAAATTTTTCCTTGGTCAAGAAGTTCCAGGCCCAGCTGGGATGGGTTGCAAAACTCACAAGCGAAGAGGCGCTGAGTTTCGGTGGAGAGGTAAACCCGGTTCTCAAGTCGCGCTCGCGATTGCCGCCGGTAATCGTGTCCACGGTGAGAGCGAGGACATCAAAGTTGGCGGCTTTGGCGCGTTCGAGCAGCGCGTCGTTCAGGCCACGATCTTTGTGAAAGTAGAATTGGAACATCTTTGGCGTGTTGGTGATCGCGGCTATCTCCTCGACCGTGACGGTTGCCAGCGAGGATACGCCGAACATGGTCCCGTATTGGGCGGCTGCCCGGGCTACCGCTCTTTCGCCCTCGTGGTGAAAGAGCCTCTGCAGCGCGGTGGGCGCACAGTAGATCGGCAGGTCCAGCTTCTGCCCCATCACCTCTACCGACAGATCAACATCCTCCACACCGGTCAGGACGTTGGGCACGAGATCGCAGTCCTCGTAGGCTTGGGTGTTGCGTCGGTAGGACACCTCATCATCAGCGGCGCCGTCAATGTAGTGGAAGATCGGGGAGGGCAGACGAGACTTCGCGAGGGCGCGAAAGTCCTGGAAGTTATGACATTGGCTGAGACGAGGCATGTATGGAGATTACCGGGTTTCGGCATGGTGCAGCACAATCGGCCAGGCCCCACACCTTTAGTTCGAGTCCGCTGTATGACAATTTGTCAAACGCGATGAATTGATCACTGCGGCTGGACCGGGTCGAGATAACCGAAGACAATCCAGCGTGTCGAGAAGTTGTCTTGCAAGCGGATTCCAATGCGCGATCTGGGTTGAGTTTACAAATTGCCGGTTGATTGGCAAGCACCGTCCTGACCCAGGCGAAACATTCCTGCGAGGGTCAAAGCAGATGGCGGCGCGTACTGGGTTGTGTCGATCCAGGGGGTTGGCGGTTCAAGTAGGTCACTCTGCCCATACCACGGTGACAGGTGAGCGATCCTGTTGGAGTAGATCGGCTACGGGATAGTTCTCCGGAGCATCGAGAATAGTCCTTTTGGCTGCGCCGAAGCAGAGCAGGATGGTCTCGTGGCTGTTCAGCAGGCGAGCCAACGTCATGCTGCGACGAAGGTGAGGGCTTGCGGCGGTCGCCACCTCTATCGTCGCGGCGGGGTTGTCGAGAGCGATTGCACTGGCGAGGTTGTCCGCATCGGGAAAGATCGATGCGAAGTGGCCGTCTTCACCCATGCCGACCAGCACTGCGGCAAAGGCTTCAGTACCCAAGTTGCTCAGGTCGACATACTCGGCTTCGGCGGCGCGGCGCGTGAGCAGGTGTGTACGCAGCATGCGCTGATTGCTGTCCGGGTGGTCTACCGGCACCTCGCGTTCGTCGCTCAGAGCGATCTTGATCCGCCGCCAGGGCAGGTCGGATGATGCAAGCTCCGCAAAACAGGCTTGTGGCGTGGTGCCCCCGCTGACCACCAGAGTGGCGGTGTTGGCACGGGCTAGCTCAGCATTCAGCGCCGCGATAATTTGCCGGGCCACGAAGGCAGAGGCAGCGGCGCGAGAGTGGAAGGATTCGAAGTTCATGGTTCCCTGGTCTCCCGCGTGCGTTGATCTCGATCCATCATGAAGCCGGCAAGCCTAATCGCACAAGAGACGTTGGGTGTGCCGCGTCAAGCAGCCCGAGCGAGCGTGACGCGATAGCAACGAAAACGCCGGCACAAGGCCGGCGTTTTGTTATCCGATCGAACGCTCAGATCAGCAGCGGTGCAATCACCAGGCTGACGATGGCCATTACGTTGATCAGGATGTTCATCGCCGGACCAGAGGTATCCTTGAAGGGGTCACCCACGGTGTCGCCGACGACTGCTGCGGCGTGAACTTCTGAGCCCTTACCGCCCAGATTGCCTTTCTCCACGTACTTCTTGGCGTTGTCCCAGGCGCCGCCGGCGTTGGCCATGGTCAGGGCCAGCAGTACACAGCCCAGCAGAGCGCCACCCAAGGTGCCACCCAGCGCCTCAGCGCCGAGGCCGAAACCGACCAGCGGCGGTACGCCGACCGCAATCACACCGGGCAGCAGCATGCGTCGCAGGGCTGCGGTGGTAGCGATATCGATACACTTGGCGTTGTCAGGTTCTGCGGTACCTTCCATCAATCCCGGGATTTCGCGGAACTGGCGACGGATCTCCTGGATCATGTCCATGGCCGCGTCACCGACCGAGGTCATGGTGATGCTGGCGATCAGGAACGGCACCAGGCCGCCGATGAACAGCCCGATCAAGACGGTCGGATCCCCGATATGGAGAATAAAGGGTGTACCCGAAACGTTGGTGATGGTCTCGACAAACGCGGCGATGATGGCGAGCGCGGCGAGCGCGGCGGCGCCGATCGCGAAGCCTTTACCCATCGCTGCGGTAGTATTGCCCAACTCGTCCAGCGAGTCGGTGATCGCGCGGGTGTCTTCGCCAAGGCCGGCCATCTCTGCGATGCCGCCAGCGTTGTCCGCGACCGGACCATAAGCATCGACCGCCATGGTCATGCCGACGGTGGCCAACAGGCCAACCGCAGCGACGCCCACGCCGTAGAGACCTGCCAGGCTCGTCGAGACATAGATGATGGCGCAGATCGTTAACAAGGGAATGACAACAGATTGCATGCCGACCGCGAGTCCCGTGATCATGACAGTCGCCGGTCCGGTCTCGCCCGATTCAGCGATGCGCACGATCGGGGTGGAAGAGGTGTAGTACTCGGTGATGAGGCCGATGACCACCCCACCGGCGGCACCGAACAGAACCGACCACCAGATGTTGGTGGAGACGCCCAGCATACCGACGATCACGTAACCTGCCGCGATAAACAGCACCGGGGTGCCGATCATACCGATGCGCAGCGCCACCGCCGGATTGGCGTTGGAGAAACTGCGTACGACACCGATGCCGATGATGGATGCGATCAGACCGGTCGAGGCCAGTGCGAGAGGCAGGAACATCAGGGAGGCTCGGCCGTCCGCTTCGCTCATACCGGGTGCGAGTTCACCCACGGCCATGGCGGCCAGGGTGGAGGCGATGGCGATGGTGGCAATCATGGAACCGCAGTAGGATTCGAAGATATCGGAACCCATGCCCGCGACGTCACCGACGTTGTCGCCAACGTTGTCGGCGATCACACCCGGGTTGCGGGGGTCGTCTTCCGGTATGCCCTGCTCGAGCTTGCCGACCAGGTCCGCACCGACGTCAGCACTCTTGGTGTAGATACCACCGCCGACCCGCGAAAACAGTGCAACGACCGAAGCGCCCATGCCGAAGCCGTGGATGTGGTGAGCGGTATGGGGGTCGCCGCCAAAAAAGTAGTAGACGATACCAAGGCCTAACAAGCCGAGCGACGCCACGGCCAGCCCCATGATCGAGCCGCCGAAAAATGCGACCGACAGTGCTGCGGATTGCCCTGTGCTGTGCGCCGCCTGAGTGGTGCGGACGTTAGCTTTGGTGGCGGTATACATGCCGAACCATCCAGCGCCTGCAGACGACAACGCGCCCGCGAGGAACGCGCCGGCGGTCATCAGACCGAGGTCGGTTACGGAG
This sequence comes from Pseudomonadota bacterium, assembly GCA_039028775.1. Lineage (GTDB taxonomy): Bacteria > Pseudomonadota > Gammaproteobacteria > Pseudomonadales > Azotimanducaceae > UBA4421. The sequence continues at coordinate 6,170 of JBCCHL010000146.1, read as the reverse complement.
ATGAGTACCAGCAACACTGCGGCAAAAAGCGCCAACATGGTGTACTCGCGACGCATGAAGACCATCGCACCGAGGTGAATCTGGTCAGCGATTTTCTTGAGTCCTTCGCCACCTTCGTCGTAGCTCTTCACGATGCCGTAAATCACAAAGGCAACGATCAGACCCACAACACCGAGGATGGGTGGAAGCAGGGTAATATCGGTCATAAGGGAGGTCCCAACGATAATTTAGTTCTACGTTATATGCTTGCGACGCCGGGTGACGGTACGAGAAACCACACACAAGTGAAGACCCACACGAGTAATCGCCCCCCCGGCGGCGGCGCGTATCATACCAGTGTGTAAGCCCGCTGTGGAGGCGTGTCAGGCCCGTTTTTATAGGGTTTTGTAAGCGTCTGGATAGCCGGTCGGCGCAGCCCGCCGGTACCGTTGGTGGGGTGGCGCACCGCTCGGATGGCCACCACTGAATCCTTGCGGCAGAGGCTCAGCCCTGGGCTAGGAGGGTCCGCAGATCGATGATGGCCGCGTTGGCGCGCGAGATGTAGGAACCCATCACCAGGGAGTGATTGGCCAGCGGCCCGAGCCCGTCGCCGTTGAGCACCATCGGCGACCACAGCGTCTCCTGCGTGGGCTCCAACTCGCGGATAATCTGCTGCATCGATACCCGCGCGTTTTTCTTGTCCAGCACATCGCCGAAGTCCTGCTCTAGAGCGCGCAACAGGTGGATCAACGACCACGCATAGCCGCGCGTCTGATAGAACACGTTGTCAATCTCCAGCCACGGTGTCTTCACCAATTGATCCACGGGGGCATCTGTCGCCTGGGATGCCGCGGCGTCCCCGGCCAGATCGGTGTTGAGCTGGCGTTTGCCGACGCTGGCGGATAGTCGCTGCGACATACTGCCCAGGCGCGTTTCCACCGCGGACAGCCATTGCTGCAGATTGTCCGCGCGAGCGTAGAACTGGGCATTGGTCTGGCCGCTGTCGGCCAGTCGCAGCAGATAGGTCTCGAAGTGCTTCAGGCCTTCGCGGTATTCGTTTTCCGCCTGGGGCACAATCCAGGCCGTGTTGTCGATAAAGAACTGTCCTTCTGCCAGCGCCAGATCGGGATCTTCCACCGACTGGGATTGCGAACGGGACAAGTCGTTGCGAAACACTCGCGCGGTATCGCGCAACATCAACAGCACGCCAAACTCCCACTCAGGGATGTTGTCGAGCCAGATACCCGGTGGAAACAGGTCGTTGGATAGGTAGCCGCCGGACTTGTCCAGCAGCGTCTCTCCGATGCGGATGAAGGTTGCGGTTGTGATATACCCGGTCACCAGATCCTGGTTGTTGCTCTGCGCGCGTTCGGCAGCCGCTTCGCGGACGGCAAACTGGTCCGGCGCAAAACTCCACCACCAGCCGAGCGCGACGCAAGTGATCAGGTAGATGCCGATCACGAGGCCTGTCCAGCGGCCGATGGTGCGTAGCGTGCTCGGCTCGTGGTCTTCCATGTAGACCGGTTGCGAGGACTGCCAGAATTTCCATGCCATGATGTTGCTTACTCCTGTGCTGCGGCGCTTGCGGCGCTGCTGAAACATAACCGTTCGATCGCGGTGGGGCGACGAATTTCGATCTCTGCGCGCAAGCGGTTAGGCTTGGCGGTGTCCGACCCGGCGCTGTGCTGCACACCCGAGCGCAGCGCCTGGTAAATCCAACGGCCGTCGCGGTCGCTGGCGGTGTAAATTCGATAGCGACACTCGGGTCGCGCGAACCCGGCGATGGCCGCCGCCAGGTGCGCACGCCGCGCCGCGAGGTCCGCAGCCGCCAAAGTCATCGTGGTTCGTTCTGCATTGGACATCAGTCGTATCTGCTGCTCGGTTGGTTCTATGCCAGGGTGCTGGGCATCGATGATCCGCGCCCGGGCCAGCATCGAACGGGCCCGGGGCAGCGCCCCGCGCTGCAAGGCTTGCAGCGCCAGGTCGATATAGCGTTCAACGAGCGTGTTGATGCCGTCGATCGCGTCGGCCTGGTCGGGATAGCGCGTCAAGATCTCTCGGTAGATCTGATACGCGCTGCCCTCCCGTGGATAGGTGATCTGATCACGTTCGATCGCGGCGTCGGCAAGGTCGAGACGCTGGTACAGCCAGGCATATTCGACGGGATCGGGTACCGTTGCGGGTTCAGGGACCGGTGGCGGAGGCGCTGGTGCCGGGCCCTGGCAGGCGGTGTTGAAGCACAAACAACCGGCAAAGATGGTCGCTAAACGCAATTTAATTGGCATTATGAGTGTGATCTATTGCGTGTCTGGCTCAGCTCGGGCTGAAACGGGTCGTTTTGTGGTCTTCGCCTGCTGTACGGTGTGTCCGCGCTGTGCCGCGAATCGCAGCCTTGGGCTGACCAGGTTGCGTATGATGGCGAGTGTACGCGAATCTGCCGGTTGCAGGTACTGATGCCCCAGGGTCTCGCTCGCTGCGTCCGGTCGAACTTATGCGTGGCGTGCGGGTCAACTAAGGTTGCAGCGCAACTGTGCACCGTGTTCACATGGGTGGTAAGGATACGCCGTGCGATAGTGGCGGTGGTCTCGCAGACCGGAAAGCGTTTACACTCGAAAATGATGATGCTCGACAATTCACACTCCGCGAGAGGCAACCAAATGCGTAAATCATCGACCCTGCAGGCTGTATTTGCTGCGCTGCTATGGTTGTGCGGCGCGCAGCTTACCGCCCAGGAATTCGACTTCAGCGGCGGCGGGTTTGGCCAGCAGGATGATGATTTTCTGCCCGTCGATGAGGCGTTCGTATTCTCTGCCAATGCCGACTCCGCCGGTCGGCTGACCGCGCAATGGGACATGCCGGACGGCTACTATCTATACCGCCATCAGTTCAAGGTCGAAGCGCACGACCCGCAAGCCATGAGCGTGGGTCGGGTGGTCATCCCCGCGGGTAAAGCCAAATTTGATGACTATTTTGGCGATGTTGAGGTGTACTACCACTCCGCCAGCATTGATGCGCCATTGAGTTTGGGGGACGTGCAGCAGGCGCATCTGTTCGTCGAATACCAGGGGTGTGCCGATGCCGGCCTGTGTTATCCGCCGGAACGCCGCTGGTTCACCTTCTCGCCCACCGCCGGTCTGCTGCCGGCGGACAAACCCTCCGCGCAACCCGCGGTATTGGAAACCCCAAGCGCCGCGGACAACGCATCGTCATCTCTGGTCAGCGCGCCGAACACTACCATTGCGGTCGCCGACACCGAGGAGGAGATCCTCGCCGGAATCTTGAGCAGCGAAAGCCTTTGGTACGCGCTGGCGTTGTTTTTTGTGGCCGGGGTGGGCCTCGCCTTCACCCCCTGTGTCCTGCCGATGGTGCCGATCCTGTCGAGCATTATCGTCGGCGAAGGGGAGAACATTTCCAAACTGCGCGCCACGACCCTCTCTTCTGCCTACGTGCTCGGCATGGCGGTGACCTATGCGATCGTCGGCACGCTGGTGGGCTTGTTCGGCGCGGAGTTGAACATCCAGGCGATGCTGCAATCGCCCGGGGTTTTGATCGGCTTTGCGATCGTGTTTGTGCTGTTGAGCCTGGCGATGTTTGGCTTCTATGAGCTGCAGTTGCCCCAGGCGCTGCAAGACCGCTTGAATAAGCTGGGTCAGCAACAGAAGGGCGGCAAGCACGCCTCGGTGGTGCTGATGGGCGCGGTGTCGAGTCTGGTGGTGTCGCCCTGCGTATCGGCGCCACTCGCCGGTGCCCTCGTCTATATCTCGACCACCAACGACGCGGTGCTCGGCGGTTCGGCTTTGCTCGCGCTCGGGCTCGGGATGGGCGTGCCCCTGCTGGTCGTCGGTGCCAGCGGCGGCCATTGGCTGCCCCGCGCTGGGGCCTGGATGGACAACGTCAAAGCCGTGTTTGGCGTCATGTTGCTCGGGGTTGCGATTTGGCTGCTCGAGCGGGTGATCCCCGCCAGTGCAACGCTCGCGTTGTGGGCCGCCTTGCTCATCGGCTCAGGGGTGTATATGGGTGCGCTGGATTTCTCGCCCCGCAGCGGTTTTGGACAACTCGCCAAAGCGGGCGGTGCGATGGCGATGGTCTGGGGAGTGCTGTTGTTGATCGGTGCTGCCAGCGGCGCCCAAGATCCGCTGCGGCCGTTGGCGCGTATGCAGAGCCCGGCGCCCGCGATGGCGGGTGTGGCGCACGCCGAGCCGCAATGGCTTGCGGTGAAAAGTCTCGACGATGTGCGCGGGGCGATCGCAGGTACCCCACGGCCGGTGATCCTCGACCTGTACGCGGACTGGTGCATCTCCTGCAAAGTGATGGAACGCAGTGTGTTTCCTGTGCCTGCAGTGGCCAGCCGGCTCAATCAGTTCACCCTGTTGCGTGCGGACGTTACGGACAACGATGAGATCGATCGCGCGCTGCTGAAACACTACGGCCTGTTCGGGCCACCCAGCCTGGTGTTTTTTACGCCAGATGGGCGTGAATTGAGCGAAGTTCGTATTCAGGGTGAAGTCGACGCCGAGGCGTTAGAGGGTCATCTCAGCGCAGTTCTGGCCTCAACTGGAATCGAAAAGTTCGGCGAAATTGCAGGCATTTAACCGGTAATTTCGCTCTATTCTTTAAAAGTACTTGATAAGGCTGCGCAGATAGGCGACAGTGTCGTTCCCATTCCACTGGCGCGACAACCGTGGCAGACCTACTGCTTCTGAACGGCCCTAACTTGAATCTTCTGGGCACCCGTGAACCTGAGATCTACGGCTCGACCTCCCTGGCGGACGTCGAAGCACAACTGCGTGCGAACCTGCCCGGCGGGGTGAATCTGACCGCGCTGCAGAGCAATGCGGAGCACGAATTGGTGCAGGCGGTGCATGCCGCCGGAGAGCAGGACTGCCGCTTCATCATCCTCAACCCCGGCGCCTTCACTCATACCAGCGTTGCACTGCGCGATGCGCTGTTGGGGGTGGCCATCCCGTTCATCGAGGTACACATCTCCAATGTGTATGCCCGGGAGGATTTTCGCCAGCGCTCGTATCTGAGTGATGTGGCCGTGGGGGTCATCACAGGGTTGGGTACTCGCGGGTACACGTTGGCGCTGCAATTTGCCTTGCAGCAGCTGGAAGACACCTGAACAACACATTTTAGCGGGACAAGGCGAGGAGGATATGGCGGTGGATTTGCGCAAAGTAAAAAAACTCATCGAACTGGTGGAAGAGCACGGGATTGCAGAGCTCGAGGTGGCGAGCGGTGATGAATCGGTGCGCATCGCCATGGTGGGCGCTACTGCGGTGACGCCGATGGCCGTCTCCACGCCGGCGGTGGCCCCTGCCGCCGCCCCCGCGCCATTAGCAGAGGCTTCTCCCGCCGTGCTGCCAGCGCCGATGGCGGGGACATTTTATCGCGCACCGCACCCCGATGCTGCCGTCTTCGTGGAAGAAGGCCAGCAGGTCGATGTCGGTGACGTCGTGTGCATCATCGAGAGTATGAAGATGATGCACGAGATTCGGGCCACCATCGCAGGCACGGTGGCACAGATCTGTGTGGCCAACGGCACCCCGGTCGCCACCGGAGAGGCGCTCTTCAAGCTTTCGTGAGCTGGTTGCAGGTCAGCCTCGGCGTCACCCCTCAGTCCCTGGAAGGGGTGGAGGGCGTGCTGCTGGCGCATGGGGCGGTCGCGATCACGTTGGTGAGCGAAGACGATGAGCCGGTGCTGGAACCCGCTCCTGGCGAGACCCCGCTGTGGCAGCACGTGCAAGTGCGCAGCCTATTGCCATTGGATGTCCCGATCGCGCGGCTGCGCGACGAGCTGAGTGCGCTGGCAGCGATCCCGCTGCAGCTCGAAGTGGACTTTGTTGGTCCGGATGATCACCCGCTGGCGCATACCAATTTCAGCGTTAACGAGGTGTTCGGCGGGCGCATCTGGCTGCAGCCCAAGGCTGCGACCGCAACCCCGTCCGAAGGCTTCGAGCCTGCCGACCTGGTCCCCTTGCGCCTCGAGCCCGGGCTCGCTTTCGGCAGTGGTTCTCACCCGACCACCCGCATGTGCCTGGACTGGCTGGGTAAACACCTGACCGCCGGGGCGCGCGTATTGGACTTCGGCTGCGGCTCCGGCATCCTCGGTATAGCGGCGGCGCTGCTGGGCGCGCGCGCGGTCGGGGTGGACCATGATCCTCAAGCGGTCATGGCTTCGAAGGACAACG
>JBCCHL010000145.1:0-11832 GCA_039028775.1 Pseudomonadota bacterium | reverse complement strand
CGCCGCCATCCGCTCGGCGGTATTCACCGGCTCCGGAGCGTGCGGTGAATTCAGTTATCTGGAAGATGGCATACCGATTCGCCCCGCCGGTTTCTGTAACGTCAACAATCTGTTCGAAATCAACACCGAACAGGCCGCGGCCATCGAGGTCTGGCGCGGACCGGCCAGTGCAGTGCTCGGCGGCAACGCCCTGCATGGCGCGATCAATGTGCGCACCGCCATGCCGCAGGGCAGCTCGGTAGCCCTCGAAGGTGGACCCTACGACTACTATCGCGTGCGTGCGGCCACCAGCCTTGGCGAAGAGGGTAATCGTCTCGGCATCAGTTTTGTCAGCACCACCTCGGATGGGTATCGCGAGGATACGGGCTACGACACGCAGAAATTCTCCCTGCGCCATGACGGTGCGCTGGGCGACTGGGAGACGACCACCCGTTTCACCGGTGCGCTGTTGAACCAGGAGACCGGCGGGTTTGTGCGCGGGTTTGAGGCCTACGATGACGGCGATCTGCGCGACACCAACCCCAATCCCGAAGCCTACCGCGATGCTTACGCGCTGCGCCTGTCCAGCGAGATGCGGCGCGACGCCTGGTCCGTGACGCCGTACCTGCGGCACTCGGATATGACCTTTCTGCAACACTTTCTGCCCGGTCAGCCGCTGGAAGAAAACTCCCAGACCAGCGGCGGGGTGCTGGCCCAATATCAGCTCGCAGCGACCCACTACGACCTCAGTATCGGTGGGCATCTGGAATATATGCAGGGAGATCTGCGCGAATTTCAAGCGGGCCCGACCGTCGGTTCGGCGTTTCTGGTGGCGACCCGTCCGCCGGGGTTGCACTATGACTACGACGTCAGCAGCGTAATGGCGGCAGCGTTCTACAACCTCTCGGTACCCCGCGGCGAGCGTACCCAGTTGATCCACAGTTTGCGCATCGAGCATCTGGCCTACGACTACGACAACAATCACATCGTCGGCAATACGCAAGACGATGGCACGCCGTGCGGTTTTGGTGGTTGTCTCTACACCCGTCCGGCGAGTCGCGAAGACGACTTTACCAATGTGGCGGCGCGCTTCGGCTTCGAGACCCAGACCGGTTTGGGGACGCTGTACGGGGTGATCAGCAGCGGCTTTCGACCCCCCCAGGTGACGGAACTCTATCGCCTGCGCGGCGGCCAGACCGTGGCAGATCTCGACAGCGAGGAGCTGTTGTCCCTGGAGATCGGTCTGCGTGGTGAGAACATCAACGTCGCGCTGTTCCGCGAGACCACGGACAACCTGTTGCTGCGCGATGCGGATGCCTTCAACGTCAGCGATGGGGAAACCGAATCGTATGGGATTGAACTCGACGGGCGCGTCACCCGCGGCGCGCACACGCTTTCGCTCAGCGGCAGCTACGCCATCCACGAATATGCCTTCGACCGGGCCGCGGATGGGCGTGAGACCATCACCGATGGCAACGCCATCGACACCGCCCCGCGGCTGTTGCTGAACGCGCGCTGGGCGACGCGACTGACCGACAGCGTGACGTCCGAATTGGAACTCAATACCGTTGGCCGTCACTATATCAACGCGGCCAACACCGCGAAGTATGATGGCCACACGGTACTCAACTGGCGGGGCCAGTGGCAGGTGCGCGAATCCGCCGAGGTGTTTGTGCGCGTCGTCAATCTGCTGGATGAACGCTATGCTGACAGGGCGGACTTTGCGTTCGGCGGCTATCGCTATTTTCCAGCGATGCCCCGGCAATTGTACGTAGGTATCAATCTCAACTGGTAATCGATCGACACTGACAAGAGGTGAGTGCCCGATGACGCAGATGGCTGGCGCCGGTAGCAAAGGCGCCGCAAACCCAGGCTCGGCAAAAAAAGACTCCGCCGCCGCCGGCGAGGATGCGAGCAAAGACGTTGCCAAAGTCGACATCGATGTCGGCCCACGGGGGAGCCTCGAGCTGCTGTCCCAGCGCGAGGTGGAGGAGCTCACGGATGGCGCGCGGCATGCGGAACTGCAACGCCTGTTTCGCCAGTGCGCGCTCGCCGTGCTCAACACCGGCGCGGAATCGGACGATGCTTCGCAGATCTTCGCCACTTATCATGATTTTGACATCGAGCTGGCCAAGCGGACCCGCGGGCTGGAACTGAAGATCAAGAGTGCGCCGCGCAGTGCCTTGGTCGAAGGGCGCATGGTCGAAGGGGTGCGGCAACATCTGTTCGCGGTGTTGCGCGACATTCTCTATCTCGGCACCGAGATCAGCGACAGCCCGCACTACGATCTGCAGCACCCCAGGGGCATCACCGATGCGGTGTTCCAGATGCTGAAGCACGCCCGCGTCATGGAGCCCGGTGCGCGCCCCAACCTGGTGGTGTGCTGGGGCGGGCACTCGATTGCGCGCAAAGAGTACGAATACACCAAGGAGGTCGGCTATCACCTCGGCCTGCGGTATCTGGATATCTGCACGGGCTGCGGGCCGGGTGCGATGAAAGGACCGATGAAGGGGGCTGCCGTCGGGCATGCCAAGCAGCGCATGCAGGGGGGACGCTTCATCGGGCTGACAGAACCCGGCATCATCGCCGCGGAACCGCCTAACCCGATGGTCAACCACCTGGTGATCCTGCCGGACATCGAGAAACGCCTGGAGGCTTTTGTGCGTCTGGGACACGCGATCGTGGTATTTCCCGGCGGCGTGGGGACCGCGGAGGAGGTGCTGTACCTGATGGGGATCGTGCTGGATGCGGCCAACGAAGGTAACAAGCTACCGGTGGTGTTTACCGGTCCCGCCAGCGCCGCGGCCTATTTCGAACGTCTGGATGAGTTTCTGGTGCTGGTCTTCGGACCTTCGGTCAGGGAACGCTACCGGGTGATCATCGATGATGCGCAGGAGGTCGGGCGTTACCTCAGCAAGAGTATCAAAGCGGTCAAACGCAGCCGTAATCACAGCGGCGATGCCTATTACTTCAACTGGCTGTTGCAGATTCCCAGCGAACACCAACAGCCCTTCGACGTGGACCATGACTCGGTAGCAGCCTTGAATCTACATCGGGATTTGAACCCTGCCGAGCTGGCTGTGCAGATGCGCCGCGCCTTCTCCGCCATCGTCACCGGCAACGTCAAGGACCACGGCATCCGCATGATCAAGTCGCATGGGCCGTTTGAGCTGCGTGCGGATCCGGTGCTCGCCCAGGCGCTGGACGATCTGCTGCGCAGTTTTGCTGAACAGGGTCGCATGAAGCTGCAAGGTACGTATGAACCCTGTTATAGAGTTGTGAATGCCTGAGGCGATCGCTCTGCGTGGACTCGTTTGTCAGCGTGCCGGCCGTGATCTTTTTGCACCGTTGGACCTGCGGGTCGAGGCGGGCAGCCTGGTGGAGTTGCGCGGCGCCAACGGCTCGGGAAAGTCAACTTTGTTACGCACTCTGAATGGGGTGCATCAGCAGTATCGAGGCCAGTTTACGATCGATCCCTGCCTGTTCCAGGGTCACCGACTGGGCTTGGACGAGCTGTTATCTCCGCTTGAGAACCTTCGTTTTGCGGCGGCGCTGCACGATCGACAGCTGGATGAGGACGGCGCCTTTGCGGCGCTCGAACGCTTTGGTGTGGTGCGCTACGGCCTGACCCGGATGGCGGATCTCTCAGCCGGCCAACAGCGCCGGGTGGCGATGGCGCGCTGGTATCTGGCCGCCTTGCCGGTGTGGCTGCTCGACGAGCCTTTTACCGCGTTGGACGCGGACGGCCAGGCGCTTCTGACCCAACTGATGGTCGAGCATTGTGCCACCGGCGGGGTGATCGTCTGCGCCACGCACATGCCGGTGCCGATCGAGGCCAAAACCCTCCTGAGCCTGGCGATGGTCGCGTAGATGTGGCGCTTGCTCAAACGCGAGATCATGGTGATGTGGCGCGCCACCGGGGTCATCTTCAACCCGCTGATGTTTTTGTTCCTCGCGGTCATGCTGTTTGCGGTCGGCGCGCCGCCGAGCACCGGCGGCGGGAGTGCCGTGGCGAGCTATGGCGGGGCGATCCTGTGGATACTGGTCTTATTGACCAATCTCCTGTCGTTGGACGGTCTGTTCCGGCGCGACTACGACAATGGCATGATCGAGCAGATGGCGACCGCGCCGCAGCCGCTGTTCATGTTGCTACTTATGCGTATATCTGCGCATTGGATTGCCGTGGGTTTACTCCTTACACTATTGTCGCCGTTGTTGGGAGTATTGCTCGGCGTGTCCGTAAACGCGCTTGTGGTGGTATTCCTGACCTTGCTTATCGGTACGCCGGCATTGAGCTTCCTCGGCGCGACGGGGGCTGCTCTGACAGTGAGTTTTGCGCGTTCCGGGGCGCTCTTAGGGCTTTTGATCCTACCCCTTTATCTGCCGACGCTGATATTTGGTGCAACCGCGATACATGACCAGGTTAACGGTGTAGACAATCCAGCCGCACTATATTGGCTGGCTGTTGTCAGTATTCTGGCCATCGGGCTGGGGCCATTCGCCTGCGCGATGGGTTTGCGGATCAGTTTGGAAATGCAATAGCCATGGGATTAAAAACGTTCTGGCATAAGCTCGGCTCACCGCGCTGGTTTTATGGCATTGCCAACCCCTGGCGGGTCGGCTTTGGCCTCGCCGCGGCATTGTTGTTGAGCGTCGGCCTGGTGTGGGCGCTCGTCTATGCGCCCCCGGACTACCAGCAGGGAAATGCGTTTCGCATCTTCTATATCCATGTGCCGAGCGCGATGATCGCCCAGAGCATTTATATTGGCATGGGGGTTGCGGGGTTGGTGTTGTTTGTGTGGCGCATGAAGCTGGCCGATGTGGCGATTGCCGCCTGTCTGCCCGTGGGGATGACCATGACCGCATTGGCGCTGTTCTCCGGCGGGGTGTGGGGCAAACCGACCTGGGGGACCTGGTGGGAGTGGGACGGACGCACCGTGTCGACATTGGTACTGTTGTTCCTGTACATCGGCATCTACGCCCTGCGGCAGGCAATCATGGACCCGGAATTGCGCGGCAAGGCGAGCGCGCTGCTCGCCATCGTCGGCACCATCAATATACCGATCATCAAGTATTCTGTAGATTGGTGGGCGACGCTGCATCAGCCAGCGACGTTCACGCTCACGGAGAAACCGGCCATGCCGCCGGAGATGTATCTGCCGGCCCTGGTGATGGCGCTCGGATTGTATAGTTTTGTGGGCTACGTGATTCTGCAACGAATGCAGGGGCTGGTCCTGGAGCGAGAGGCGCGCACATCCTGGGTGCGGGAGTTGGCGGGCTGATGGCCTTTGAATCGTTGCCGGATTTTCTGGCGATGGGCGGGCACGCGCTCTACGTGTGGCTGGCCTATGGGGCCTTTGCGCTGGTGTTGGCGGTCAATCTGCTGGCAGCGCGGCGCTTGAAATCCCGCGCGCTGCGCGAGATTCGTTTTCAGGCGCGGGTGGACCGTAAAGAAACTTGCGATTAGGTGGATGCAGATGTCGCGCCTTGAGCTATTTTTTTGAATGAGCATGATCATTAGACAGTATGAATCCGGCACGTAAACAACGCCTCTATATCGCGGTCTTTGTCCTGGTGGTGGGCGTCGCCGCTACGTCGGCGATCATGTTGGCACTGGATGAGGACCTCAATATGTTCTATCCGCCCGCCAAAGTGGTCGGCGGGGCGGCACCGGTCGGCGTGCCGATCAGGGCGGGGGGAATGGTGCTTGAAGATTCCGTACGGCGAGCGCCTGACAGCCTTGCGGTGCGCTTCACCCTGACGGACCGGGCGACGGCGCAGTATGATGTACTCTACGAAGGTATCCTGCCGGATCTGTTTCGCGAGGGGCAGGGTATCGTGGTCGAAGGACGGCTGGGTGCGGATGGTGTCTTCCAGGCCAGCACGGTTCTAGCCAAACACGATGAGAATTACATGCCCCCGGAACTCGCAGGGATGCAGGCGGCTGACGCCGGCTCCGAGACGGACCTTCCCGCCGGGGCATCACCTTGATTCCGCAACTCGGCCAGCTATGCGTGGCGATGGCCGCCGCGTTGGCGCTCGGGGCTGCGTTTGCGGGTTTGTTCGGCGCGGCGCGACCGCTGTGGCACCGCAGCGCGGTGTCGATGGTGTACGGCCAGATGGTGTTTGTCTGCCTGTCATTTCTGGCTCTGGTCTATGCCTTTGTTACCGACGATTTCAGCGTCAGCTATGTCGCCTCCCACTCGCACAGTGCGCTTCCGGTCTACTACAAGGTGGCGGCGGCCTGGGGCGGGCACGAAGGGTCGTTCCTGCTGTGGATCGTGATCATGACCCTGTGGATGGCGGCGGTGGCTTTGAAGGACGCCGACTATCCGCCGGAATTTCACAGTCGGGTGCTCGGTATCCTGAGTATCCTCAACCTCGGCTTCCTGTGTTTTGTGCTGTTCGCGAGCGAGCCATTCCTGCGCAATATCCCGCTCACGCCGGTCGATGGGTCGGATCTCAATCCGCTCTTGCAGGACTTCGGGCAGACCATCCATCCGCCCATGTTGTACGTCGGCTATGTCGGGCTATCGGTGCCGTTCGCGTTTGCGATCGCCGCCTTGCTCGGCGGGCGGGTCGATACGGTCTGGGCGCGCTGGACGCGACCGTGGACCAATGTCGCCTGGGCGAGCCTGACCGCGGGGATCACCCTCGGAAGCTGGTGGGCGTACTACGAACTCGGCTGGGGTGGGTGGTGGTTCTGGGACCCGGTGGAGAACGCCAGCTTCATGCCCTGGCTCGCCGCGACGGCCTTGTTGCACAGCCTGGCGGTGACGGAAAAACGCGGGGCGTTCAAGAGTTGGACGCTGTTGCTTGCGATCACTTGTTTCTCGCTGTCGCTGCTCGGCTCTTTTATCGTGCGCTCGGGCGTACTCACCTCGGTGCATGCGTTTGCGGTGGACCCACTGCGCGGCATGTACATCCTCTCCTTCCTCGGCATGGTCGTCGGCGGTTCCCTGCTGCTCTACGCGCTGCGGGCGGGCGGGGTGAAGACGTTTGTGGGGTTTGCGGGTTGGAGTCGCGAAGCCTTCATGTTGCTCAATAACGTGGTGTTGGTGGTCTCCCTGCTGGTCGTGTTGTGGGGCACGCTCTATCCGGTGGGCTTCCAGGCGGTGACGGACGACCACATCTCCATCGGCCCGCCGTTCTTCAATCGTTTTTTTGTTCCGCTGATGTGCGCCTTGAGCCTGGCGTTGGTGTTGGTACCTTGGTTGAACTGGAAGCGCACGTCGCCCCAGCGCTGGCGCAGTCCCCTGGCGATTAGCGCGGGCATCGCGCTGGTTTTGCTGCTGCTGTTCGCCTTCGTCTGGCAGCCGCCTACGGTGACGGTTCTGGTCGCGGTCAGCTTGGCGCTGTGGATGATCGCCTCCCATCTGCTCGATCTGTGGCGCAAGGGCCGGCGCGGCGGTCTGACGGTCGCCTATGGGGGGATGCTGCTCGGGCATCTAGGGTTTGCGATAGCGATGCTCGGCATCGCGGTCACCGCGACCCTGTCCATCGAAGACGACGTGCGCATGGCGCCCCAGGAGACGCGCGAACATGCGGGCTATGAGGTCACCTTTCTAGGTATCACCGGCGTCGAAGGGCCCAACTACGTGGCCCAGCAGGGAATATTCTTGATCGAGCAGGGGGACACCACGTTCGAATTGCGTCCCGAAAAACGCCGCTATAACGCCAGCGGCAGCGTCATGACCGAAGCGGCGATCTCCGCCGGTCTGTTCGCCGATATCTATATTTCTCTGGGCGAACCTCTGGAGGATGGCGCCTGGGCTGTACGCTTGCATCACAAACCGTTGGTGCGCTGGGTGTGGCTGGGCGCATTGTTGATGGCGGCCGGCGGCGTGGTGGCGATCTTTGATCCGCGTTACCGCCGTTTGCGCAGGCGCCAACAGCGAATGCAGGCGGAGCCCGCGGCGGCAATGCCGGCGGGTGCTGAGCATTCGGTGTGATGGCCGGTTCAGATTCTAAACCGCCGATGCATCGGGCCAGCTTGTTTGTGCCGCTGGGGCTGTTTGTCGTCATCGTCGCGGTGGGCTACGTCGGTTTTAGTCTGGGTGATCGGCATGTGCTGCCCTCGGCCCTGCTGAAAAAACCGTTTCCCCAATTTCGCGCAACGACGCTGCACGATCCGGACATGGTGGTGGAGCGGGCCGCACTCCTCGGTGCTCCCGTGCTGGTCAACGTGTGGGCAACCTGGTGTCCGACCTGTCAGGCGGAACACGAAGAGTTGACCCGCATCACCCAGGTCAGCGACATCCGCCTGGTCGGTATCAACTATAAGGATGACCGTGCCAAGGCGTTGAATTGGCTGGCTCAGTTCGGCAATCCCTATGATCTGGTGGTCTACGACGATGACGGTCTGCTCGGCGTGGAGCTTGGCGTCTATGGTGCGCCCGAGACATTTCTGCTCGACGCCGACGGCACTGTCATTTACAAGCGGGTCGGCGATGTGAATCGCAATATCTGGCAGACCGAATTGTTACCCCGCCTGCGCGAACTGGGTGTGCGTATCCAGGCGGGGGAGGGTTGAGGTGAGCGGATGGGGATGGCGCGCGCTGTTGCTGGTCTGGGCGACGGGTGTATTCACGCCGCTGTTGGCCTCCCAGATCGATGTGTATCGGTTCGACGATGCCCAACAAAAAACCCGCTATCAGGCGTTGATCGCCGAGTTGCGCTGCCCGAAGTGCCTCAATACCAACCTGGCGGGTAGCGATGCGCCGATCGCCCAGGATTTGCGCGCGGCGGTGCACCGCCTGGTGGTGCAGGAGGGGTTCACCGACCAACAGGTGCGGGACTGGCTGCAGGCCCGGTATGGAGATTTTGTGCTCTACGATCCCCCGTTTACCGCCCGCACCTGGTTGGTTTGGGTGTTGCCGATCGGTCTGTTGCTGGTCGGGTTAGGTTTGCTCCTCCTGCTGCAGCGACGCGGCAGGCAGGTGGTTTCTGCGCCGTTGAGCGACGCGCAAAAGGCACATATCCGCGACTATCTGGAGCGCTAGATGTTCTGGTTCTGGTTTGTTGTCGCGTTGCTTGCGGTCGCGTTATTCGCTTTGTGGCCCCTCGTACGCGCGGCCCGCGCCGGTCTCAGCCAGGCGCTGATCACCCGCAGCTTCTATCAGGAACGGTTCGATGAGGTCGCCGCTGAGGCCGGCGATGCGGAAGTGCGCCGGGAGTTGGAAGACGAATTGGGTGCGGTCATGCTCGAAGAGCTGGAGCAGCGCCAGCCGGGCGCGCCGCTGGGCACGGCGGCTGCGCGCGCGCCCTGGTTCGCTTTGGCGCTGGTTTGGCGGGCGGGGGGCGGGGTGACGTATCGGGGGGTCGCGGACCTCGACGTGCTCGAGGTGGCGGGGGCGGAAGCGGTGCTGACCATGGATCCCGCTGACACCGCGTCGCTGGATGCCTGGCAGCGACGCCTTGAGCGTCGTACGCGTGCCAAAGCTGACGATGCGAAGAGTTGGTATCTGCTCGGCCACGTGCACCTCAAGCGTGAGGCTTATGCGGCCGCTGCTCAGGCGTTTGCGAGTACCAGCCAGCTGATGCCGGAAGACCTCACGGTCAAAGTATACTGGTTGCAGACGCGTTACCTTGCGGCGTCCGGGGTGCTGGACGATTTTGGGCGCTCGCTGGCCCTGGAACTCATCGCGGCACGACCCGATCTACCCGTGGTGTTGGAAATTCTGGCCTTGGATGCATTTGCCGCCGCGCGTTACGACGAGGCGATTCGTTACTTGCACCGCGCTACCAACACCACCGCGGATATGGCCCAGCAGACCGTGTTTGCGGCGGGTATCCGAGAGATGCGAAAACGCTGGGGTGGGCCCGCGCCGGTGACCGTCGAGGTAGCCGCGAGCGCGAACATGCCGCCCCATGGGACGATCTTTGTGGTTGCGCGCCCGGTGGGTGGCGGAATGCCCTATGCGGTAGTGCGTCGACCGCCTTTAACCCTGCCGTTCACCGTGGTGCTCGATGATCTTGTCAGCATGAGTGAGACCCGCCTGCTCAGCCAAGCCGAGCGGTTTGAGGTTGCCGTGCGCCTGAGTGCCAGCGGCCAGGCGATGCAAGCGCCCGGCGATTGGCTCTGGGTATCGCAAGCGCTGGAAGCGGCGGGTTTGCCGCTGCGCTTGCAAGCGCAGTTGTCGCCCCCCGCGGAGTAACCCAGCCCGAGCCCGGGACTTCGCGCCCTGTTTTGTCCACCGCGTACAAAATTTTGGAACTTCCCCGGGTAATCGCAGTCCATGGCTATGCAGCAGTGCAAGCAATGGATGAGGTTGGTGGATATGGTTTTTAAGCCGGCACTTAACATTACGGATCAAATAGCTGATTTTCTTGGCAATCAAATCATCGAAGGTCACCTTCTGCCCGGTGAGCGGGTGCAGGAGTTGCGCTTGGCCAAAGCGCTGAGTGTCTCGCGCGGTACCATCCGCGAAGCGTTGCTGATCCTCGAGCGACGGCATCTGATCGAAATCGCGCCGCGTAAAGGCGCGGTGGTGATCGCGATCCAAGGTGAGGAGGCTGGCGATCTGCTGGAGATGTTGTGCGCGACTCAGCAACGTTGGTTCAGTGGTCAAGCGCGTCTTAGCGCGGCGCAGCGAAGCGATGCCGAGGCGGCGCTCGAACAAATGGCTGACGCGGCGCGCGGCGGCGATGCTGCGGCTCTGGTGACCGGTCGTGGCGCCTTCTATACCGCAATTCTTGCCGGTAGCAACCGCTACATCGGCGCCGTGTTCGAATGCTTGTTACCCTCATCCCAGCGTTTGCTGTGGCAATTGCTTGCCCAGGAACGCATCGAAGCCTGGGATATCGCCCGGTTTTATCGTGCCTTGTTCGACGCCTACGTCGGCGGGGCGAGCGAACGCGCCGTCGAACTGCTGGTCGCGTTTGCCCGTCGCCAATGCCAACTGAGCCGGGATTTGCGCACGGATGTTGATGGCGATGCACAAGGGCACTGGTACGAACGCGCCAGCAGCCTGGCCATGCCCGGCTGAGACGGCAACTTCGCCGTATTTTGTCTGGGTTTTCGCCGCTTTTTTGTTGCTTGGCTATTAATAAACGTAGCGGCATGCTTTAGACTACGAGCTTCTAGTTTAGGGGTAACGCCGTAAGTCGTCTAAACAGGTCAGTCGAAGGATCTTGGCAGTAACAAGTGCCAGCTAGCAAAGAGCAAGCGCCAACTAGCAAAGAGCGCCGGCTAGCAAAGAGCGCCAGCTAGCAAAGAGCGCCAGCTAGCAAAAAACAAAAGCAAGATGGACTTCGATCAGCCTGCGTAACCTTCTTACGCCAAAGCAATGCGACTAAAGCAGATAAAGCTTGCTGGTTTTAAATCCTTCGTCGACCCGACGACCGTTACCCTCCCCGGAAATCGCTGCGCAGTTGTTGGCCCTAACGGCTGCGGTAAGTCGAACATCATCGATGCCGTCCGCTGGGTGATGGGTGAAAGCTCCGCCAAGCAATTGCGCGGGGAAAATCTCACCGATGTGATCTTCAACGGTTCCAACACGCGCAAGCCCACCGCCGCGGCGAGCATTGAGCTCTTTTTCGACAACTCGGATGGTCGCATCGGCGGGGAATACTCGGCGTTTGCCGAGATTGCGATCCGCCGTCAGGTGAGCCGCGATGGCCAGTCGCAGTACTTTCTCAACGGCTCCAAGTGTCGCCGCCGGGATATTCAGGACATTTTCCTCGGCACTGGGTTCGGACCGCGCAGCTATTCAATCATTGAACAAGGCATGATCTCGCAACTGGTCGAGGCCAAACCGGAAGAGTTGCGGACGTGCCGGCGTGGTTTCAGCGCGGCCAGATTCTGTCCCGTCTGGGCGAAGACGACGAGGCGCGCGACGTTCTGACAATCGG